>JBIIHU010000322.1:0-3968 GCA_044235405.1 Burkholderiaceae bacterium
GCTCGCGCGCTTCCACGTGCAGCGCGCCGACGGCTCGCGGCTGAGCGGCGCGGCGGCCTTCGTCGCGATGTGGCGGCGCCTGCCGGGCTGGCGCTGGCTGGCGCGCATCGCCGATCTGCCCGGCGGCCTGGCGGCGATGGAACTCGCCTACCGCGGCTTCCTCAGGGTGCGCCCGCCGATGCAGGCGGTCGCGCGGGCGCTCGAGGGCAAGGCGCGGGCCAGCGACGGTACCGTGCAAGACCTGTCGCGCGCCATGGTGCGCGAGCTGCGCTCGGACCACGCCGGCGAGACCGGCGCGGTCTTCATCTACCGCGGCGTGCTGGCGGTGGCGCGGCGTCGCGGCGACGACGAGCTGATCGCCTTCGCCACGCGTCATGCGGCCACCGAGGCCGAGCACCTGCGCCTGATCGAGGGCTGGCTGCCGCCGCGACAGCGCAGCCGCCTGCTCGGCCCCTGGAAGCTCGCCGGATGGCTGACCGGCGCGCTGCCCGCGCTCGCGGGCCGGCGCGCGCTCTACGCGACCATCGCGGCCGTCGAGCGTTTCGTCGATGCCCACTACCAGCAGCAGATCGAGCGGATGCAGCGCGAAGGCGGGCCGCCGCTGCTGCTGGAACTGCTGCTGCGCTGCCAGGCCGATGAGCGCCACCACCGCGACGAGGCCGCGCAGGCCGCGGCGCTCGCCGACTCGCCGGCCCGCGGGTGGCTGCGCGGCTGGTGCGCGCTCGTCGGGGCGGGATCGGCGATCGCGGTGACACTGGCGCGGCGGGTCTGACGCTCGCGGCCCGGATGCCCTACAGCAGACCCTCGATCGGCAGCCACGACAGCAGCTTCGCACCCAGCCGACGCGCGAAGCTCGCGCCCGGCTCGCCGACCAGCGTTGTCGTCCCATCGGCGCCCGTCTCGATCCACCGCGGCTCCCCGTCCGGACCGAGTACCACCCGCCAGGTCGCCGCGGGCAGGTCGCGCTCGATCGCCGCCGCGAGCTCGCCGGCGATGGTTGCGCTATCAACGAGAAGGCCCATTTCGGTGTTCAGCAGCGCCGAGCGCGGGTCGAGGTTGAACGAGCCCACGAACAGCCGCCGTCCGTCGACGAGGAAGGTCTTGCCGTGCAGGCTGGCCGCCGAGAATCCCGCGAGCCGCATGCGCCACGGCAGACGGGCGATGCGGCCGCGGGCGGCGGCATCGGGCTTGAGCTCGTGGAGCTCGACGCCAGCCTGCAGCAGCACCCTGCGGTGGCGCGCGTAGCCGGCGTGAACGGCCATCACGTCGGTCGCCGCCAGCGAGTTGGTGATGATGCGCACCCTGACGCCGCGCCGCGCGAGATCGGCGAGGCTCTTCACACCGGCCTCGCCGGGCACGAAGTACGGCGACACCAGGTCCAGCGTGCGCTCGGCGGTACCCAGCCACGCCGTCAGCGGCTCGACCATGCGCGTGCCAGGCGCGCCGGCGGACTGCCCGCCATCCAGTTTGGTCGGCGAATCGGATAGCAGCCGGGTGGCGGCCCAGTGCCGGGGCACGAGCGCGCCCGGCGACGCGCCCAGCCAGGGCGAGCCCTGCAGCTCGGCCAGCAGCCGGGCTACTGCAGCGTCGCCCGACGGATCGGCGAGCGCGCGCGCGAGCGGCGCAAGCGCGTCGGCCTCGGGCGTCGGCAGCAGCGCCGTCACCGGCCAGGCTGGCGAGCTGTTCCAGAAGGCGTCGAAGCTGGCCGCGGTGTCGCGCGCGACCGGCCCGAGCGCGAGCAGGTCGAGATCGGCGAAGACCATCGTCTCGTCCACCCCGTAGTAGACGTCGCCGATGTTGCGCCCGCCGACGATGGTGGCCAGCGCGTCGGCCGTGAACGACTTGTTGTGCATGCGACGGTTCAGCCGCGAGAACTCGGTCAGGTAGCCGGCGGCCTTGAACCCGCGCTGCGCGAAGGGGTTGACCAGCCGCACCTCGATGCGCGGGTGCCCATCCAGGACCTGCATCCACGGATCCATGCCCTCGCTGCCGTTGTCGTCGATCAGAAGGCGCACCCGCACGCCGCGTTCGGCGGCCCGCCACAGCTCGTGCATCAGCAGGCGCCCCGACACATCGGGATGGAAGATGTAGACCTGCACGTCGAGCGAGCGCTGCGCGCTGCGGGCGAGCAGCACCCGGCTGGCCAGGGCCTCCATGGGGTCGCGCAGCAGGGTGAGGCCGCTCGCCGCCGCATCGGTGCCCGGCGCAGCCGCCGCGATGGCGAGCGGGCTGCCCGGCTCGCCCGGCAGGAAGGCGCTCGCCTGCCGCTCGGGCAGGGGAGGCAGCCGGAAGGCGCAGCACGGCAGGACCAGACTCAGGACCATGACCCCGAGCAGGCGCGCGAAAGGCGCGGCGCGGGGGTGCGCAATCGGGCCGAATGCGGAATGCCGGGCTCGCCGCGTGGACATAGGCTTGAGGGTATGAGTCCCCGGAGAGTAATCCCATGACAGCGCAAGCAGGGCGCGTGCACGCACGCATCGACGGCCCCATCGGCTGGATCGTCTTCGACAACCCGGGCCGGCACAACGCGATGTCGGTGGCGATGTGGGAGGCGTTGCCCGGCGCGGTCGACACGCTGACGGCCGATCCGCAGGTGCGGGTGATCGTGCTGCGCGGCGCCGGCGACCAGGCCTTCGTGTCGGGCGCCGACATCTCGCAGTTCGACGAGGTGCGCGACTCGGTCGAGGCCAACCAGCGCTACGAGGCCCTGGGCAACGCCGGCATGAGCCGGCTGGCCGACTGCACCAAGCCCACGATCGCGATGCTGCAGGGCTGGTGCCTGGGCGGCGGCATGGCCATCACGCTGAACTGCGACCTGCGGATCGCCGATGAGAGCCTGCGCTACGGCATTCCGGCCGCGCGCCTGGGCATCGGCTACCGCTGGCCCGGCATCAAGAAGCTGGTCGACACGGTCGGCGCACCCAACGCCCGCGAGATCTTCCTCACCGCGCGGCGATTCACGGCGCACGATGCGCTGCGGATGGGCTACGTGAGCCGGGTGGTGGCGCGCGGCGAGCTCGAGGCCGCCGTGCGCGAGGAGTGCGAACTGCTGGCGGCCAACGCCCCGCTCACCATGGCTTCCGTGAAGATCGCGATCGACGAGATCTGCCGCGCCGGCCCGCAGATCGATGCCGCGCGCATCGAGGCGGCCACCCGCCTCGCCTACGAGAGCCAGGACTTCATCGAGGGCCGGCAGGCCTTCATGCAGAAACGCAAGCCGGTCTTCCAGGGGCGCTGAGGGATCACTCGCGCCGGGCACCGGCCTGCATCACCCGGGCGATCGCGTCGAGCTCGCGCCGACGGGCCCCCTCGTCGTAGTCGGCCGGCCGCGCGCGCGCCACGATCGCCCGCGCAGCCTCACGATCGATCGTCGCCGGCGCCGCGTCCGCGGCGAAGGGCGCGCGCAGGTCGAAGGCGTGCGGCGTCGATCCGTGATCGTGCAGGTGCTCCAGACGCGCCGTGGCCTCGGCATAGTCGGGCCGGTGGTCGTCGGCCACCCACCAGGCCGCGTAGCTGGGCCATGCGGGCTTCTCGAACCATTCGAGCCGATGGCGCAGGGCCTCGCCGTGCGTGCCCGCATAGGCATAGGCATGAACCGCCTCGAGCGAGCGCCAGCGCGAGAGCGTGAAGACCACGCCGCCGTGCCGGCCGGGTTCGAAGAAGCGGGCCGGCACGTAATCGCCCCAGCTGTGCTTCAGGGTGACCGGGTCGCGGCTCGAGCGGTCGACGAAGCCCTCGGAGGCGTCGGCTGCGCCGAACGTGGCCGGAAGCCGGTCGAAGAATCCCTGGACCTGCGCATCGCCATAGGGCGCGCGCAGGATGGCGAAGGTGGTGAAGGCAAGCAGGGGCATGGTCGTCTCCTGGAGGCGCGGGGCGCGGGGCGCGGGGCGCGGGGCGAGCGGCGCCGGACCAGGCGCGGCCAGGCGGACTGCGTAACGCTAGCGGCCCGCGGCGCGCCCGCCCACGGG
>JBIIHU010000003.1:0-40764 GCA_044235405.1 Burkholderiaceae bacterium
TCAGGCCGCAGCCTTGAGCGCTGCCGCCTTGTCGGTGCGCTCCCAGCTGAACTCGGGCTCCTCGCGGCCGAAGTGGCCGTAGGCCGCGGTCTTGCCGTAGATCGGGCGCAGCAGGTCGAGCATCTGGATGATGCCCTTCGGGCGCAGATCGAAATGCTCCTGCACGAGTTGCGCGAGCCGCTCGTCGCTGACCTTGCCGGTGCCTTCGGTGGTGACCATC
The DNA here is from genome assembly GCA_044235405.1 of Burkholderiaceae bacterium. Classification (GTDB taxonomy): domain Bacteria; phylum Pseudomonadota; class Gammaproteobacteria; order Burkholderiales; family Burkholderiaceae_E; genus Quisquiliibacterium. The sequence goes on from JBIIHU010000003.1 coordinate 221, forward strand.
ACGGAGGTGGGACGCGCCACGCCGATCGCGTAGCTGACCTGCACCAGACACTTGCTCGCGAGGCCTGCGGCGACGATGTTCTTGGCCACGTAGCGCGCCGCGTAGGCGGCCGAGCGGTCGACCTTCGACGGGTCCTTGCCCGAGAAGGCGCCGCCGCCGTGCGGTGCGGATCCGCCGTAGGAATCGACGATGATCTTGCGGCCGGTGAGCCCGCAGTCGCCGTGCGGACCACCGATGACGAAGCGGCCCGTCGGGTTCACCAGGTACTTGATCTCGCCGCGGATCAGCTCGGCGGGAAGCACCGGCTTGATGATCTCCTCGATGACCGCCTCGCGCAGCGTCTCGTGGGCAACCTCGGGCGCGTGCTGGGTGGAGAGCACGACGGTGTCGATCGAGTGCGGCCGGCCGTCGACATAGCGCAGCGTGACCTGCGACTTCGCATCAGGGCGCAACCAGGCCAGGCGCCCGTCGCGGCGCAGTTCCGACTGCCGCTCGACGAGTCGATGCGCGTAGTGGATCGCCGCGGGCATCAGCACCGGGGTCTCGTCGCAGGCGTAGCCGAACATCAGGCCCTGGTCGCCGGCGCCCTGGTCGAGGTCGAGGCCGCGGCCTTCGTCGACGCCCTGCGCGATGTCCTGGCTCTGCTTGTCGTAGGCCACGAGCACCGCGCAGCCGCGGTAGTCGATGCCGTAGTCGGTGTTGTCGTAGCCGATGCGCTTGATGGTCTGCCGGGCGACGTCGATGTAGTCGACATGAGCGCCGGTGGTGATCTCGCCGGCGAGCACGACCAGGCCGGTGTTGACCAGGGTCTCGGCGGCCACCCGCGAGAACTTGTCCTGGGTGAAGATAGCGTCGAGAATCGCGTCCGAGATCTGGTCGGCCACCTTGTCGGGGTGACCCTCGGATACCGATTCAGAGGTAAACAGGAATTCCTTGGCCAAAGCTCTTCTCCGAAGGTTCGAATGCACGGCGCCCGTGCAGCTTGCATCCGGCCATTGCGGCCGTCTTCGGGGAGGCGGCGACGCTTTAGCGGACTTTGCCTTGCCGCCGGGGCCGTGCCCCGGGCGACGGTCGCCCCGCAAGTTGTCAGTTAAACCGGCGACGGCCGGCAGTATAGACCACGTCGCCGGTGCCGGGTCGACTCGTCGGCTGCTGCGGCATGGTGCCAACAAACGGCCGTCACGCTCCGGATGCTGCTCGCCTTCTTTCGGCTGATCGCGCGGCTTCCCCTGGCCTGGCTGCAGGCGGGCGGCGCGCTGCTCGGCATGCTCGTCTATGGCATCTCGGCGGGTTATCGCGACAAGGTGCGTGCCAACCTCGCGCGGGCCGGCTACCCGTCCCGAATGCGACTGGCGGCCGCTCGGGCCGCCGGCGCGATGGTCGGTGAACTGGCCTGGGTCTGGTTCCGCCGGCCCGACGAGGTCGACCGACGCGTCGTCTGCGACGATCCGGGCCCGCTCGTGCGGGCAAGCGCCGCCGGGCGGGGGGTGCTGATCCTGACGCCGCACCTGGGGTGTTTCGAGGTGGCGGCGCCCTGGGTCGCCCGGCGCTGGCCGACGACCGTGATCTATCGGCAGCCGCGCCGCGCCGCGCTCGACCGTCTGCTGCGCGCGGCGCGCAACCGCGGCGGACTGACGGCCGCTCCCGCGTCCCTGGCCGGTGTGCGGGCGCTGCTGCGCGCGCTGCGCCGTGGCGAGGTGGTCGGCCTGCTTCCCGACCAGGTCCCGGGCGAGGGGGAGGGGCGCTGGGTGCCCTTCCTCGGGGCGCCCGCCTACACGATGACGCTGCCGCAGCGGCTCGCCCAGGCGAGCGGCGCCGCGGTTTTGCTGCTGTCGGTGGCGCGACTGCCATCCGGGCGGGGCTGGACCGTGCGGCTGGAGCCCTTCGAGGGCGAGCCCACGCCGGAGGCGGTCAATGCCGCGATGGAGGGGCTGATCCGCCGCAGGCCCGATCAGTATCTCTGGGGCTACAACCGGTACAAGCGCCCGCCCGGCGCGCCGATCGCCCCGACCGATGCCGGACCTGGCGGCGAGCCATGAGGCGCGAGCCGCTGATGCGCGCGGGGCTCTGGCTGCTGCGTCAGGTCGCCCGCCTTCCCGACCGCTGGGTGCGGCGCCTCGGTTTCGCGCTCGGCGAGGCCCTCTGGTGGACCGCGCTGCCGCGACGGCGCATCGCGCTCACCAACCTGGCGCTGTGCTTTCCGGCGATGTCCGATGCCGAGCGCCGCCGGCTCGCGCGGCGTCATTTCCACTGCTTCGGTGCCGGCTTTCTCGAGTGCTTCGTGCTCTGGCACGAACCGGCCGAGCGGATCGCGGGGCTGGTGCGTCAGGAAGGCCGGGAGCACTTCGACCGTCACCTGGGGAAGCCGCTGATCCTGCTTGCGCCGCATTTCGTGGGGCTCGATGCCGGTGGCGTGCGCGCGCTGGTCGACTCGCCCGGGGCGGCGATGTTCGCCAACCAGAAGAGCCGCGCACTCACCGAGGTGATGACCCGCGGCCGATCGCGTTTCTGCAGTCGCGGGATGTTCGTGCGCAACGACGGCATGCGTCCCGTGGTGCGCATCGTGCGCGCCGGGGTGCCGTTCATGCTGTCGCCCGACATGGACCTCGGTCCCCGCGATGCCCTGTTCGTGCCCTTCTTCGGGGTGGCCTGCGCGACCGCACCCTCGCTCGCGCGGCTGGCCGCGATGACCGGCGCCGCGGTGGTGCCGATGATCACGCGGATGGTCGATCGAGGCTACGTCACCACCTTCCTGCCGGCCTGGGAGGATTTCCCGGGCGACGATCTCGCCGCCGCCACGCGGCGTATGAACGCGCTGATCGAGCAGTGCGTGGCGCAGGCTCCCGAGCAGTACCTGTGGACGCACCGCCGCTTCAAGACCAGGCCACCGGGCGAGCCGGGTTTGTATCGGCGATAATCAGGCCGCGCCGGCGGACAGGCACTCGCAGGGGAGGGCGACGGTGATGCGGCTGCGGTTCACGAAGATGCATGGGGCAGGCAACGACTTCGTCGTGCTCGACGCAACGCGCGCGCCGATGGCGCTTTCGCCTGCGCAACTGCGACTGCTCGCCGACCGTCATCTCGGCGTCGGCGCCGACCAGATCCTCGTGGTCGCCCCGCCCGATGGCGACGATGTCGACTTCGTCTACCGGATCTTCAACGCCGACGGTCACGAGGTCGAGCAGTGCGGCAACGGGGCACGATGTTTCGCGCGCTACGTGGCCGATCGCGGGCTGGCCCGACGCGACGAGATCCGTGTGCGGACCCTCGGTGGCGTGATCGTGCCGCGCCTCGAGCGCGACGGCCGGGTCACCGTCGACATGGGTGCGCCGGTCTTCGACCCGTTGCGCGTGCCCTTCGATCCGGCAGGCCTTGTCGCCCACACCGTCGGCCACGACACCGTGTGGCAACTGCCGGTCGGTGACGGCTTCTGTGCGGTTTCGGTGCTGTCGATGGGCAATCCGCATGCCGTCCAGGTGGTGGCCGATCTCGATCACGCACCGGTCGCCCGCGACGGGCCGCTGATCGAGCACCATCTCGCGTTTCCCAGGCGCGTGAATGCCGGCTTCATGCAGGTGCTCGCCCGCGACCGCATCGCACTGCGCGTCTTCGAGCGCGGTGCCGGCGAGACCCTCGCCTGCGGGTCCGGCGCCTGCGCGGCCGTGGTCGCCGGCATCCGGCGCGGTCTGCTCGACCCGCGTGTCGACGTGCGCACGCGCGGCGGCGTGCTGACGATCGCCTGGTTGCCCGACATTCCCGCCGCGCCGGTCATGATGACCGGCCCCGCACAGCAGGTCTTCGAGGGCGAGATCGATCTGCCCGACTGAACAACCCGAGAACGAAAGCCACGAACCCGCGATGTCCACCCCCCCGAATCCGCTCGGTGCCCCCGAAGTCGCGCAGTACCTGCGCGCCCATCCGGAGTTCTTCGAGTCGCATGCCGAACTGCTCGCCTCGATCAGCGTGCCCCATCCCCATGGCGGGCGCACGATCTCGCTGCAGGAGCGGCAGCTCGAGGTGCTGCGCGAGCGTCATCGCGCGCTCGAGATGCGTTTGGCCGACCTGATCCGCATCGGTCAGGAAAACGATGCCATCACCGACCGGCTGCAGCGCTGGAGCCGTCAGCTGCTGCTCGTCGCCGATCCGGCGGCCCTGCCGCAGGTGCTGATCGACGAACTGCGCGCCGGTTTCAGCGTGCCGCAGGTCGCGATCCGCCTGTGGAACTTGCGCGAACCCTACCGGGGCCTGCCGGCGGCGGCCCCTGTCGACGGCGATGCGATCGCGCTCGCCGACAGCCTGCGCCAGCCCTACTGTGGCCCCAACGCCGATTTCATGGCTGCCGCATGGCTGCCGGAGGGCGGCAGCACCACCCGCTCGATCGCGTTGCTGCCGCTGCGCAAGGGAGCCGGTCCGGCCGCCTTCGGGCTGCTCGTGCTGGGTTCGCCCGATCCCGGGCGCTTCCAGACCGGGATGGGCACCGCCTTTCTCGAGCGTATCGCCGAGACCGGCAGCGCCGCGCTGTCGCGGCTGGTTGCGTGAGCGCAGCCGCGTTCCACGACGCCGATTTCGCTGCCTACCTGGGCAGGCTGGCGCACGAGCGGGGCTGCTCGCCCCGCACGGTCGCCGCGTACCAGGCTGACCTCGCCATCCTCGCCGGCCTGCTGCCGCCGCAGGCGCCGGGGTGGCAGTCGCTCGACGAGTCGCTGCTGCGCCGCTGGGTCGCTGGGGCGGTGCGCGATGGTGCGTCGCCGCGTTCGATCGCGCGACGGCTGTCCTGCTGGCGGGGTTTTCTCGACGAGATCGTGCTGCAGGGCAGGCTGGTCGCCAACCCGGCGCGCACGCTGCGCGCGCCGCGCGCGCCCCGCCGGCTGCCGCGTGCGCTGTCGCCCGACCAGGCCGATGCGCTGCTGCGCACGCCAGGCGAGCGCTTCGAGGCGCTGCGCGACCATGCGCTGCTCGAGCTGCTCTATTCGTCGGGGCTGCGGCTGTCCGAGCTCACCAGCCTCGATGTCGCGCATGCCGATCGTCCGGGTTATCGCTCGCGCAGCTGGTTCGCGCGCGACGAGGCCGAGGTGAACGTGCTCGGCAAGGGATCCCGCCGGCGCACCGTGCCGGTGGGCGCGCAGGCGATGGCCGCACTCGCGCGCTGGCTCGAGGCGCGCGCGATCTTCCTGGGCGAGCATCCCGATGCCGATGCCGATGCGCTCTTCCTGTCGCGGCGCGGCACGCGTCTGGCCAACCGCACCGTGCAGGCGCGGCTGCGTGCGCTCGGCATCGCGCGGGCGCTGCCCTCGCGCCTGCATCCGCACGTGATGCGCCATTCCTTTGCGAGCCACCTGCTGCAGTCGAGCGGCGACCTGCGCGCGGTCCAGGAGCTGCTCGGTCACGCCAGCATCCGCAGCACGCAGGTCTACACTGCGCTCGATTTCCAGCGGCTGGCCAGCGTCTACGACGCGGCCCACCCGCGTGCCCGGCGGGCCGGATGAGCGACACGCTGGTCCTGAAGCCGGGCAAGGAGCGCTCGCTGCTGCGGCGCCACCCCTGGCTTTACGCCGGCGCGATCGCGCGAGTCCAGGGCAGTCCCTGGGTGGGCGACACCGTGCGCGTCGTCGCCGCGGACGGACGCTTTCTCGGCTGGGGCGCCTACAGCCCCGACTCGGCAATCCGGGCGCGCGTCTGGAGCTTCGACGAGTCTCAGCGGGTCGATGCCGGCTGGCTGCACGCCCGACTCGCCGCGGCGATTGCTCGGCGTGCGCCCCTTGCCGAGGTCACTGACGCAGTCCGCCTGGTTTTCGGCGAGGCCGACGGCCTGCCCGGCCTGGTTGTCGACCGTTACGGCTCGCAGCTCGTGATGCAGCTGATGGCGGCGGGCGTCGAACGCTGGCGCAACGAAATCGCCGCCGCCCTGTGCGAGATCACGGGGCTGACCGATCTCCACGAGCGCTCCGACGCCGCGGCGCGCGACCGCGAGGGCCTGCCGTCCCGGGAGGGGACGGTCAGCGGCTCGCCGGCCGGCGACCGTATCGCGGTGACCGAGCACGGGGTGCGTTACCTGGTCGATGTGCCGCGCGGTCACAAGACGGGCTTCTACATCGACCAGCGCGACAACCGGCGCGAGGTGGCTCGCCACGCGGCCGGACGATCGGTGCTCAACTGCTTCTGCTACACCGGTGGATTCACGCTCGCGGCGCTCGCCGGCGGCGCGGCCAGCGCGCTGTCCATCGATTCCAGCGCGCCGGCGCTGGCGCGTGCCGCGGAGCAGCATGCGCTGAATGCGCTGCCGCCGGCTGCCTGCGAGTGGCTCGAGGCCGATGTCTTCGAGGCCCTGAAGGCGCTGCTGGCGCAGGGACGTCGTTTCGATCTGATCGTGCTCGATCCCCCGAAGTTCGCGCCGTCGTCGCAGCATGTCGAGCGCGCCGCGCGTGCGTACAAGGAGATCAACCTGAAGGCGCTGCGCCTGCTCGCCCCGGGCGGGTTGCTGTTCACCTTCTCCTGTTCCGGCGCGATCGACGTGGACCTGTTCCAGAAGATCGTCGCCGGTGCGGTCTTCGATGCGCGGGTCGATGTCCAGATGCTGCGTCGGCTGCAGGCCGGCGAGGATCATCCGGTGCTGATGACGCACCCGGAGGGCGAATATCTGAAGGGCCTGATGCTCGCCAGGCTTTGAGCCCATGCGCCGTGCGGCTGGCGCTTGGCCGTAGAATCCGCGATCGCCATGAGCCCCGCAACCCTCACCCCAGCCTCGTCGCCCGCGGCCCTCACCGGCCTCGACGGGCAGGCGCGCGCGCTGCTTCGCGAGCGCGGCGCCAGGGTCACGCATCCGCGGGTGCGGGTGCTCGCCGTGCTGCTCGGGGCCGGCGAGGCCCTCAGCCATCTCGAACTGCAGCGGCGCCTCGAACTCGCGCCCGATGCCGAGTCGGTCGATCGCGTGACGGTCTACCGTGTGCTCGACTGGCTCGTCGAGCGGGGTCTCGCCCATCGGGTATCGGGCCCCGACCGGGTCTTCCGATTTTCGGCGCGGCCCTCGGGTCATTCGATGCATGGCCACTTCCGCTGTGCAGCCTGCGGGCGGATGTTCTGTCTCGATGAAAGCCCGGGCCTGGGCCGAGTCATCAAGGCGATGCTGCCGTCGGGTTTCTCGAGCGACGCGGTGGAACTCACGGTTTCGGGGCGCTGCGCCGCCTGCGCGGCTTGAAGCCCGGGCCCGGAACCCCATCTGAACCGGTCAACAGGAGTGCTGCAATGAGCGCGAAACTCGTCCCCGTCACCATCCTCACGGGCTTCCTCGGCGCGGGCAAGACCACGCTGCTCAACCGCATCCTGAAGGAGCCGCACGGCCACCGGATCGCGGTGATCGAGAACGAATTCGGCGAGGAAGGTGTCGACAACGACCTGCTGCTGCAGGAGCGCGACGAACAGATCGTCGAAATGAACAACGGCTGCATCTGCTGCACCGTGCGAGGCGATCTCGTGCGAATCCTCAACGACCTGCGCGAGCGTCGCGACGACGGAGACCTGAAGTTCGACCGCGTGGTCATCGAGACCACCGGGCTCGCCGATCCGGGTCCGGTCGCGCAGACCTTCTTCCTCGACGACGGCATCGCCGACTACTACCTGCTCGATGCGGTGATCACGGTTGTCGACGCGGTGCATGGCAACGGGCAGCTCGATCAGCACAAGGAGGCGGTCGAGCAGGTGGGTTTCGCCGACCGCATCCTGATGTCGAAGGTCGATGTCGCGCCCGACGACGAGCGCGAGCGCCTGCGCCAGCGGCTGGTGCGCATCAATCCGCGTGCGCCGATCCGACCGGTGAATTTCGGCAACGCAGACATCGCGGACGTGCTCGACATCCGCGGTTTCAATCTGAACGCGATTCTCGAGATCGATCCCGAGTTCCTGACCAGCGACGAGCACGAGCACGACGAAGCGGTTCAGTCCTTCGTGTATCGCTCGAACAAGCCCTTCGATCCGGTCAAGCTCGAGGACTTCCTCGGCGGACTGATTCAGGTTTACGGCCCCGACATGTTGCGGTATAAAGGCGTGCTTTTCATGAAGGGGTCGGAGCGCCAGACGGTGTTCCAGGGTGTTCATCAGATGATGGGCGCAGACCTCGGCCGCAAGTGGCAGCCCGGTGAAAAGCCGTCCAGCAAGATGGTCTTCATCGGCAGAAACCTGCCCAAGGACCTTTTCATCAAGGGCCTCGACCAGTGCCTGGCGTGAGCCTCGCCGACTGGACCAGGACCTAGCGCAGGCAAGACATGGCAGCCACCCAAGACAGGAAAACCCTCACCGAGGCCGAGCTTCTCCGGATGCCGGAATCGGACTACATGAATGAGGCGCAACTCGGCTTTTTCCGGGCGCGGCTCCAGCAGATGGAGCGCGAGATTCTGCACAACGCCGGCGAGACCACCGAGCATCTGCGCGAGACCGTCATCGTCCCCGATCCTGCCGATCGTGCCACGATCGAGGAAGAGCACGCGCTCGAGCTGCGCACGCGCGACCGCGAGCGCAAGCTGCTCAAGAAGATCCAGCAGGCGCTGACGCGGATCGACGAGGGCGACTACGGTTTCTGCGAGGAGACCGGCGAGCCGATCGGCGTGCCGCGGCTGCTCGCCCGGCCGACTGCCACGCTGTCGCTCGAGGCGCAGCAGCGGCGCGAGTTGCGGCAGAAGCTCTACGGCGACTGATCGGCCGTCGGGCCGGCGGCCGCTGGCCCCCGGACCTGCCGGCTGCGCCTGCTCAGAAGCGGGCGCGTACGCCCGCGAGCACCGACCGCCCGGCCAGCGGCACCTGGTCCTTGACCCACGAGGTGTGCAGCCGGATGGTCTCGTCGAGCAGGTTGCGGCCCTGCACGAACACCGTGAACGAGCGCTCGCCCGAGCCGATGCGGTGCGCGATCTCCGCATCCACCCGCCGGTAGCCCGCGGTACGGGTCTCGAGCGCGGCAAGCCGCCGCTGACCCTGGACCGCCAGCAGCGACACGAAGCCGCTCCAGGGGCCTCGCTGCCAGTCCGCGGCAATCCCCAGGCGGGCCGGGGCCATCCGTGGCGCGTTGCCCTCACCGTCGATGCGGCCACGCGCCAGATCGCCGAAGCCGCGCAGCGACCATGACGAGCCCGTCGGACGCCAGTCGACTTCGAACTCGAGTCCCGCGAAGCGTGCGCCGGCCTGCGTATAGGCAAGGCGTGTGAGCTCGCCTGCGCCCGGGTCGGCGGGGGAGTTGACCACCTGGTTGTCGTGGTCGACCCGGTCGGCGACGCCGTCGCCGTTCTCGTCGGTCGTGCGTCCGTACAGGTAGTTCGAGAAGCGGTTGGCGAAGACGCCCGCCTTCCAGCGGATCGTGCCCGCCGTGCGGCGCAGCGACATGTCGAGGTTCAGCGATCGCTCGGCGCGCAGCGCGGGATTGCCGATCTCCCAGGTCGCTGTGGCGGCATGCGCCCCGGACGCGTAGAGCTCCTCGATCGCCGGCGCGCGCTGCGCGCTGCCCAGGTTGGCCGCGACTCGGTAGCCATCGCCCAGCGGCAGGCCCAGTCCCGCCGACAGCGCCTGCAGGCCGAAGCGTCGTGCCGGCAGGCCGCTCGCCGCGTCCGGGTCCAGCCGGGCGCGCTCGCCGCGCCAGCCGAACTCCAGCCGAGCCGGCCCGAGCCCGCGTTCGGCGAGATAGAAGAGCCCGTCGTTTCGATCGCGGGCGCCTGGCACGTAGGCCTCCTCGCCGCGGGCCTCGAGCGTGCGTTCGCGCAGCTGCAGCCCGAGGACACCGCGCAGGCCGGCGATCGGCGCATGACCGATCTCCACGCGCCCCTCCCGCCCCCGGTTGGCGAAGGCGGTTCCGACATCGCCGCTGCCCTCGACTTCGTCGTGCCGGTAGCGCCCGTCGGCCAGCGTCGCCTTCAGGTGCGTGATGCCGGGCAGCGGCTGCTCGATGCGCGCCAGCGCCTCGCCGCGTCGCTGCCGCAGGCGGATGAAGACATCGCCCTCGGTGGGTATGCCGTAACGACTCGACATCTCGGCATGCGCGGCGCCTATCGTGACCCGTTCGCCCACCCACGAGACGCCACCCGAGAAGCCCTCGGCCTGGGCGCCGCTGTTGGGCAGGCGTCTTGCGGTGGACGCCGGATCGTCGACGACGATCCGATCGGGGATGCGATAGTCGCCCGCCCGGCGGTCGAAGGCGCCCAGGGTCCAGTTCAGGCCTTGCGCGCCCGCCTTCAGGCTGACCGCGGCCGAGTGTCCCCGCGCGGCGGAGTCCGTGGATGCCAGCAGTCGGCCCGTCGGGGCGCCGAGCCGGCTCAGCGGGATGCGCTCGTTCACGACGTTGACCAGTCCGCCAACCGCACCTCCGCCGAAGGGCAGGGCAGCCGGGCCGCGCAGGATCTCGATGCGGTCGGCGGCCAGCGGATCGGCGGCTACCGCGTGATCCGGACTCAGCCCCGATACGTCGAGCGTGTCCAGGCCGTTGTCGGTGATGCGGATCCGCGGGCCGTCGAGGCCTCGGATGATCGGCCGGCTGGCGCCGGCGCCGAAGCCGCTGCCCTGCACGCCCGGCTGGCTCGACAGCGTGGCGCCGAGCGAGCCGTCGAGGGCCCGCTCCAGGGCCGGGGTCTGCAGCACACCGACGGGGCGCGTCGCTCGCAGCGCGTCGGTGCCGAGCGGATCGGCGCTGATCCGCACCGCGGGCAGCACCACGGTGGGTGCTACGGTGTCGGCGGGAGGGGTCTGCGCCAGGGCGGTGGCGCAGGTCAGTCCCGCGAGCGCGGTGGCGGCGCGCCGCTGAGGAGCGTCGAGGAGGACGAGTATCGGAGCCTTCATCTTGCAACCAAGTTGTATTGGCAGAGCGCGCGAGTCTATCGGAATCCCCTGATTTATCGCAACTGAGTTGCATGGATGAATGGTTGACCCGCGCTGACGACCGGCCAACTGCAGCCGCCGTCCGGCACGGGGGGCGGTGCTAGACTGGCCCGTCGGTTTTTAGGGTGAGCCAGCGGTGTTTTCCTTCTTTTCACGCCGTGCGAAGACGCAGCCTGACAACGGCGGCAAGCAGCGTCCGGCAGCTACTCCGACGACTCGCCCGGTGGCTGCAGCTTCCGCGCCGAGCGTCGATCAGCAGCGCGCCGCCGCGCGGCGCACGGCCGAGCAGATCGATCGCATCGAGTCCGAGATGATCGTGCCCCCGCGCGACGACGTCGCCGCCCCTGCCCGCCCCGCGCGCGCGGCATCGGGCTCCGGGGGCGGCGCTGCGCTCGCCGTCGCGCCGCGTGCGGCCACCGCGGCTGCTGCGGATGCCGCCGCGACGCGCGCGAAAGCCGCTGTTTCCCCCGCGTCGATGGTCAGCCCGGCGCCGCTCCCTCGAAAAGCCGTGCCGCCTGCCATGGCGGTCGCATCCGCCGCGAAGATCGCGCCGTCAGCGCCGAAGACAGCGGTCCCGGCCCCGGTCGGGCTCGAGCCCGAGCGGCGCCCGGCGCCAGCGCTCGAGGCGCTCGTGTTCACGCTGCCTGCCGAAAGCGCGCCCCCCGCGAGTGGCGAGGGTATCGACATCGCCGAATCGGCGCTGCCGCCCGAACTCGAGGAAGCCGCGATCCTGTTCGCCAACGGTCAGTCGGCGCAGGCGGCCGCCACGCTAGAGGCGGCCATCGAGCGTGACGACGCCTCGCGTCGGGCCTGGCTGATGCTCCTCGACGTGTTGCACGCCGCGGGACGTCGCGCGGATTTCGACGCCCGGTCGATCGCCTACGCGGCGCGCTTCGAGACCTCGCCGCCGGGCTGGCGCGGCATCGCCGGGCCCGTCGAGGCGCCGCGACGCGTGCTGTCGACGGTCCTGGTGTCCTTCGGCGATCGGATCGATGCGGAGACCGACCGGGCGATCGAGCAGGCTCGCAAGGCGGCCCAGCAGAAGCGGTCGATGATCCTCGACTTCTCGTCGGTGGGCATCGTGGATACCGAGGCTGCGCTACCGCTGGTGCGATTGCTCGAACTGCTGATCCAGACACGGCGGGAGGTCACGGTGCGGGGCGCCCGCCGACTCGCCGACGCCGCGCGCGCCACCATCGAGCCGGGCCGGCGCGATCCGGCCACCGGCGGCTGGCAGCTTGCGCTCGTCGCGCTGCGCCTGCTCGGCGAGCAGGCCGCCTTCGAGGATCTCAGCATCGATTACTGCGTCACCTACGAGGTGTCGCCACCGTCCTGGGAGCCGGTGCCGCCGCAGCTGTCGCTCGCGATGGGTTCCGAGACGATCGCCGCGGCGGCCGAAGGACGTGTCGAGGCGTCAGCCTCGACGGCTACCGTGGTCGCTCCATCGCTCCCGCAGGCGTCGCGGGCGCCGGCCTCGCTGTCGCTGCGTGGCGAGCTAGCCGGGATGATCGGTGCGGAACTCGGCGAGCTGCGCGCGTTCGCCGCCGATCGCCGCGAAGTCCTGATCGACGCGCGCGAGTTGCAGCGCCTCGATTTCGTCGCAGCCGGCGAGCTGCTCAACGAGCTCGTCGCACTCGGCGGGCTCGGCAAGACGGTCGTCATCGAGGAACCGAGCCATGTCGTGGAGGCGCTGCTCATCGTGATGGGCATCCGCGACATCGCGCGCGTGCGGCGCCGCGGCTGAGATACCGCGCCCCGGTTGCCGGGGTTCGAGCCCGCGGAGTCGGGTCGCGCAGCGGCGCGGCCTTCGCGCGCAGTAGAATCCGATCCCCCAATCTCTCCCGCCTCGGCACCCGCACGGGTCGCTCGGGGCTGCGCGCATGGAACAGTTTCACGGCACCACGATCGTGTCGGTGCGCCGAGGCGCCCGGGTCGCGCTAGGTGGCGATGGCCAGGTGACGCTCGGCAGCGTCGTGATCAAGCAGGGCGCCCGCAAGGTGCGCCGCCTGCACCACGACCGTGTGCTCGCCGGCTTCGCCGGCGGCACCGCCGACGCCTTCACGCTGTTCGAGCGTTTCGAGGCGAAGCTCGACAAGCACGGCGGGCACCTGCTGCGCGCGGCCGTCGAGCTCGCTCGTGACTGGCGCACCGACCGCCTGCTGCGGCGGCTCGAGGCGATGCTCGCGGTCGCCGACGCGCAGCACTCGCTGGTGATCACCGGCAACGGCGATGTGCTCGAGCCCGAGGGCGGCCTGCTCGCGATCGGCTCGGGCGGCGCGTACGCGCAGGCTGCGGCGCGCGCGCTGCTCGACCACACCGATCTCGATCCCGAGGCGGTGGTGCGCAAGGCCTTGTCGATCGCCGGTGAGATCTGTATCTACACCAACCAGCATCACACGGTCGAAACGATCGGCTAGCCCATCATGAGCGCGATGACCCCCGAGGAGATCGTCTCCGAACTCGACCGGCATATCGTCGGCCAGCCGCTTGCCAAGCGCGCGGTAGCGGTGGCGCTGCGCAACCGCTGGCGGCGTCAGCAGGTCGCCGAGCCGCTGCGCCACGAGATCACGCCGAAGAACATCCTGATGATCGGCCCGACCGGCGTGGGCAAGACCGAGATCGCGCGCCGGCTCGCGCGGCTGGCCAACGCGCCGTTCATCAAGGTCGAGGCCACCAAATTCACCGAGGTGGGCTACGTCGGGCGCGATGTCGACACGATCATCCGCGATCTCGTCGATGCCGCGCTGAAGATGCTGCGCGAGCAGGCCAAGCGCCGTCACGCGCAACGTGCCCTGGACGCTGCCGAGGACCGCATCCTCGACGTGCTGGTGCCGCCCGCGCGCCCGCGCGGCGGCTTCGGCTTCGGGCTGGGCGGATCCGAGCCCGAGGCGCCGGTCGAACGCGACGCTGTCGAATCGACCGCTCGCCAGAAGTTCCGCAAGCGCCTGCGCGAGGGCGAGCTCGACGACCGGGAGATCGACATCGAGGTGGCGGCGGCCGGCCAGACCCCCGAGATCATGACGCCGCCCGGCATGGAGGAATTCGCCCAGCAGCTGCAGGGCATGTTCGCCAACCTTGGCGCGGGCCGGCGTCGATCCCGGCGCATGCGCATCGGCGACGCGATGCGCATGCTCGCCGACGAGGAGGCCGCACGGCTGGTCGACGAGGAGGAGATCCGCGCCCAGGCGATCGCCGCGGTCGAGTCCAACGGCATCGTCTTCATCGACGAGATCGACAAGATCGCAGCTCGCAGCGAGACGCAGGGCCCCGATGTCTCGCGCCAGGGCGTGCAGCGCGACCTTCTCCCGCTGGTCGAGGGCACGACCGTGAGCACGCGCCATGGCGCGGTGCGCACCGACCACATCCTGTTCATCGCATCGGGCGCATTCCACCTCGCCAAGCCCTCGGACCTGATCCCCGAGCTGCAGGGGCGGCTGCCGATCCGGGTCGAGCTCGATGCGCTGCGGGTCGACGATTTCGAGCGGATCCTGACCGGGACCGACAACTGCCTCGTGCGGCAGTACGAGGCCCTGCTCGCTGCCGAGTCGGTGCGGCTCGTGTTCGCGCCCGATGGCGTGCGTCGGATCGCCGAGATTGCGGCGCAGGTCAACGAGAGCACCGAGAACATCGGTGCGCGGCGCCTGCACACGGTGATGGAGCGGCTGCTCGAGGAAGTGTCGTTCAACGCCACGCGGATGGCCGGCCAGACCGTCGCCATCGACGCGGCCTACGTCGAGCAGCGGCTGGCCGGGGTGGCCGGTCGCGAGGACCTCGCCCGCTATGTGCTCTGATCCATCCGGGATGCCGGCCCAGCGGTCCGCTCCCCAGGGGCGACGATGAACGCCGTGCGCGGGCGCAAGCGCGCGCTGACCGCAGGCCACCTGAAGCCGCGCAATCCGCTGGTCGTGCCCGCGCGCTCGCGCAAGGCCGGCGAGCACCGGCCCGATCCGCGGGCCGAGCGCCGCAAGGCGCGTCTGCAACTGAAGAAGGAAGACCTCGACTCATGAGATCCGCGCTCAGAACCCTGTTCGCGCTGCCGCTCGCGGCCGCGCTGCTCATCGGCGGACTGACGCTGCCGCGCGCTGCGTCTGCTGCCGACTTTCCCACGAAGCCGGTCCGCTTCATCGTGCCTTTCCCGCCGGGCGGTCCGGTCGACACCGTCGCGCGCGCCGTCGGCCAGAAGGTGTCCGAGTACTGGGGCCAGCCCGTGCTGGTCGAGAATCGTGCCGGTGCCGGTGGCATCGTCGGCGCCGAGGCGGCGGCGCGTGCCGCGCCCGATGGCTACACGGTCTTCGTCGGTGCGATCCACCATTCGGTGCTGCCGGGGATGGGCATCAAGCTGAACTACGACATCGAGCGCGATTTCGCGCCGGTGATCTTCGGGGCGCGCTTCCCGATCATCCTGGTCGGTCACCCGTCGGTGCCGGCGTCCAGCGTGCGCGAGCTGATCGCCTGGGCGAAGGCCAACCCGGCCCGCCTCGCCTACGGCTCAGCCGGCAACGGCGGCGGCACGCACCTCGCGGGCGAGCTCTTCAAGAGTCTGGCCGGCGTGTTCATCCTGCATATTCCCTACCGTGGCAGCGCACCAGCGATGGCCGATGTCGTCGGCAACCAGGTGCAACTGATGTTCGCCGACGGCCCCACCGCGCTGGCCGCGCTGCGCGGTAATCGCGTGAAGGCCTTCGCGGTCGGGTCGCCGCAGCGATCGGCGCTCGTGCCTCAGGTGCCCACCATGGCCGAGGCCGGACTGCCCGGCTACGAGGCCTACTCGTGGGCGGGCATGTGGGTTCCGGCGGGCACGCCGCCCGCCGTGATCGGGAAGCTCAACGCCGACATGGCGCGCGCCTTCGCCGATCCGGCCCTGCGCGAGCGGCTCCTAGGACAGGGCGCCGAGCCGGCGCCCGGCTCGGCCGCGGAGTTCGGCGCCTTCGTTCGCGCCGAGAAGGCCAAGTGGGCCGAGGTGATCCGTCGCGCGGGCATCAAGCCGGACTGAAGCGGACGATCGCGCGGCGACGGCGCGACCCGGCACGTGGTTCAATGCCGGGCAACACGATCGCGGAGACGACGGGCTTGACGCAGCGCGCATCGCGGGGACCTCGCAGGCTGAAGGCGGCGGCACTGGCGCTCGCCTGCCTGGTCGCGCTGCTGGCCATCGCCGGCTTCTGGGGTTTGCCCCGCCTGGTCCGCAGCCAGCTGCCGGCGGTTCTCGGCGATCTGCTTGGCCGGCCGGTCGCGGTCGGCGAGGTTGCCTTCAATCCGTTCACGTTGCGCTTTGCGCTTCAGGGCCTGGCGATCGGCGAGGCCGGCGGCACCGATCCCGCCGCGACGCCCGTATTGAGCGTCGCCGGCATCGAGGCCAGGGCCTCGTGGCGCTCGGTGATCGCGGCCGCGCCGGTGATCGACGGGCTGCGCATCAGCGGGTTGCGCGCGCAGGTGGTCAGGCAGGCCGATGGACGCCTTTCGATCGACGATGTGCTGGCGCGGCTGCGTGCGCGCCCCGCGTCGCCGCCGGGCCCGCCGCCGCGCTTCGTGCTGACCGGGCTCGAGCTGGTCGATGCCGAAGCGACCTTCGACGATCGCCATGCCGCCCGGACGCACCGGTTCACGCGCATCGCGTTGTCGCTGCCAAAGCTCTCGAGCCTGCCCGCCGACCGCCAGGTGCCCGCGCAGCCTGTGCTCGAGCTCGCGATCGACGGGGTCGCGCTGCGGGTCGGCGGCAACCTGCTGCCCTTCGCCGCCGATCCCTCGGCGAGCGCCGAGATCGACCTCGCGCCGCTGCCGCTGGCCGGCTATCGCGGCTACCTGCCGGCGCGGCTGCCCGTCGAGCTGCGCGAGGGTAGCGCCGCGGCGCGGCTGCGCATCGAGGCCGTGCTGCCGCCGCAGGCGCCTCCCGTGCTGACGGTGACCGGCGAGGCCGAGCTCGCCGGCGTCGACCTGCGAGCCCCCGACGGCGCGCCGCTGCTCGCCTTCGAGCGGTTGCGCGCGCGCGCGATCGTCGCCAGGCCGCTCGCCGGCGAGTTCGAGCTCGGCGCGCTCGAGCTCGACGCGCCGCGCGCGGCGGTCGTGCGTCGCGCCACCGAGCCGCGCTTCTTCGAGTCCGTGCTGCGCGCGCTGCCAGCCGACGAGCCCGCCGCGCGGGACGCTGCTGCGCCGCCGCTGCGGTGGTCGATCGGCGAGTTCGCGCTGCGCGAGGGCCGCGTCGAGCTGCGCGACGAGCGGTTCTCGCCGCGGCCGCTGGCGCTGCGGCTCGACGGGCTCGCGCTGCGGCTCGGGCGCCTCTCGCACGAGCTGGCGGGCACGCCCTTCGATCTCGCCTTCGCGGCCGATGGCGGCGAGCGTGTCGGCGCGCGTGGATCGTTGCAGGCGCAACCCTTGCGGGTCGATGCCGAGCTGTCGGTCGAGGCGGTGCCGCTGCAGCGCTGGTGGTGGATCGTGGCGCCGCAGCTGCAGGCCGACCTCGCCGGCGGGATGCTCGGCCTGAAGACCCGCCTGCGCGTCGACGACGAAGGGACGGGGCCGGCGCTGCGCCTGAGCGAACTCTCCGCGCAGCTCGATGCGCTCGCGCTGCGGCAGCGCTGGAACGGGCGCGAGCTGCTCACGCTGCCTTCGGTCAGGCTGGCGGGCTCGACGCTCGACTTGCAGGCTCGGCGCGTGGCCCTCGGCACGCTGGAGGTCGCGGGCGGATCCCTGAGCCTCGTGCGCGACCGGGAGGGTCAGCTCAACCTGACGAGGGCCTTCGCGGCGCCCGCAGTCGAGCCCGAGGCCGGACGACCGCGCGAGTCCGTGGTCGCTGCCGCGCAATCGCGGCAGCCCGCGACGGTTGCCGCACGCCCGTCCGACGCCGCGGTCGCCGCACCCGCCTGGCGCGCTTCGCTCGAGCGCTTCGCGCTGAATCGCGTCAGCGTGAGCTTCCGCCAGGCCGGCACCGGCTCGCGCGGGGTCGCTGCGAGCAGCGAGGCGACGCTGCGCGATCTGTCGGTGCAGCTCGACGGGCTGTCCGACGAGCCTGGCCGGCGCGCGCGTCTCGCGCTGCGCACGCGGGTGGGGGATGCCGGACGGCTCGAGGCGGCCGGCTCGATCGGGCTGGCGCCGCTGGCGGCGCAGCTGCGCATCGATGCTCGGTCGATCGGGCTGCTGCCGGCGCGGCCCTTCGTCGCCGAGCGCCTGCGGGTCGATCTCGGCGCCGGGGCGCTGAGCGCACGCGGCGATCTTGCCCTGGCCTTGCCTGCCGGGCTGCCGCCTCGGGTCGGCTGGAAGGGCGATCTGCACGTGGCCGACTTCCAGGCCTTCACGCGCAGCGGCGAGGAGCTTCTGCGCTGGCGCTCGCTGAGCGTCGACGGCATCGATGCTGCCGTCGAGCCGCTGTCGGTCGCGATCGCGCAGATCGCGCTCGAGGATTTCTACTCGCGCCTGATCATCAGCCCGCAGGGTCGCTTCAACCTGCAGGAGCTCGCGGACTCGCAAGCCGACGACGCACCCTCGGCCGCCGGTGCGCCGGGGTCCGAAACCCCCGCCGTGGGATCGCCCGCCGCCTCGGCAGTGCCGGCCGCGACGGCATCGCCCGCTACACCCGCACCGGCCGCGTTGCCGGTGCGGGTCGGTCGCATCGCGCTCGTCAACGGCAACATCGATTTCAGCGATCGCTTCATCCGCCCCAACTATTCCGCCAACCTGACCGGCATGACCGGCACGGTGAGTGCGCTGGGGCCCGACACCGCCGGTGAGATCGTGCTGCGCGGACGCATCGACAATGCCGGCTCGGTCGAGATCGCCGGCAGCATCAATCCCTTCGCGCCGACGCTGCAGCTCGATCTCAGGGCGCAGGCCCGCGACATCGACCTGCCGCGCACCACGCCCTACGCGGTCAAGTACCTGGGTTACGGCATCGAGAAGGGCAAACTGTCGACTCGGCTGCACTATCGGATCGCCGGTCGCCAGCTCGAGGCCGACAACGAGATCACGCTCGACCAGCTGACCTTCGGCGAGCGCGTCGAGAGTCCCACCGCGACGCAGCTGCCGGTGCTCTTCGCAGTGTCGCTGCTCAAGGATCGCAACGGCGTGATCGACGTGAAGCTGCCGATCTCGGGCTCGCTCGACGATCCGCAGTTCAGCGTCAGCGGGCTGGTGCTGCGGATCATCTTCAACCTGATCGCCAAGGCGGTGACCGCGCCGTTCACGCTGCTCGCGAATCTGTTCGGCGGCGGTGCCGAACTGTCGCAGATCGCCTTCGAGGCCGGGCGCGCGAACCTGGATGCCGCCGCCGGTGACCGGCTTGCCGCGCTGGCTCGGGCGCTCGAGGACCGCCCCGCGCTGCGGCTCGATCTTGCCGGACGCACCGATCCGACGATCGACGAGCCCGCGCTGCGCCGGATCGGTTTCGAGCGCCGGCTCAGGAGCGCCGCGCTGCGGCTTGCCGGCGTGCCGGTGCCGGCCGCCGGTCTCGATTCGGTCGTGATCGTCGAGGCCGACCGCCCGCGGCTTTTGCTCGCGGCCTGGCGTGCCGGTGACTTCCCGAAACCGCGCGATCCGCAGGGGCGACTGCGCGAGCAGCCGCCCGAGGTGATGACGCAGATGCTGCTCGACGACATCCGTGTCGACGAGGCCGCGCTGGTGGCGCTTGCCGACGCGCGCGCGCAGGCCGCCAAGGAGTGGCTGATCGGCCGCGGCATCGACGGCGAGCGGCTTTTCGTGGTCGCGCCGAAAACCGGTGGCGAGGGCGCCACCGCGCGCGTGGACCTGACGCTGCGCTAGGTGCCGCTGCCGGCGCCCAGCGCGTGCGCCCGCGCGCGCACCGCCTCGCGGCGCTGCTCGATCTGGTCGGCTCGCACGTGCACGTTGGCCTCGCGTGCCCGTTCGGCCTCGATCGCCATGCCCTCGCCGAACGAGGCCGCGTAGCCGTCGTCGATGACGCGCTTGTAGGACACCAGCATCTCGGGGATCACCGACAGCATGTCGCGGGCGAGCGCGCGCGCCTGCGGCAGCAGCTGTTCCGGCTCGACCACCCGGTTGACCAGGCTCCAGGCGAGCGCCTGCTCGGCCGACAGGAAGTTGCCGGTCAGCGAGAGCTCCTTGGCGCGGGAGATCCCGATCGCGCGGCTCAGCTTCTGCGACAGACCCCAGCCCGGCATCACGCCGACCCGCGCATGGGTGTCGGCGAAGCGCGCCTGCGTGGAGGCGAGCAGCACATCGCAGGCGAGGGCGAGCTCGAAGCCGCCGGTGATCGCCGCGCCGTTGATCGCGCCGATCACCGGGCCGGTGAAGCGGCCCAGCGAGCGCACCGGATCGTCGATGCGCACGGCGTCCTGCATCGACTGCGTCGATGCCGACACCAGGCCGCGCGTGCCGAGCTCCTTCAGGTCGAGTCCGGCGCAAAACGCGCGACCCGCGCCGGTGAGGATCAGCACCCTCACGTCGGGGTCGGCCTGCATCGCGTCGACCGTCTGCGCGAGTCGGGTGCGCAGCTCGAGCGACAGCGCGTTCATCGCGCCGGGGCGGTTCAGCGTGAGGACCGCGTAGCCCTCGGGCGCCTTCTCGAGGGTGATCACGTCTTCGGACATCGGATTTCCTTCAGTTGACAGCGCGTTCGCGACCGGCCCAGTAGGGCTGGCGCAGCACGTACTTGAGCAGCTTGCCGCTCGGGTTGCGCGGCAGCGCGGGCATGAAGTCGACCGACTTCGGGCATTTGTAGTGGGCGATCTGGTCGCGCATGAAGGCGATGATCTCGCGCTCGTCGGCCGATGCGCCCTCGCGCAGCACCACGCAGGCCTTCACCGCCTCGCCCCACTTCGGGTCGGGCACGCCGATCACCGCGCAGTCGGCCACCGCCGGGTGCTTCATCAGCGCGTTCTCGACCTCGGCCGGGTAGATGTTCTCGCCGCCGGAGATCACCATGTCCTTGATCCGGTCGTGGATGAACAGGTAGCCGTCGCGCAGGTAGCCCGCGTCGCCGGTGCGGAACCACCCGCCCTGCGCATCGCGGCCCTCGGGGAAGGCCGCGGCGGTGGCCTGCGGGTTGCGCCAGTAGCCGCGCATGTTCTGCGGCGAGCGTATCCACACTTCGCCGACCCCGCCGTCGGCGCAGTCGTGGCCCGCACCGTCGACGATGCGCAGGCCCACGCTCGGACCTGGCCGGCCGGCCGAACGCATCAGGTGCCGCTTCGGGCCGTCGGGATCGTGATCCTCGGGGGGCAGATAGACGATCGCGCCGGTGGTCTCGGTCAGTCCGTAGAGCTGCATGAAGCCGCAGCCGAACAGCCGCGTGGCCGCCGCGAGCACGCTCTCGCTGATCGGGGCGGCGCCGTAGGAGATCGACTGCAGCGACGCATAGTCGCCGCGCTCGGCGCCCGGGGTGTCGATCATCGCGAGGATCATCGCGGGCACCAGGAACAGGTGCGTGATGCGGTGTTCGCCGATCGCGGCGACGATGCGTGGCGGATCGAACTCGGGCATGCATACCGACTGGCCGCCGCGCCCCAGCGTGAGCAGCGTGAAGCCCACCCCGGCGATGTGGAAGGGCGGGAGCGCGTTGAACATCACGTGCTGCGGCCCGTCGAAGCCGAGCTGCGCGCCGGTCTCCTCGGTGTTGGTGCACAGGTTGCGGTGCGACAGCTCGACCCCCTTGGGCAGTCCCGTGGTGCCCGACGAGTAGAGCTGCAGCGCGGTGTCGTCGGGGTCGGGCTCCAGGCCCGGGTCGTCGGCCGGATGCGCGAGGTACCAGTCGTCGAAGCGTCGCAGTCCGTCGCAGTCGTCGATGCCGAGCAGCCGTGCGAGCCCCGGTGGAGCGGCGCGGCGGGCGGTGTCGGCAAAGAGCGCGTCGGTGATGAGCAGCCGCGCACCGCCGTTGTCGAGGATGAAGCCGGCTTCCTGCGCCGACAGCCGCCAGTTGACCGGCATGCAGACCGCGCCGACGCTCGCGGCGCCGAGCACGAGCAGCGTGGTCTGCACCACGTGACGGGTCAGGCAGGCGACCCGATCGCCGGGGCCGATACCCTCGGCGCGCAGTCCATTGCCGATCCGGCAGGCCGCCTCGTGGACCTGCGCGAAGGTCCAGGTGCGCTCGGGGGTCCGGAAGGCGACGAGGTCGGGCTGGCTGGCGGCGAGCCGGCGCAGCATCGTGTTCAGGTCACGGTCGATCAAGGGGCTCTCCTCGGGCAGCGGCGCGGCCTGCGTTCGCACCTTCTCAGACCGCCAGGCACCACAGCCCGACGCACCAGCCGAGCAGCCATTGCACCAGCAGGTCGAGCACCGTGCCGACCACGAGGACCGGCAGGGCGAAGGCCACCAGCAGCAGCCCGATCGCGCGGAGGGTGAGCCGCGGCTCGGGGATCCGGTGGCCGAGGACCGTCTGGACGGGCGTTTTCATGCGGTGGCGGGCGGTGGCGGGATGGCGTGTGCGGGTGCGTGCCGGATATGCGGGGGCGGTTACGGGCTCGGAGGGGCGGGCAAGACCGCTCGGGCCGGATCATCGCCGGCCTTCGGCGCGGATACACTGCCCGGATGCGGCCAATCTGGAACGGAATCGCGCGTGCGGACTGGGATGCGCTGCATCGTAGCGCAGCCGGCCCGCTGCAGCAGGACTGGGCGTGGGGCGATGCGCTCGCCGCCGCCGGGGTGCCGGTGCTGCGCGGTCGCCTCGATCGTGAGGACGGCGCGCCGCTTGCGCTGGCGCAGTTCATCGCGAGGCGGGTCGCCGGCCTGCTGTCGGTCGGTCTGTGTTCCCGCGGTCCGCTCTTCGTGGCGGGTGCCTCGGCCGCGGGTCCAGCGGGCGGCGCTGGTCTCGAAGCGGCCGGCGTCGGTCCGGACGTAGCTGGTGTCGCCGAGCCGTCCGCGGCGCAACTCGCGGCGGCCTGCCGGGCCTTCTCGCGCAGCATGCCGCTTGGCCGTCCGCGTCTGCTGTTTTCGGCGCCTGAGACCGCCGCGCCGCTGCCGGGTCTGCATCGGGTGGTCACGGGGCAGTCGGTGGTGCTCGTCGATCTCGGGCAGTCGCCCGAGACCCTTCGTGCCGCGATGCATCCCAAGTGGCGCAACCGCCTGGTCGCGGCCGAGCGGGTCGGGCTGCGGGTGCAGCGAACAGGCACCCGCGAGGCGCAGTACCGGTGGCTTCTCGAGCGCGAGGCCGCGCAGCGTGGCCGGCGCGGCTACTGGGCGCTGCCCTCGGGCTTCGTCGAGGCCTGGCAGCGGGCGGCTGCCGCGGGCGAACCCGAGCCGCTGCTGACGCTTCGCGTGGACCAGGGACGCGAGCCGATCGCCGGCATGATGTTCCTCGTGCGGGGCGCTTCGGCGCTCTACCATGTGGGGTGGGCCGACGAGCGCGGTCGCGACGCCGGCGCGCACCCGCTGCTGCTTTGGCATGCGATGCTGCAGCTGCGCGAGCGCGGCGTTTGCCGGCTCGAGCTCGGCGCCGTCGACACGCAGCGCGGCGCGACCCTCGCCCGTTTCAAGATCGGCAGCGGTGGTCGGGTGGCGGGCTTCTCGGGCACCTGGCTCTAGGCGCGTGCCTCGGTTAGCCTTGCTGCCATGAGCATCGACACCCTTGCCGCGCTGCGGGCGCGCTATCCCGCCCCGAAGGAGCGCGCGCTGCGCAAGCAGCTCGACCGCCTCGACCGGCACTGCCGCGCCTTCATCGCGCTGTCGCCCTTCGTGGTGCTTGCCAGCCACGGTGCCGACGGCGAGCTCGACGCGTCACCGCGCGGTGGCGCGCCTGGCTTCGTGCAGGTGCCCGACGAGCGCACGCTGCTCGTGCCGGACTCGCCGGGCAACAACCGCCTCGACACGCTGGGCAACATCGTGGCCACCGGCCGGCTCGGCCTGCTGTTCATGGTGCCGGGGGTCGATGAGACGCTGAGGGTCAACGGGGAGGCCAGCCTCACCGACGATCCCGCCGTGCTTGCCGGCTTCGCCGATCGTGGCCGCCTCCCGGCGCTTGCGATCCGCATCACCGTGTCCCAGGCCTATCTGCACTGCGCGAAGGCGCTGATGCGTTCGGCGCTCTGGGATCCTGCCAGTCGCATCGATCGTGCCACGCTGCCCACGATGGGCGCGATGATCAACGACCAGCTCGGCGATCCCTCGCCCCCCGAGTCGCAGGCCGACATGCTGCGTCGCTACGCGGCCGATCTGTAGCGCCCGGCTGGCCGCCCGTTCCAGGATCGCCCGCGCTCGGTCGCGGGGGGCGGGCGCTGCTGCCAGAATCAATCGCCCTGGCGACCGGCCCCGCGCCGGCCGCCGGCGGCGAGCGTTCGCCCGCCGCATACCCGTCCCGGAGACCCCGATGAGCCGTCTGCGTTTCGGCGCCTTCCTCGCCCCGCATCACCCGATCGGCGAGCATCCCACGCTGCAGTATCGCAGCGACCTCGACCTCGTCGAGCACCTCGACCGGCTCGGCTACGACGAATTCTGGTGCGGCGAGCACCACTCCACCGGCTGGGAGACCATCGCCTCCCCCGAGATGTTCCTGGCCGCGGCGGGCGTGCGCACGCAGCGCATCCTGCTGGGCACCGGCGTGGTGTCGCTGCCCTATCACCATCCCTTCAATGTCGCCCAGCGCATGGTGCAGCTCGACCACATGACCGGCGGCCGGGCGATCTTCGGCTCGGGTCCCGGTGCGCTGCCCTCGGACGCCTGGACGCTGGGCATCGACCCGGCCGTGCAGCGCGACCGCCAGGACGAGGCGCTGGGCGTCATCAAGCGCCTGCTCGAGGGCGGCGAGCGTTTCACGCACGAGAGCGACTGGTTCACGCTGAAGGACGCGCGCCTGCAGCTGCTGCCGCTTCAGCAGCGCATGCCGATGGTTGTGGCCTCAACCATCAGCCCCTCGGGGATGACGCTGGCCGGCAAGTACGGCATCGGCGTGATCTCGATCGGCTCCACGTCCACCGAAGGGCTGGCCGCGCTCGCGACGCAGTGGAGCTTCGCCGAGGAGTCGGCGCGCAAGCACGGCAACACCGTCGATCGCGCCAACTGGCGCGTGCTGCTGTCGTGGCACATCGCCGAGACCCGCGAGCAGGCCCGCCGCGAGGCCGGCGAGGGCCTGATGCGCTGGAACAACGAGTATGTCTACGAGACGCTGAAGCGGCCGGGCAGCAAGTTCTTCAACAGCCCCGACGAGGCGGTCGACGAGACCGCCTTCGTGCCCGGGGCGGCAGCCGTGATCGGCACCCCCGACGACCTCGTGAAGGCCATCCGCAGCCTCGTCGGGATCACCGGCGGCTTCGGCACGGTGATCGGCTTCGTGCACGACTGGGCCAATCGCGAGAACACGCGGCGCAGCTGGGACCTGGTCGCGCGCTACGTGATCCCGGAGGTCAACGGGCTGCTCGACCACTACCGCGATTCGCGCGAGTTCGTGATCGGCAACCGCGGGGTCTTCGAGCAGGCCGGGCGCGCGGTGCTCGACAAGATCATGTCGCACGAGGGCGCGAGCAAGGCGCTCGCGGTCACGAAGAACAGCCGGCTGGCGATGCCCGGCCACCACGCCCCCGATCTCAACCGGAAGTCCTGACTCCCGCGGCCCGCGCGGGCCGCCCCCGACCCACGTGGAGCCACGCATGACCGAGCTCGAGCACATCCTCGTCGACGAGCCCCTGCCCGGGGTGCGTCGCATCACGCTGAACCGACCCGAGAAGCGCAACGCGCTGAACAACCGCCTGCGCGCCGAGATCTTCGCGACGCTCGAGGCCCACGACCGTGACCCGGCGGTGCGCCTGACCATCATCCGCGGCGCCGGCCCGGCCTTCAGCGCCGGCTACGACCTGTCGGCCGACAACCGCGTCGATCAGCCCTACCACACCGCCGGCGGGCTGGGCCAGTGGGCGCGGCACGTGGTCGAGGGCTGGTTCCGGGTCTGGGATCTCGCCAAGCCGGTGATCGCGCAGGTGCACGGCTTCTGCCTGGCCGGCGGCACCGAGCTGGCCACCGCCTGCGACCTGGTCTACGTCGCCGAGGATGCGCAGATCGGCTACCCGCCGGTGCGGCTGATGAGCCCGCCTGACATGCAGTTCCATCCGTGGATGATGGGCATGCGCCAGGCGATGGAGTCGATGCTCACCGGCGATGCGCTGAGCGGCCGCGAGGCGGCCGACAAGGGCTGGGCCACGCGAGCCTTCCCGGCCGAGCGCCTGGAGGCCGAGGTGCTGGCGATCGCCGAGCGCGTGGCCAAGCTGCCCAGCGAACTGGCCGCGATCAACAAGCGCAGCGTGCACCGGGCGATGGAGGCGATGGGCATGCGCGCGGCGATCCGTGCCGGTACCGAGCTCCAGGCCCTGGCCTTCCAGACCGAGCCGAGCAAGGCCTACATGAGCCGATTCCGGCGCGATGGCGCGAGCGTGAGCGGGCTGCTCAGCGAGCGCGACTCGGCCTTCGGCGACTACCGGGAGCGCGACAAGGGCGGCTGAGGCTCGCGGGGGTCGTGCCCGGCTCGCGCCGGGCCCCGGAGCGTCGGCCGCGGCTGCCGCGCCGCTCGTCGGTTTTCCGACGAGCCGCCCGCGCACCCTCAGACGTTCTCGCTCACCACCCGCCAGCGGCCGTCTTCGCAGGCCAGGCCGTGGATCGAGCCGTAGTCGATCCGCAGCCCGCCGAAGCGCGACAGCGGCTCGCCACGCACCCGTTTCACGAGGGTCATGATGATGCCGGCGTGGGTCATCACCGCGACGGCCGGTTGCGGACGGCCCGCGCCGGCGTCGGCCGCGTGCGTCGCGGCCAGCGACTGCAGGAAGTCCCAGCCGCGGTCGGCCAGTTCGGTCACGGTCTCGCCGCCGGGCGGGCGCCAGTGCGCGATGTCGTCGCGCCAGGCATCGATCTCCGCCCGCGGCAGCTCGCCCCAGGGTCGCCCCTCCCAGGTGCCGAAGTGCATCTCGGCCAGCCGGGCGTCGACCTCCGGCGCCGGCCAGGGTGAACCGGCCAGCGCATGCGCCACGCGCGCGCAGCGCGACAGCGGGCTGGTGATCACGCGCAGCGGCGTCGGGCCGTCGGCCGAGCCGTGCAGCGCGCGCAGGCGTGCCACCACCTCGTCGAAGTGGGCGGCATCGGTGGGCACGTCGGTGCGGCCGTAGCACGTGCCTTCGGGGACGTCGGGTTTCGGATGGCGGATCAGCCAGATGCGCACGGATGGGCTCGCGTCAGGTGGGGGCCGGTGGTCAGTCGAGATTCTCGGGGGCGGGCAGTTCGATCGTCGTCCCTTCGGGGACGAGCGCCATCATCGCGAGCGCCGCGGCCAGGAAGGCGACCTCGGCGAGCTGCTGGGCGGCGCCCAGGCAGTCGCCGGTGTAGCCACCGAGCCGCAGGCGAATCCGGCGACGCAGCCATCCGGCGGCGGCTACGGCGGCGAGCAGCCCGGCGGCGAAGACCGCGTGCTCGCCGGTGTAGATCGCGCCGGCTACCGAGGGCAGGAGCGCGATTGCCAGCGCGATGGCGGCATCACGCAGCGACACACCCTGGGCCAGCGGCTTGGCGATGCCGCTTTCCTCGGCGCGCAGGTATGGCAGGGTGAGCATCAGCAGCACCGAGGCACCGCGCGAGGCAGCGGCCGCGCAAACCATCGACACCCCGACCCAGCTCGGGTCGAGCGCGGCGAGCAGCTCGAAGCGGCCCAGCAGCATCAGCAGCAGGCCGGCGGCGCCGTAGGTGCCGATGCGCGAGTCGCGCATGATCTCGAGCAGTCGCGCGCGCTCGTGGTGGCCGCCCATCGCGTCGCAGTAGTCGGCGAATCCGTCCTCGTGGAAGGCGCCGGTGAGCAGCAGCCCGGCGGCGAGGGCAGCCACCAGCGCGACCGTGTGCGGGAGCACGAGGCCGCACAGCGCGTAGACGGTGGCCGTCAGCCCGGCGACCACGATGCCCACCAGCGGGAAGTAGCGCGTGGCGGGCGCCAGCCAGGCCGGATCGTGGCCGACCCAGGCGGCGAGTCGCCCGGTGACCGGCAGCCGCGAGTAGAACTGCACGGCCACCAGGAACAGGCGCAGCTCGCGAGCGGCCTTCACGGCGGATCGCGGCGGCTGACGCCAGCCTGCTCGAAACTCGCCATCTCGGTGAGCATGCGGGCCGCCGCGCGCAGCAGCGGCATCGCGAGCGCCGCGCCCGAGCCTTCCCCCAGGCGCATGCCGAGGTCGAGCAGCGGTCGCGCACCGAGTGCGGCAAGCGCCCGGCCGTGGCCGGGTTCGGCCGAGCGGTGCGCGAACACGCAGCCGCGCAGCACCGAGGGGTCGCGCCGCCAGGCCACGAGCAGGGCGGCGGTGACGACATAGCCATCGATCACGACGACGCAGCGTTCGCGGACCGCCGCTTCGATGGCGCCGGCCAGCCGCGCGATCTCGTGACCGCCGAGGGCGGCGAGCGCGTCGACGGGGTCGGTGGCCCGCGCGTGCAGCGCGAGCGCGGCCTCGACCACGACTCGCTTGCGTGAGAGTCGCTCGCCATCGATGCCGGTGCCGGGCCCGACGCAGTCGGCCGCCGGCAGCGCGAGCAAGCGTGCGGTCAGCGCAGCGGCGCTGGTGGTGTTGCCGATGCCCATCTCGCCCAGTCCCAGCGCCTGCGCCCGATGCCGGGCGATGTGTTCGTGGGCGGCCTGCGCGCCTTCCGCGAGATGCGCGAGCGCCTGCGCGCGGCTCATTGCCGGTTCGCGCGCGAGGTTTCCGGTCGGGCGTCCGACACCGGCATCGACCACCGCGAGGGCCACCCCGTTGGCCCGGCAGAACACGTTCACGGCCGCACCGCCGGCGGCGAAGTTGCCGAGCATCTGCGCGGTGACCTCGGCCGGGTAGGCCGACACGCCCTCGGCGACCACCCCGTGGTCGCCCGCGAAGACGAGCAGCGCGCAGCGTTCGACCTGCGGTCGGGGGGTGCCCTGCACCAGCGCGATCGTGCGGGCGAGGTCGGCGAGGCCGGCGAGCGCGCCTGCGGGCATGGTCTTGGCCGCCAGCGCGCGATCGACCGCGCCGGCCAGGTCGGCGTCATCGTCGTCGATCCGGGCTGGCATCGGGGAGGACTCGGGCATGGGTGGCGCGCGCCGCGGCCGCGTCACGGGCCTGTCGTAGAATCGCGCATCTTATCCGAGCCTCCCTCACGCCGAGCGCTTCGCCATGAGCCCCGCCCCGACTTCCGCCGCGCCCCCGATCACCGCGTCCCAGAAGGTCGCGATCCTAGCCGAGGCGATGCCCTACATCCGGCGTTTCCACGGCAAGACCATCGTCGTGAAGTACGGCGGCAACGCGATGACCGACGAGACCCTGAAGCGCAGCTTCGCCGAGGATGTGGTCATGCTGCGGCTGGTCGGCATGAATCCGGTGGTCGTGCATGGCGGCGGCCCGCAGATCGAGCAGCTGCTTTCGCGCGTCGGCAAGAAGGGCGAGTTCGTCCAGGGCATGCGCGTCACCGATGCCGAGACCATGGACATCGTCGAGATGGTGCTCGCCGGCCAGGTCAACAAGGAGATCGTCGAGCTGATCAACACCGCCGGCGGCAAGGCGGTGGGCCTCACCGGCCAGGACGGCGGTCTGATCCGTGCGCGCCGTCTGACGCTGGCCTCGCGCGACGACCCCGAGCACCGCATCGACATCGGCCAGGTCGGCGAGATCGAATCCATCGACCCCGACGTGATCCGCACCCTCGGTGCGAGCGGTTTCATCCCGGTGATCGCCCCGATCGGCTCCGGGCGCGACGGCGAGACCTACAACATCAATGCCGACGTCGTCGCCGGCAAGATCGCCGAGGTGCTGCGCGCCGAGAAGCTGGTGCTGCTCACCAACACCCCCGGCGTGCTCGATCAGAAGGGCAACCTGATCACCGGTCTGAGCGCGCGCCAGATCGACGAGCTCTTCGCCGAGGGCACGATCTCCGGCGGCATGCTGCCCAAGATCTCGTCGGCGCTCGATGCCGCCCGCGGCGGCGTGCACTCGGTGCACATCGTCGACGGGCGGGTCGATCACTGCGTGCTGCTCGAGATCCTCACCGATCTCGGCGTCGGCACGATGATCCGTTCGCACTGAGCCACCGCGTTGCCGCGCCGCAGCCCGCCGGTCTGGCTGCTCGACCTCGACAACACGCTGCACGATGCCGGCAGTCACGTCTTTCCGCGCATCAACACCGCGATGACCGACTGGGTCGCGCATCGCCTCGGCCTGCCCGAGGCGAGCGCGAGCGAGCTGCGGCTGCATTACTGGCGCCGCTATGGCGCCACGCTGCTCGGGCTGATCCGCCACCACGCGATCGACCCGCATGCCTTCCTTCGCGAGACGCACCCCTTTCCCGACCTGCATCGGCTGGTGGCTCGCGATCACGCGCTGCGCGATGCGCTGCGCCGGCTGCCGGGTCGCAAGATCGTGGTGACCAACGGGCCGCGCGCCTATGCCAGCGCGGTGCTGCGGCTGCTCGGCCTCGCGCCCGTGGTCGACGGGCTGGTCACCATCGAGGACATGCGCTTTGCCGGGCGCTGGCATCCGAAGCCCTCGCGACGGATGCTGCGCATGATCTGCGCGCGGCTGCGCGTGGCACCTGCGTCCTGTGTGCTCGTCGAGGATTCCGTCGCCAACCTCGCCGGCGCCCGTGCGGTGGGCATGCGCACCGTGCTGGTCGCCGCCCACACGCACGGTGTCGCGCATCCGGCACGGCGCCCGCGGGCCGGCGTCGCGAGGCGCGTCGGCGTGCAGCTACAATCGGCCGTCTCCCTGCCCCGGGTCGCGGCCCGTCTCCGATGAACGCCGAGAGTTCCCCGCAACCGGCGCGCCGCAGTCGGCCCAAGCCCGGCGAGCGCCGTCTCCAGATCCTCCAGACGCTGGCCGAGATGCTGCAGCAGCCGGGCGGCGAACGGGTTACCACGGCTGCGCTCGCCGCCCGCCTGCAAGTGTCGGAGGCCGCCCTCTACCGCCACTTCGCGAGCAAGGCGCAGATGTTCGAGGGCCTGATCGAGTTCATCGAGGCCACGGTGTTCGGCCTGATCAACCAGATCGGCAGCCGTCACGACGACGCGCTGCGCCAGCTGCACGACATCGTCGCGATGCTGCTCGGCTTTGCCGAGCGCAACCCCGGCATGACCCGCGTGCTGGTCGGCGACGCGCTGGTCAACGAGCACGAGCGGCTGCAGGCGCGCGTCAACCAGCTTGCCGATCGGATCGAGGCCTCGTTGCGGCAGTGCTTCCGCCTCGCGGTCGCGCAGCAGCGCCTGCCGGCCGACACCGACGCCGCGGCCCGCGCCGCGATCCTGGTGGCCTTCGTGCAGGGGCGCTGGCTGCGCTTCGCCAAGAGCGGCTTCAGGCTCGTGCCCACCGAGCTGGCCGAGCGCCAGATCCCGCTGCTGCTGGCGGCTTGAGCCTGCCCACGAACCCGTCGCGACCCCCGTGACGTCGCCACCCCCAGGGTCTTCTTCCATGAGCGATGACATCACCCGGCTCGGCGCGCTCGAGCTTTCCGCCGAGATCCACGCCCGGCGTCTGTCCTGCGTCGAGGTCATGCAGGCGTATCTCGCGCGCATCGCGCGCCTGAACCCGGGCCTCAACGCCATCGTCTCGCTGCGCGACCCCGAGCTGCTGCTGGCGCAGGCCCGCGAGATGGATTCGCTGGCCGCGGCCGGCCGCTGGCTGGGTTGGATGCACGGCATGCCTCAGGCGATCAAGGATCTCGCCGCGACACGCGACATCCCGACCACGCTCGGCTCGCCGCTCTACCGCGACAGCCGCCCGACCGCTGACGCCCTGGTGGTCGAGCGCATGCGCGCCGCAGGTGCGATCCTGGTGGGCAAGACCAACACCCCCGAGTTCGGGCTGGGTTCCCAGACCTACAACCCGGTGTTCGGTGCCACGCGCAACGCCTACGTGCCGACGCTGTGCGCGGGCGGCTCGAGCGGCGGCGCGGCGGTGGCCCTGGCCGCGCGGCTGCTGCCGGTGGCCGATGGCAGCGACATGGGCGGCTCGCTGCGCAACCCGGCGGCCTTCAACAACGTCTTCGGCATGCGGCCGTCCGCCGGGCTGGTACCCAAGTACCCGGCGCCCGAGCTCTTCATCGAGCAGCTCGGTACCGAGGGGCCGATGGCGCGCAGCGTGCCCGACCTCGCCCGGCTGCTCGCCACGCAGGCCGGCCCCGACCGCCGGGCGCCGCTGTCGCGCGGGCCCGATCCGGCGATCTTCGCGGCCCCGCTCGCCGAGCCAGCGCGCGGGCTGCGGGTGGGCTGGCTGGGCGACCTCGAGGGATATCTGCCCTTCGACGACGGCATCCTGCCGCTTTGCCGCGAGGCGCTGCACGTGCTCGAGGGCGTCGGCTGCGCGGTGACCGATGCGAGGCTGGGCTTCGATCCGGCCAGGCTGTGGCGGATGTGGCTCACGTTGCGCAGCTGCCTGGTCGCGGGCGGCCGCTGGGACGACTTCGCGGATCCGGCGCGGCGCGCGCAGATGAAGCCCGAGGCGGTCTGGGAGGTCGAGCAGGCGCTGGGCACGTCGGCGCTGCAGGTCTACCAGGCCTCGAAGGAGCGCAGCGCCTGGCACCAGCACCTGATCGGCCTGTTCGAGCATGTCGACGTGCTGGTGCTGCCGACGGCGCAGGTGTTCCCCTTCGCGCTCGAGCAGCACTGGCCAGCCGTCGTGGGCGGGCGCCGCATGGACACCTACCACCGCTGGATGGAAGTGGTGATCGGGCCGACGCTCGCCGGTGCGCCGGCGATCAGCGTGCCGGTCGGCTTCGGGCCCGGCGGAGCGCCGATGGGCATGCAGCTGATCGGGGCGCCTGGCGATGATCGTCGGCTGCTCGAGCTCGCCCACGCCTACGACCAGGCCACCGGCTGGGTGCGGCGCCACCCGCCGCCGCTATGAGGCCTCGCCCGACGGGTGCGGTCGCGCGCAGACCGCGCAGGTCGGGTCGCGCGGCAGCCTCAGCTCGGTGAAGTGCAGCGCGCGGGCCTCGATCAGCAGCAGACGTCCCACCAGCGGTGCGCCGAAACCGCCGGCCAGCTTGAGCGCCTCGGACGCCTGCAGCGTGCCGACGATGCCGGTGAGCGGCGAGAACACGCCCATCGTGGCGCAGGCCACCTCCTCGGGCGCCTCGCGGGCCGGGAACAGGCAGCCGTAGCAGGGTGAATCGGCGCGGCGCGGATCGAAGACCGCGAGCTGTCCCGAGAACCCGATCGCCGCGCCCGATACCAGCGGCACGCGCGCCCGCACGCAGGCCGCGTTGACCGCGTGGCGGGTCGCGAAATTGTCGCTGCAGTCGAGGACCACGGTGCTGGCCGCAACCTGCCGCTGCAGCGCGTCCCCTTCCAGGCGCTGCGCCAGTGCGACCACCTCGATGCCGGGGTTCAGGGCGAGCAGGCCGTCGCGGCCCGACGCGGCCTTCGGACGACCGATCGCGTCGTGGCGATGCAGGATCTGGCGCTGCAGGTTGGTCAGGTCGACCGCATCGCCGTCGGCCAGCACGACGCGCCCGATGCCGGCCGCCGCGAGGTACATCGCAGCGGGCGATCCGAGCCCGCCCGCGCCGACGATAAGGACCGTGGCTTCGAGCAGCCGCTGCTGTGCCTCGACGCCGATGTCCTCGAGCAGCAGGTGGCGGCTGTAGCGCAGCAGCTGGCCGTCGTCCATGCGCGGCCCGCCGCGTTCAGGGCGATTTCGTCGCGGGTGCGGCTGGCGCTGCGGGGGCCGCCGGTGCTGCCGGTGCTGCCGGTGCGTTGGCCGATGCCGCTTCGCGCGGGCGCGCGATCTGGACGGGTCGGCCCTTCAGGTGGTTGATGGCCTGCGCGAGCTGGTGGTCTTCGGCCGAGCCGAATTCCACCGGCTTGCGATCACGCAGCTTCTGATCGGCGGCATCCGGACGCGGAGCCGAGGGCCGCTCCTCGGCCTCCTTGTCGTTGGAAAGGTGCCTGGAGAGGTCGGCCTCGCGCACGCGGAACTGGTTGGTGTCGCCTTCGGGCGTTTCCTCGACCAGGAAATCGGGCGCGATGCCCTTGGCCTGGATGGAGCGTCCGCTGGGCGTGTAGTAGCGCGCCGTGGTGAGCTTGATCGCGGTATTGTTGGTGAGCGGCAGGATCGACTGGACCGATCCCTTGCCGAAGGTCTGGGTGCCGAGCACCACCGCCCGCTTGTGATCCTGCAGCGCGCCGGCGACGATCTCGGAGGCCGACGCCGAGCCGCCGTTGACCAGCACGACCATCGGCACGGTCTTGACCTCGCGCGGCAGGCGCGCGACATGATCCTCGCGTCCGCCGCGAAGGTAGTCTTCGGGGGTCGCGAGGTAGCGGCGGCGGGCATCGTCGGTGCGGCCGTCGGTGCTCGTGACCAGCGTGCGCGGCGGCAGGAACGCGGCCGACACGCCGATCGCGCCGTGCAGCAGGCCGCCCGGATCGTTGCGAAGGTCGAGAATCAGGCCCTTCAGCGGGCCCTGCTGCCGGTACAGGTTCTCGATCGCCCGAACCATGTTCTCGACCGTGTGCTCCTGGAACTGCGTGATGCGAACGTAGCCGTAGCCGGGCTCGAGCGGCTTGGACTTCACCGACTGGACGCGGATCACGTCGCGGGTGATCTGGACGACGATCGGCCGGGCCTCGCCCTTGCGCGACAGCGTCAGGGTCACCTGCGTGCGCGGCTTGCCGCGCATCAGCTTGACGGCTTCGTTGAGGGCCATGCCCTTGGTGGGCTTCTCGTCGATCTTGATGATCAGGTCACCGGCCTTGATGCCGGCCTTGAAGGCGGGAGTGTCCTCGATGGGCGCGACCACCCGCACGAAGCCGTCCTCGGTGCCGACCTCGATGCCGAGCCCGCCGAATTCGCCCTGAGTGCCCACCTGCAGTTCGCGGAAGGCTTCGGCGTCGAGGTACTGGGAATGGGGATCGAGGCCCGAGAGCATGCCGCTGATCGCCTCGGTGATCAGCTTCTTGTCCTCGACCTGCTCGACGTAGTTGGATTTGATCGCGCCGAAGACATCCGAGAACTGGCGCAGTTCCTCGAGGGGGAGCGGCGGACGGGCATCGCGTTGCGCGACCGCCGAGATGCCGATGCTGACCAGCACACCGGCGATCGCGCCGATCGCGAGCAGGCCGACTTGCTTGACTTTGCCGTTCATGGGTGCGCCCGTGAGAAGGGGGCCGACGCGAAGGGGCCTGTGGGGCCGCTGCCGGTGCCCGCGCCAGTATAAACCGCGGACCCCGATGCGCACCGGGCAAAGTGCCGCTGGGCGTCGGGTCGGCCGTGGGCTCGCTCAGAACCCGTGATCGCATCCCCCGCGGGCTCGGGGGATGCCTCCACAGGGTGTCAGCCCTTCGCCTTGCCCTGCGCGGCCACGGCCGCCATCGCGGCAGCGATCTCGGCGGGGTCGCCGAGGTAGTCGCGCGAGAGCGGGCGAAGGTCGTCGTCGAGCCGGTAGACCAGCGGCCGCGCCGTGGGGATGTTCATCGCGACGATGTCGTCCTCCGACATGCCGTCGAGGTGCTTGACCAGCGCTCGCAGCGAGTTGCCGTGCGCGGCGATCAGCACCCGCCGGCCGGCACGGATCGCCGGCGCGATCGTGCTGTCCCAGTAGGGCACGACCCGCGCGACGGTGTCGCGCAGGCACTCGGTGCGCGGAATCTGCGCCGGGTCGATGCCGGCGTAGCGCGGGTCGGCCTCGGAGCCGCGCGGGTCGCCGGGGGGCAGGGGGTCGGGTGCGATGCCGTAGGCGCGCCGCCAGACCAGCACCTGCGCGTCGCCGAAGCGGGCGGCGGTCTCGGCCTTGTTCAGGCCCTGCAGCGCGCCGTAGTGGCGCTCGTTGAGCCGCCACGAATGCTCGACCGGCAGCCACATCCGGTCCATCTCGTCGAGCACGCCCCACAGCGTGCGGATTGCCCGCCGAAGCACCGACGTGTAGGCGATGTCGAAGTCGAAGCCCTCGGCGCGCAGCAGCGCGCCGGCGCGGCGAGCCTCCTCGCGGCCGGCGGTCGTCAGGTCGACGTCGGTCCATCCGGTAAAGCGGTTCTCGAGGTTCCACTGGCTTTCGCCGTGGCGCAGCAGGACGAGGGTATGCGGCATGGGAGCGATCGGGGTGTGGATGGGGGTGTCGGCCCGGGCGGCAAGCCCGGCACGGCCTCAAGGATACCGGGCCGCCGCGGAGGCTTCGCTTATACTTCGCCTCGTGGACTTCATCACCGAAAACATCCTGCTGATCGTCATCGCGTTCGTCTCCGGCGCGATGCTCGTGTGGCCCGCGGTGCAGCGGCGAGCCGGTGGCCCCGCGCTCGACACCCTGGGCGCCACGCGGCTCATCAACGACACCGGGGCCGTCATCCTCGACATCCGCGAGCAGGCCGAGCATGCGGCGGGCCACCTGCCCAATGCGCGGCACATCCCGCTCGCGCAACTCGCCGAGCGGGCTGGCGAACTGCCCGCGGGCAAGCCGGTGCTCGTGTTCTGCAACACCGGCGCGCGCTCGGCGAGTGCCGCCGGGATCCTGCGCAAGGCCGGTCGCGAGCAGGTCTTCAATCTTGCTGGCGGCATTCAGGCCTGGAAGCAGGCCGGATTGCCCGTCGCCCGCCAGCAGGCCTGAGTTTCTCAGCGCCGATCCGACCACCGGCCCGCCTCGATTCCGGGAGCCTCCATGACCGCCAGAGTCACGATGTACAGCACCGCCGTCTGCCCGTACTGCGTGCGTGCCGAGCAACTGCTGCGCCAGCGCGGGGTCGAGAGCATCGACAAGATCCGCATCGACACCGACCCCGCACTGCGCGACGAGATGATGTCGCGCACCGGCCGTCGCACCGTTCCCCAGATCTATATCGGCGACACCCATGTCGGCGGCTTCGACGACCTCGCCGCGCTCGATCGGGCAGGCGGTCTCGTGCCGCTGCTGGCCGGCTGATCCGCCTCCGGCGCCCGGCGGCGCCGGCTGCCCGGGCCACGCAGGCCCGGCGCGTCATCCTCGCAAGGAATCCCATGTCAGCCCAGCAGAGCCAGGAGCCGGCCTTCGGCATCCAGCGCATCTACCTCAAGGATCTCTCGCTCGAGATCCCGAGTGCGCCCCAGATCTTCCTCGACACCCAGCAGCCCGCGGTCGAGATCCAGCTCGACGTCGGCGCCCAGATGCTCGTCGAGGGCATCTACGAGACCAGCGTCACGGTCACGGTCACGACGCGGGCCGGCGAAAATGTCGCCTTCCTGGTCGAGGCCAAGCAGGCAGGGATCTTCGAGATCCGCAACCTCCCCGGGGAACAGCTGCCGCTGATCCTGAACGTGGTGTGCGCGAACATCGTCTACCCCTATCTGCGCGCCAACGTCGCCGATGTCGTCCAGCGTGCCGGCTTCCCGCCGATGCACCTTGCCGAGATCAACTTCGAGGCGCTCTACCAGCAGCGTCTGCAGCAGCAGGCCGAAGCCGAGGCACCGTCCGGCATCATCCTGCCGGGCGGCCGCTGAAGGCGGCTCCCTCGGCTGCGCGCCGGCTGCGCATCGCGATGCTCGCGCTTTCCATGTTGCTGCCGCGTTCTGCTGCGCTGGTGGTTGCGCTCGGGGCGGCCTTTCTCGCGACATCGCCTGCCGGCGCCGCCGAGTTCCGCTCGGTGGGGGTCGCGGTCGCCATCCTCTACGACGGCCCCTCGGCCCAGGCGCGTCGCCTGTGGCTCGCGCCGCGCGGCACGCCCTTCGAGGTACTCGCCTCGACACCGCCCTGGGTCCGGGTGCGCGATGCCTCCGGCGATGTCGCCTGGATCGATCGCGGCGACCTCGCCGCGCAGCGAACCGTGGTCGCGCGGGGCCAGGCGTCGGTGCGCAGTGCCGGTCAGGAGGGGGCCGAGGTGCTGTTCGTGGTCGAGCGAGGGGTCGGTCTCGAGCTGCTCGATCCGGCCGCGATCTCCGGCTGGCTCCGGGTGCGGCACCGCGGCGGCGCCAGCGGCTGGATTCGCGCCGCCGACATCTGGGGCGTCTGAGTCGATGCGTGTCGCGGTGGTCGGGGCCGGCGCCTGGGGCACCGCCGCCGCGATCCACGCGGCGCGCCGACACCCGGTCTGGCTGCAGGTCCGCGACGCCGCGCTCGCCGCGCGAATCGCCGGCGAGCGCATGAATGCGCGCTACCTGCCGGGGGCCGCGCTGCCGCCCGGGCTGCGGATCGGCGATCGCCTCGACGCGATGGTCGACTGGCTGGCCGAGGTCCCCGCCGAGGACGCGCTGCTGATCGTCGGCACACCGGTCGCCGGCCTGCGCTCCGCGCTCGCCGCCGTGCGCCGGGCGGCCTGTGGCCGCCTCGATGGCATGGCGCTCGCATGGCTGTGCAAGGGGCTAGAGCTCGGCAGCGGATGCCTGCCGCACGAGATCGTGGCGGGGGTCTGGCCCGGCATCGCGGGCGCGGCGATCTCCGGACCGAGCTTCGCGCAGGAGGTGGCCGCAGGCCTGCCGGTGGCGCTGGTGGCGGCCGGTCCCGACGAGCGCTCCTGCGCGGCCGCGGTGCGCGCGCTGCACCACGGTGCCGCGCGCATCTACCTTTCCGACGACATCGTCGGCGTCGAGGTGGGCGGCGCGCTGAAGAACGTCATGGCGATCGCCGCGGGGATCGCCGACGGCCTGGCGCTCGGCCACAATGCGCGGGCCGCGCTGATCACGCGCGGGCTGGCCGAGATCGCGCGCTTCGGCGTGGCGCGCGGCGCGCGCGTCGAGACCTTCATGGGGCTCGCCGGACTCGGCGATCTCGTGCTGACCTGCACCGGCGACCTCTCCCGCAACCGGCGCGTGGGTCTCGGGCTCGCCGCCGGGCAGCCGCTTGCCGCGGTGCTCGAGGGACTGGGGCATGTCGCCGAAGGCGTGCCCTGCACCGAGGCCCTGGTGCGCCAGGCGGCCGAGCGCGACGTCGAGGTGCCCATCGCCGCGGCCGTCTCGGCGGTGCTCGATGGACGGCTGCAGCCGCGCGAGGCGGTGCTCGCGCTGCTCGCCCGAGAACCCCGCAGGGAGTCCGATCGATGAGTGTCCCGGTACCGGCTTGCTGGCATGTCGGCGTCTTCTGCGGCGCCAAGAGCGGCGACGACCCACGGTGGGTGAACGCGGCCTTCGACCTCGGGCGCGCGCTCGGCGAGCGCGGCTGGACGCTCGTCTACGGGGGCGGCAACGTCGGCCTGATGGGTGCGCTGGCCGACGGCGCGCTGGCTGCCGGGGGTGCGGTGGTCGGCGTCATCCCGCGTCGGCTGCTGGAGCGCGAGGTCGCCCATCGCGGGCTGTCCCGGCTCGAGGTCGTGGCCGACATGGCCGAGCGCAAGACCCGCATGATCGAGCTGGCCGACGCCTTCCTCACGCTGCCCGGCGGCCTGGGCACGCTCGACGAGTTCTTCGAGGTGCTGACGCTTGCGCAGATCGGCTACCACGACAAGCGATCGGTGCTCCTCGATCAGGTCGGCTACTGGCAGCCGCTGCTGGCCGCGGTGCAGTCGATGGTCGCGCACGGTTTCGTGCGGCAGGCCGACCTCGCCAGCCTGCGAGTGGTCGACAGCATGGCGGGGGCCCTCGAGGCGCTCGCGCCTTAGCCAGCCCCACGCTCGCGCCCTGGCCAGCCCCACCCTCGTGCCCTGGCCAGTCTGGCGCTCGCGACCCGGCCGGGCGCGCTTCCGGTGCGGGGCCTGTCAGGCCGCGAGCGCCGCCTCGCGGTCGATGGCCAGCGCCCCGAGCTTCAGGCGCGGGATCAGTTCGCGGCCGAAGGCCGCGACGTCGCCCAGCGGATCGAAGCCCCGGATCAGAAAAGAGTGCACACCGAGCCGGTAGTACGCGAGCATGGCCTGCGCGACCTGTTCAGGGGTGCCGACAAGGCACGAGGTGTTGCCCTTGCCCGCCGCCGCCTCGGCCACCGGCATCCACAGGCGCTCGTCGTGCACGTCGCCACGCCGGGCGATCGCCACCAGGCGTTCGGCCGAGTGGTCCTGCGGCGTCGCGGGCAGCGTGCCGCTCGCCCTGAGATCGTCGAGGATCCTGCGCGCCTTGTCCCACGCCTGGCCTTCGGTGTCGGCGATGATCGGTCGAAACGACAGGTTGAAGCCGGGCTCGCGGCCGAAGGCGCGGGCCATGCCGCGGAACTGCGCCATGCGCTCGGCGGTCTCCGCCAGCGGCTCGCCGAACATCGCGAAGATGTCGCAGTGGCGGGCACCCATGGCCAGGGCGCCTGTCGAGGAGCCGCCGAAGAAGATCGGCGGCGCCGGTTGCTGCAGGGGTCGGGCCTCGGAGAAGACATCGCGGAAGCGGTAGAAGCGGCCTTCGAAGTCGAAGGGCTTCGGCGAGGTCCAGACCCTGCGCATCACCTCGAGGTACTCGGCGGCGCGCTCGTAGCGCTCTTCCTTCGGTGAGAAATCGCCTTCGCGCTGCTGATCGGCATCGGTGTTGCCGACGATGATGTGCAGCGCCAGCCTGCCGCCCGAGAGCTGGTCGAGGGTCGCGGCGGCCCGCGCGGCGATGGTTGGCGCCACGACGCCCGGGCGATGGGCGATCAGGAACGAGAGCCGGCGGGTGTGGCAGGCCGCGAAGCCGGCCACGCCGAATCCTTCGGCCGACGATGCGTAATAGCCCACCAGCACGCGATCGAAGCCCGCCGCCTCGTGCGCCTGCGCGAACTCGCGCAGGAAGTCGGGCGAAATGCCGCCCGCGATCACATGCAGCGCGGTACCCTGCGGGGGCGACACGCCGATCATCCCGATCACCTGAACCGGCATCGCCTGGTCTCCGTCGATCGGTTGCCGGGGGGCAACCGGATGAAGGAGTCTCGGCAGCGATGGCGCCCGCTGTCAAGGCGGC
>JBIIHU010000323.1:0-3954 GCA_044235405.1 Burkholderiaceae bacterium
GGCAAGGCTGCGCTCGTCGATGTCGACGACGATGAGCCGACGCTCGTCGAGGGGCTGCGCGATCTGCCGCCAGGCCCAGTCGGTGCTGCGCTCCTGGAGGCCGTCGAGCCAGCCGGGACGCACCCAACCCAGGAACAGGCCGACGAGGGCCGCCACGAGCACCGCCGCGGCGGCCGCTCCGAAACGCCGCCGCGCCGGCACCGTGGCCTGGCGCGCTAGCGATTCCACTGGGAGATGCCCTGCAGCACGCCGCCAGGGACGTCGCGCGAGAAGGAAAGCCCGGCCTTGTGGCCATCGCCGTTGAACCCGCCCACCATCAGCGCGTTGCCGGCGGTGGAGCGCATGCCCCCGGCGGCATCGACGGTACCGGCGGCCTGCACCAGGGCGCTTCCGAGCACCGGCCCGACCGCAGTGAGGCTGGAGGCGAAGGTGGCCCGCGCGAAATCGACCGCCAGCGAACCCTCGGTGATCTGGACATTTTCGGCGCGGTAACCACCATCGCGAAGCACGCGCGCGGCGGCGCCGGTCAGGCGGAAGCTGGCCGAGGCATCCTGGGGGGCGAAGACCGTGCCCTCCGGCCGGCGAAGCGAGAAGCCCCCGTCGGTGACGATCGACCGGGTGCCCAGGAGCAGCGCGGCATCGAAGCGCTTGCTGAAATCATCGCCGGCAAGCTCCGCCGCCCAGGGCCAGCGCAGCCAGAAGAGATCCTGCTCGGGCGCATTGCGACGGGCGAGCAGCTCGGCGGCGGCCTGCGCCGCAGCGGCAGCGGCCTGAGCGGCGACCTGAGCGGCAACCTGAGCGGCCGTGGCGGCGGCCTGGATCGCCGCGGAGTTCGCGGCGGCCAGCGTGGCTACCGCGAGATTCTCGGAGACCACGGGTTTGTCGCCGACCAGCTCGATGCGCACGGTCTCGGACACCAGCGGCCGTTCGGCACGAACCGGGGCGATCTCGATGCGGACCTCGATCGCACCCGAGCCGCTGCCGACGCCAGCCAGGCCGGGGGCCGCGGACGCTGCGGAAGCCGCGCTCCGGGTGTCGGCAGCCGGCGCAACCGCCACCCGAATCTCGGTGGAACCCACCGCGACCCGTGCCTGGGCAGGCGCCGAGGCTGGCCGGGCCTCGGCCGCAGCCGACCCGTTACGTGCCATCGCCAGCGCCATGAGATCCACGGCCGGCACCAGCCGGGGCGCCGGCTGGTCGCGGTGGAACTCGAGCATCTGGCCTTTCATGTCGGCCGACAGCAGCTTCTCGGCACCGCTTGCGCAGGGCCCGAGCGAGCCGGCGCAGGCCGGGGTGAGCGGCGACACCACGATCGACCCGGCAAAGACGCTGGCCGCGGTGCTGTCGTCGGAGGCGCGGACGACGAAATCGGTGCCCTTGACGCCGATGGCAGCCACCGGCGTGTTGAGGCGGAAACGCTCGCGCGCGGCCTCGCCCCAGGCCCCGGTGATCGAGCGGACAACCCCCTCCTCGAGGCGGAACTTGATGGCGCCGGACGCGGCGGCGTCGGCGGGTGCGTATTGTTCTACCACCAGACGGCTGGCCGGCCGCACGCTGACCCGGCCGCCATCGACGAAGCGCACATGCACATGGGCGCCCGGGCGGGTTTCGATGCGGTCGCCCACCCGCAGCTCGGTGCCGCGCTGGATGTCGCGGGCGCTGCCGTCGGCG
Organism: Burkholderiaceae bacterium; assembly: GCA_044235405.1. Taxonomy (GTDB): domain Bacteria; phylum Pseudomonadota; class Gammaproteobacteria; order Burkholderiales; family Burkholderiaceae_E; genus Quisquiliibacterium. The sequence goes on from JBIIHU010000323.1 coordinate 1,672, forward strand.
CCGATGATGCGCGACTGGCCGATGACCAGCGTGGTCTCGCCCACCACGGCCGCCGGCGTGGCGGGCGCGACGGTGGCATTCGATGCGACGGGCAGCAGCGCGAGGCCGGCGGCCAGCGCTCCCGCGAAGGCTGCACGCGTGGTCGCGACCAGCCTGCGCGCGGCCACGCGCGCCGAACCCGACGGGATCGGCGGCGAAACGAAGCGGTTGTGCAAGGCCATGCGCCCCCCGAAAAACCTCTTGCTTGACACTGGAGTCTCGCACGCGCCGACGACGGCGATCTGTGCCCGCCATCACAAGAGCGGGGCGCCGGGTCGGCGGTACACTGCCGCGCCATGCCGGTGTCGCTCCAACTGCTGTCGCAGTTCCCGCTGCTGCAACCGCTCCAGCGCGAAGCCCTGGAGCCGCTGTCGCAGCGCATGGCGCTGCGCGAGTTCGCGCGCCGGGCCACGGTGGTGTCCAAGGAAGCGCCCACGCAGGACCTCGGCTTTCTGGTCGACGGCCGGCTCCAGGGGGTGGATTTTACCGTCGATGGCCGGGGTGTGGGGCTCTACTTCGTCGAACCTGGCGACTATTTCGGCGAACTTCCGCTGGTCGACGGACGCGCGCCCTCCGAATACGTGGTCGCGGCGGTGAAATCGACGGTCGCCTTCCTGGATGCGGTCTCGGCCCGCGAACTGATCACGCGGCACCCGGAACTCGCCCAGGCCGTGATGCGCCGCCTCGCCGATCGCGTGCGCACGGTGATGGCGCAGCGCACCCTGCTCAGTCTGCCCAACCCCTTCCAGCGCCTGTGCGCGCTGCTGCTGCAGCTGCCGCGGCGCCAGGCGGGCGCGGTGACCGAGGTGGAGCAGGCCCCCACCCACCAGGAGCTCGCGATCATGATCAACGCCAGCCGCGAGACCGTCACCCGCGCCTTCCAGGTGCTGTTCCTGCGCGGCATTCTCGTGCGCGAAGGCACCTCGCTGCGGCTGATGAACCCGCAGGTGCTGCAGGACATCGCCCAGGGGCGCGAAGAGCCGCCGCGCGCCTGAACCCGATCATGCACAGCACGCCCCTGCACGCCTATCTGCTGCCGCTGCGCCACGCCGGCCTGCTGCGCCAGCTGTGGCTGCGCGATCTGCACGCGCGCTACCGGCAGTCCTGGCTCGGCACCTTCTGGATCGTGCTCACGCCGCTGGCGATGCTGACCGTGTACACGCTGGTGTTTCGCCATGTGATGCAGGTGCGCTGGCCCGGCGCGGCCGACGGCGATCTCGACTTCGCGATGCGGATCTACGCCGGGCTCGCGGTGTTCCTGTTCTTTGCCGAGTGCGTGAACCGGGCGCCGACCCTCATCGTCGAGCAGGTCAGCCTCGTCAAGAAGGTGGTGTTCCCGCTGGAGCTGCTCGCGTGGGTGAGCGCGTGCACCGCGGCGGCGGGGCTCGCGGTGGCTGGCCTGCTGCTCGCAGGCCTGGGGCTTTTCGCCGGCGAGGGCCTGCATGCCACCGTGCTGCTGCTGCCCCTGGTGTGGCTGCCGCTGCTGCCCTGGGTGCTCGGGCTGGGCTGGCTGTTGTCGGCGATCGGGGCCTATGTCCGCGACATCGGCCAGGTGCTCAATCTGCTGACGAGCGCGCTGATGTTCCTGAGTCCTGTGTTCTTCCCCTTCGAGGCCCTGCCCGAGCGGCTGCAACCGTGGCTTCGGCTGAACCCGCTGGTGCCCGTGATGAACGCCACCCGCGAGCTGCTCGCCGGCCGCGCGCCCGACGCTTTGGCGCTCGCGGCAAGCGCGCTGGCCGGGCTCGCGGTGGCCGTGCTGGGCGCCCTCTTCTTTCGCCGGGTTCGCCCGGGCTTCGCCGATGTCGTCTGAGCCGACCGCACCCGCAACCCAGGCAGCGCCGGCGACCGCCGACGCGGCGATCGTCGCCCGCGGGCTGGGCAAGCGCTACACCCTCTTCGACCGCCCCTCGGACCGCCTGCGGCAGCTGCTCTGGGGGTCGCGCCGCAGCGCAGGCCGCGAGTTCTGGGCGCTGCGCGATGTCGACTTCAGCGTGCGACGCGGCGAGGTGATGGGCATCGTCGGACGCAACGGCGCCGGCAAGTCGACGCTGCTGCAGCTGGTTTGCGGCACACTGACCCCCACCACCGGCGAGCTGCAGGTCAATGGCCGCGTGGCCGCGCTGCTCGAGCTCGGCGCGGGCTTCAACCCGGAGTTCAGCGGCCTCGAGAACGTGTACCTGAACGCCGCGCTGCTCGGGCTGACGCGGTCGCAGGTCGACGCCAGGCTCGATGCGATCCTGGCAT
>JBIIHU010000092.1:0-12599 GCA_044235405.1 Burkholderiaceae bacterium
GGCCTACTACCGCGACGGCACCCGTGCCACCGGGTGGAACAACGCGCTCTTCGAGAACGTCGGCATGCCCCATGTGCTCTGGGAGCTTCAGGGTTCCCGCGGGGTCACCATCGAGGAAACCAAGGCCGTCAAGGATGCGCGCAGTGGCGCACTTTCCGGCTTCCAGAAGGTCACGGTCAGCTTCGATGCGCAAGGTCAGCGTACCGAGAAGGCCGACAAGCTCGAGGGCACGCAGCACCACGAGCAACGCGTGGTATCGCTTGGCAAGGCCGAGGGCGGCAGGCTTGCCCAGGAACGCTACGACGAAGCGATTGCCGATCTCGTCGCCTACATCACCTTCATGTCCGACCCTTCGGCGCGCACGCGCACCCAGCTCGGCGTCTGGGTGCTGCTCTTCCTGTCGCTGTTCACCGTCTTCGCCTGGTGGCTGAACCGCGAGTACTGGAAGGACATCAAGTAAACCCGCGCCAGACCCGTTCGGGGTGAGCCGGTCTCGGCTCACCCTGATTTTTTTTCAGATTCCGTCCTCCTGGGAGCCGCTCGCCATGATGGTCCTGTACTCGGGCACCACCTGTCCTTTCAGCCAGCGCTGCCGCTTCGTGCTCTTCGAAAAGGGCATGGACTTCGAGATTCGCGACGTCGACCTCTACAACAAGCCGGAAGACATCTCGATCATGAACCCCTACGGCCAGGTACCGATCCTGGTCGAGCGTGATCTGATCCTGTACGAATCGAACATCATCAACGAATACATCGACGAGCGCTTTCCGCATCCGCAGCTGATGCCCGCGGACCCGGTGATGCGGGCACGCGCGCGCCTGTTCCTGTTCAACTTCGAGCGTGAGCTCTTCGTGCACGTCCAGCAGCTCGAGCGTCGCGACCACCACAAGGACGCGAGCAAGCAGATGGAGCGGGCCCGGCAGCAGATCCGCGACCGGCTGACGCAGCTCACGCCGATCTTCATCAAGAACAAGTACATCCTCGGCGAGGAGTTCTCGATGCTCGATGTCGCGCTCGCCCCGTTGCTGTGGCGCCTCGATCACTACGGCATCGACATGCCCAAGTCCACCGCACCGCTGCTGCGCTATGCTGAGCGCATCTTTTCAAGGCCGGCTTACATCGAAGCGCTCACGCCCTCCGAGAAGGTGATGCGCCGCTGACCCGCAGCCCGAGCAGGACAACCCCGTGAGCGAAGCGCCGTCCACCAAGCCCTACCTGATCCGCGCCATCCACGAGTGGTGTTCGGACAACGGCTTTCGCCCGTACATCGCGGTCGCGGTCGACGCCGGCACTCAGGTGCCGATGGAGTTCGTGCGTGGCGGCGAGATCGTGCTCAACGTGTCGGCCGAAGCCACGCATCACCTGGTGATCGGCAACGATCGCATTGAATTCGAAGCGCGCTTCAACCGGGTCGCCCGTCAGGTGTCGGTGCCGATCGCCAATGTGTCGGCCATCTATGCGGCCGAGAACGGCCACGGCATGGCTTTCGAGGTGCCCAAGCCGCCGGCGATTTCCGAGGCTGCACCACCGACGCCCGGCGCGCCCGACGCCAATCCGACCGCCAGCCCCGCCGATGCCGTGTCGAGTCCGCCTGCCCCGGTGCCGAAACGCCGTCCGCGCGCTCGCAAGGCCGATGCCGATGCGGAGGCCGGCGCGGCGGCGGTCGCGCCGATGACGCTCGTGCCGATCCCCGCGGCGCCGGCAACCGCCGCAGCGCCTTCCGCCGGCGGCGACGCCAATCCCGCGGGTTCCGTACCCCCATCACCGCCGCCAGCGCCCGCACCGGGCGGACGGCCTCGTCTCACCCGCGTCAAGTGAAGTTTCCGGGGGCGCGTGATGCCCGCGTCCCCATCGGTCGATCCGCCGGCTTAGCTCAGTTGGTAGAGCAACCGCCTTGTAAGCGGTAGGTCACCTGTTCGAGTCAGGTAGCCGGCACCACGGTCCTGTCGGGGGCGGCAGCGCCCCGAGCGCCGCCCCGGCTGGTGGCCGCGGCCTCGGGCGGCGAGCCCAGCGGTCCCGGGCGCAGCAGCTCGCGCATCACGGCAGCCGCCGCCCTGCCGCCTTCGGCGCTTCCCGCGCTTGCCCCGGAATCCCGCGGCTCCTCGGCGCCTGACGTCTGCGTGGTCGACCCGTACGCCCGGGCCGCCTGCATGTCGGGATCTTCGAGTCCCGCATGATGCGCGCGTGCCTGCCGGCCGGCCTCGAGTTCGGCCTGCCGCGCGTGTTCGAGGGCTTCGTCCAGGCTTCGGAAGGCCTGCCCCTGGCAGATGATCAGGCCGAGGGTGTCGTCCCGGCGGATCCGGTACTTCCGGATCAGCGCCATGCGTACCGTGTCGCCTGCCTCCGAGCCATCGACCAGCGGATCGTAGTGCTCGATGCCGCGCAGGCTGTCCCGACCCCCCTCCCGCGAGCCCGTCGATCGTCCGGCCTTCTGCCTGCTCGCCACGCGTCGCCGAATCACCTTCGGTTCGCGCAGGACCGCGCCGATGCCGAGCAGCACGACCGCCACCACGGTCTGCGAAACCAGCGATTCGAGGAGTCCCTGACGCACCACGGTCGATGCGGCGCCGAGCGCGAGCAGCGACGTGAAGGCCCACCACCCGTAGACCAGATAGAGGGTCCAGAACAGCCCGCCGATCAGGGTTGCGCCACACAGTACGCTTCGAAGCATGTCCGACACTCTCCGGGGGCGCGCGGCGTCCCATCGACGAAGCCACGCGGCGGAACCAGGGTCCGCCCGAGGGCTAACGGCGGCGGTGGGCCGCACTTGAGGGTCGGATGAGCAGGGTCGAGACCTTTGTCACGGTCGGCGACGCCCGCCCCCGATGCTGTATACAATTTGTCGGGTCCGGTCGGTCGCGCCGACCCTGCCCCTGAATGCCCCACGACGAGGCCCGGCATGAAACTCACTCGCGAGCAGATCGAACGCTTCGATCGCGACGGCTATCTGTTCTTCCCCGGGCTGTTCTCGCCCGACGAGATCGGCAGGCTGTCGGCCGCGGTACCCGAGCTCTATGCGCGCCGCGAGGCCTACAACGTTCGCGAGAAGGGCAGCGACGCGGTTCGCACCAACTTCGCGGCCCACATGTACAGCCGCCCCTTCGCGACCCTCGCCCGGCACCCGCGGATGGTCGAACCGGTCCAGGATCTCTTCGGCGAGCCGGTGTACATGCACCAGTTCAAGATCAACGGCAAGATGGCCTTCGAGGGCGACGTCTGGCAGTGGCACCAGGACTACGGCACGTGGCTGAACGACGACATGATGCCGGCAGCCAGGGCCATGAACGTCGCGATCTTCCTCGACGACGTCGATGCCTACAACGGCCCGCTGATGTTCATTCCCGGCAGCCACAAGCGCGGCGTGATCGACGCGAAGCACGACCTCACGACGACCAGCTATCCGCTCTGGACGGTCGATAACGCGCTGATCGCGCAACTCGTCGAGCGCGCCGGCGGCCGTCACGGCGGTATCGTCAGTCCGCAGGGGCCGGCGGGCTCGATGATCCTGTTCCACGGCTGCCTGGTCCACGCATCGGCGAGCAACCTGTCGCCGTGGAACCGGGTCAGCGTCTACCTGAGCCTTTGCGCGGTCTCGAATCACATCCGCCGATTCCGCCGGCCCGAGTACATCGCGCATCGCGACTTCACGCCGATCGAGTGCCTGCCCGACGACTGCCTGCTGCGCGACTACCCGGTCAACCTGCCGTGGGAACACGGCATGCCCGCCAGCGCCCTGCAGACCAGCGACGCCAGCATCGAAGCATCTCGGCTCGCCGCATGAATCTCCACGCGAAGCTGCGCCAGCGCGAGGCGCAGGGCCGGCCGGTGCGTATCGGCCTGATCGGCGCCGGCAAGTTCGGCTCGATGTACCTTGCGCAGATCCCGCGCACGCCCGGCGTCCATCTCGCGGCCATCGCCGACCTGTCGCCGCAGGGTGCGCGCGCCAATCTTGCGCGCGTCGGCTGGCCCGTCGAGCGCAGTGCCGCCCCGAGCATCGATGCGGCACTCGCGGCCGGCACCACCCATGTCGGCGACGACTGGCAGGCGCTCGTGCGCCATCCGGCGCTCGATGTCGTCGTCGAGTGCACCGGCCACCCGATCGCCGCGGTCGATCACTGCCTCGAGGCATTCGCGCACGGCAAGCATGTCGTCAACGTCACCGTCGAGGCCGATGCCTTCTGCGGCCCGCTGCTCGCGCGACGCGCCGAGGAAGCCGGGGTCGTCTATTCGCTTGCCTTCGGCGATCAGCCGGCGCTGATCTGCGACCTCGTCGACTGGGCGCGCGCCTGCGGCTTTCCGGTCATCGCGGCCGGCCGCGGCCACAAGTGGCTGCCGCACTTCTGCGAGTCGACCCCCGAAACCGTCTGGGGCTACTACGGGCTCACGCCCGAGCAGGCGCTGCGTGGCGGCCTCAACCCCAAGATGTTCAACAGCTTCCTCGATGGCTCGAAGCCGTCGATCGAGAGCACGGCCGTCAGCAACGCCACCGGCCTGGGCGTCCCCTCGGACGGGCTGCGCTACCCGCCGGCGAGCGTCGAGGACATTCCCTTCGTGACGCGCCCGATCGCCGAGGGTGGCGTGCTCGAGCGCAAGGGCATGGTCGAGGTGGTCTCCTCGCTCGAGGCCGATGGCCGGCGCATCCCCTACGACATCCGGATGGGCGTCTGGGTGACCGTCGAGGGCGAAACCGAGTACATCCGCAACTGCTTCGAGGAATACAACGCCCACACCGACCCGAGCGGGCGCTACTTCACGCTGTACAAGCGCTGGCACCTGATCGGCCTGGAGGTTGGCGTGAGCGTGGCGAGCGTGGCGCTGCGTGGCGAGCCGACCGGCGTGCCGCTCGCCTGGCACGCCGACGTCGTCGCGACCGCCAAGCGCGATCTTGCCGTCGGCGAAGTCCTCGACGGGGAGGGCGGATTCACGGTCTGGGGCAAGCTGCTGCCGGCCGCGACCTCGGCGCGGCTTGGCGGCCTGCCGCTTGGGCTCGCCCATGACGTGAGAGTCGTGCGCCCGGTGCGCAAGGGCCAGAGTCTGACCTGGGCCGATGTCGCGATGGATACCGGCACCCGCGCCTATCGGTTGCGCCGCGAGATGGAGTCGCTGTTCGTGCCGGCCTGAAGCCAGCCCCCGTGCGCCTGGCTCAGTCGCGCCGCCCGAACACCACCAGCGTGCACAGGCTGCTGCCCACGCTGTAGACGATCGAGCCCAGAACCGCCCACCAGAAGCCGGCGACCCAGAAGCCGTCGAGGAAGTAGGCCGCGAGCTGGAAGATCAGTCCGTTGATCACCAGTGTGAACAGGCCGAGCGTGAGGATCGTGACCGGCAGCGTCAGCAGCAGCAGGATGGGCCGGATCAGCAGGTTCAGCAGCCCGAGTACCAGCGCGGCCACCAGGGCGTGGCCGATGCCGTCGATGCGGACGCCCGGCACCAGCCAAGCCACACCGAGCAGGCACAGCGCGTGGATCGCCCAGGCGAGCAGGATGCGCACGGAGACTTGCCTGCGCAGCGGGCCTTACTTGACCATCAGCACGGGTACCTTGCTGAGTTCCATCACGCGCTGCGCGACCGAGCCCATCAGCAGGTCCTTCAGCGCCGAACGGCCCTTGGAGCCCATGATGATCAGGTCGAACTTGCCTTCGGCCGCGGCCGCGGCGATCTCGACACCGACATGGCCCGTGCGGATGATCATGTCGTGCCGCACACCGGCCTTGTCTAGGACCTTGCGGGCATCGGTCAGGTCGGCCTCGGAGAGATCTCGCAGGTAATCGTCAACCGCCTTTCGTCCGACGAAACGCTGGGCATGCCGCAGCGCGGTGGCATCGTGGACGCTGATCAGCGTGACCGTGGTCTCGGACTTGAGGTCGCCCGCGAGGCGCGCGGCGTGGCGCACCGCGCGAAGCGCGTTCTTGGAGCCGTCGGTGGCGAGCAGGATCTTCATGGCGCTGCCCGCGGCTCAGGCGGCCGCCTGCGGCGGAAGCAGTTTCTGCAGTTCGCCCGACTGGTACATCTCGGCGAGGATGTCGGAGCCGCCGACGAATTCGCCGTTGACATAGAGCTGGGGGATCGTCGGCCAGTTGGCGAAGTCCTTGATGGCCTGCCGGACCTCGTCATCCTCGAGCACGTTGACCGTGACAAGGTTGCGGATGCCGCAGGCCTTCAGGATCTGGACCGCGCGCCCGGAAAAGCCGCACTGCGGGAACTGGGCCGTGCCTTTCATGAACAGCACCACCGGATTGTCGGTGACGGTTTTCTGGATGAACTCCCTGGCTTCCATCGGTGACTCCGTGAGGGCGTGATGCAAAGTGACTATTCTAGGACAGGACGTCGCGTGCGTCCTGCGTGCGCAGGGCTTCGCCGGGGCAAGATGAAAGCGCGCCGTGCGGTGCCGCTTCTTCGAGTCGCGGCAGGCAGCCGAGGCTGACACGCTCCCGTCCCTGGTCGTCGTGCAGCGTGACGACCTTGCAAAGACCCGCCGCCAGCAGCAGCGCGCGTACCGCCGGCCCCTGCTGCCAGCCATGCTCGAGCAGCAGCCAGCCGCCGGCTTCGAGATGCGACACCGCTCCGGCGCCCAGCCTGTGGAGGTCGGCAAGGCCTTGTCGTTCGGCAACCAGGGCCTCGCGCGGCTCGAAGCGCAGCTCGCCGTCGAGGTGCGCGTCGTCGGGTGCCAGGTAGGGGGGGTTCGCGAGCGCCAGCGCGAATCGTTCTTCGGGCCCGACCGCCGCCCACCAGTCACCCTCGCGCCAGTCGATCGCATCCTCGCCCGCTGCGAGCAGCGTCCGCGCGTTGCGCCGCGCGAGCGCCAGCGCCGCACGCGAGCGTTCGGTCGCGGTCACCCGGAGATCAGGGCGGGCGTGCGCGAGCGCGACCGCGATCGCGCCGCTGCCCGTCCCGAGGTCGATCACCCGCGCACCCGGGGCGGCGCGCGCGATCGCCTGATCCACCAGCAGCTCGGTCTCGGGGCGCGGCACCAGCACCGCGCGATCGACCGCGAAGCGCAGGCCACGGAACTCGCGCTCGCCGAGCAGGTAGGCCAGCGGTTCGCCGTCGAGCCTGCGTTGGACGAGGCCGGCGAAGCGATCCGCCAGGCCGGCTGCCGCCGGTTCGTCGCCATGGGCGATGAGCCACTCGCGCGGGCGCCCCGCGGCATGGGCGAGCAGCGCACGTGCCTCGCGGCGCGGCAGCCCGGCGCGGGCGACGAGGGCGTCGAGCGACAGCGCGCTCACGTCGCATCGGCGAGCGCGGCGAGCTGCTCGGCCTGGTGCGCGGTGGCCAGCGCGGTCAGCACCTCGTCGATCTCGCCATCCATCACCCGATCGAGCTTGTACAGCGTGAGGTTGATCCGGTGGTCGGTGAGGCGGCCCTGGGGGAAGTTGTAGGTGCGGATGCGCTCGGAGCGGTCGCCCGAACCGATCAGCGACTTGCGCTGCGCCGCCTCGCGCGCCTGCGCTTCACGCTGCTGGCGGTCGCGCAGCCGCGTCGCGAGCACCTTCATCGCGCGGTCGCGGTTGCGGTGCTGGGATCGGTCGTCCTGGCACTCGACCACGAGGCCGGTCGGCAGGTGGGTGATCCTTACCGCCGACTCGGTCTTGTTGACATGCTGTCCGCCGGCACCCGAGGCGCGGAAGACATCGATGCGCAGCTCCTCGGGCGGGATGGCGACCTCGGCGAGGTCATCGGCCTCCGCCATCACCGCCACCGTGCATGCCGAGGTGTGGATGCGGCCCTGCGCCTCGGTTTCCGGCACACGCTGCACGCGGTGGCCCCCGGACTCGAACTTGAGCCGCGACCACGCGCCGTCACCGACGATGCGCACGATGACCTCGCGCCAGCCACCGAGCTCCGAGGGGCTTTCCGACATCAGTTCGGTCTGCCAGCCCTGACGCTCGGCGTGCCGCAGGTACATCCGGAGCAGGTCGCCGGCGAACAGCGCCGATTCGTCGCCGCCGGTGCCGGCTCGGATCTCGAGGATCACGTTGCGCTCGTCGTTGGGGTCGCGCGGCAGCAGCAGGCGCTGCAGCTGCGCCTCCTCGTGCGCGGCGCGCTCGCCAGCCGCCTTCGCCTCCTCGTCGGCGAACTCGCGCAGCTCGGGGTCGGCACGCATCGCCTGGGCCGCGTCGAGATCGGCGCGCGCCTGTTTCCAGGCATGCAGGCGCTCGACGACCTGCGACAGCTCGGCGTGTTCGCGGTTGAGGCGCCGCAGCGCGTTAAGGTCGCGCGCGGCATCCTCGCCCGCGAGCAGCAGATTGACTTCGGCAAGGCGCTGCTCGAGGCTCTCGAGCCTGGCCAGCAGGGAGGCTTTCATGGCGGGGACGGGCGGGCTGGCCCGCAAGCATAGCCGAGCGGTCGCGCGGCCGGGCGCGGGCGGCGCCCGCGGGCGATGGCTCGCTCAGTCGTGGCCGGGATACAGGCGGTCGAGCAGGCGCAGCAGCGTGGGGTGGTCGTCGCCGGGGCGCTGCAGCATGGCGGTGGGCGCGTGCAGGAACTTGCCGGTGAGCCCGCGCGACAAGGCCTCGAGGACCGCGTCGGGATCATCGCCGCGCGCGAGCATCCGGCGGGCGCGCTCGAGCTCGGCGGTGCGCAGCGACTCGCCGCGGGCATGCAGCGCGCGGATCGCGGGCACCGCCTGGCGCGCGCTGAGCCACTGCATGAAGGCGTCGACACGGGTCTCGATGATGGCTTCGGCCTGGGCGACCGCCGCGCGGCGATTCTCGGCACCGCTCTGCACCACCTTGCCGAGATCGTCGACGGTGTAGAGAAAGACGTCGTCCAGGCGCGCGACCTCGGGCTCGATGTCGCGCGGCACGGCCAGGTCGACCATGAACATCGGACGGCGGCGGCGCGCACGGCTGGCGCGCTCGACCATGCCCAGTCCGATGATCGGCAGCGCGCTGGCGGTGCACGACACCACGATGTCGAAGTGCTCGAGCTGCTCGGGCAGCTCGCTCAGGCGCAGCGTGCCGCCGCCGAACTGGTGGGCGAGCTTCTCGCCGCGTTCCTCGGTGCGATTGGCCACCACCAGCGCACGGGGATGCTGGGCGGCGAAGTGGGTTGCGCACAGCTCGATCATTTCGCCGGCGCCGACGAAGAGCACGCGGGTTTCGCGCAGGTCTTCGAAGATGCGGCGCGCCAGGCGCACCGCGGCTGCGGCCATCGACACCGAGTGAGCGCCGATCTCGGTGGTGGAGCGCACCTCCTTGGCGACCGCGAAGGAGCGCTGGAAGAGCTGGTGCAGGTGCGTGCCGAGCGCGCCGGTATCCTGCGCCGCCCGCACGGCGTCCTTGAGCTGACCGAGGATCTGCGGCTCGCCGATCACCATGGAGTCGAGGCCGGCCGCCACGCGGAAGGCATGGCGTACGGCCTGACCGTCGGGCAGGACGTAGAGATGCGACTGGAGCTGCCCTTGCGCGAGGCCCTGGCGCTGGGCCAGCCAGCCCGACACCGCCGTGGCGATTTCGCCCGGGCGCGGGCTGGCGCAGTAGATCTCGGTGCGGTTGCAGGTGGACAGGATGGCGCCCTCGGGCAGCAGCCCGCTCAGGCTCGTGCGCAGATCGGCGAGCGCCTGCCGCAGTCCCTCGCCCGGGAACGACACGCGCTCGCGCACCGCGACGGGCGCGGTGGTGTGGTTGAGGCCGAGGGCGATCAGATTCATGGACAACAAAATTGTAACGTCAAGTTGACGCTTTGGAAACCTCGACGGATCCGCCGCGTGTCGTGGAGCGCGGGCGTCGCCCGTTGTCCCGGTTCAGGGTCCTTCATCCCTGGTGCGCGCCGAGAAACAGCCGGTAGGCCGGGTGCTCGGTGGCGTCCTCGTGCGCATAGCCAAGCCCCGCGAGAAAGGCCCGGAAGGCGCGCTTGTCGCCAGCCGGCACCTGGATCCCGACCAGGATGCGGCCGTAGTCGGCGCCGTGGTTGCGGTAATGAAAGAGCGAGATGTTCCAGTCGGGGCTCATGCTCGAGAGGAACTTCATCAGCGCGCCGGGCCGCTCGGGGAACTCGAAGCGGTAGAGCCTTTCGTCGCGCGCGAGCGGCGAGTGCCCGCCCACCAGGTGGCGCAAGTGCAGCTTGGCGAGTTCGTCGTCGCTCAGATCGAGCGTGTCGAAGCCCGCCGCGCGCAGGCCTTCGGCGATCTGCGCCGCTTCCGCGCGCCGCTGGATCTGGATCCCGACGAAGACATGGGCCCGGCGCGCATCGGCGATGCGGTAGTTGAACTCGGTGACATTGCGCGGGCCCACCGCCTCGCAGAAGCGCCGGAAGCTGCCGCGTTCCTCGGGAATCGTGACGGCGAACACCGCCTCGCGCTGCTCGCCGATCTCGGCGCGCTCCGAGACGAAGCGCAGCCGGTCGAAGTTCATGTTGGCCCCGCAGGCGATCGCCACCAGCGTGCGACCGGTGGCGCCCTCGCGCTCGACCCAGGCCTTGGCGCCGGCGATCGCCATCGCACCCGCCGGTTCGAGGATCGAGCGGGTGTCCTGGAAGACATCCTTGATGGCCGCGCAGAGCTGGTCGGTGTCGACGAGCACGATCTCGTCGACGAGTTCGCGGCACAGCCGGAAGGTTTCCTCGCCGACCTTCTTGACTGCCGTGCCATCGGAGAACAGGCCGACGTCGCCGAGCTCGATGCGCCGGCCGGCCTTCAGCGAGCGGGCCATCGCGTCGGAGTCGGCAGCCTGCACGCCGACGATGCGGATCTCGGGGCGCAGCTGCTTCACGTAGGCGGCCACGCCGGCGATCAGTCCGCCGCCGCCGATCGCGACGAAGATCGCGTCGATGGGGCCGGGGTGCTGGCGCAGGATCTCCATGCCGATCGTGCCCTGGCCGGCGATCACGTCCGGATCGTCGAAGGGATGGACGAAGGTGAGCTGCTGCTCGGCCTGCAGCTCGAGCGCACGCGCGTAGGCGTCGCTGTAGCTGTCGCCGTGCAGCACCACCTCGGCGCCGCGGCCGCGAACCGCGTCGACCTTGACCTGCGGCGTGGTGACCGGCATCACGATGACCGCGCGGCAGCCCAGCCGGCTCGCGGCCAGCGCCACGCCCTGCGCGTGATTGCCTGCCGAGGCGGCGATCACGCCGCGTTCGAGCTGCTGCGCCGACAGGTGCGCCATCTTGTTGTAGGCGCCGCGCAGCTTGAAGGAGAAGACCTCCTGCATGTCTTCGCGCTTGAGCAGCAGCCGGTTGTCGAGGCGCGCCGACAGCAGCGGCGCCGGCTCGAGCGGGCTTTCGCGGGCGACGTCGTAGACGCGTGCGGTGAGGATGCGCTTCAGGTAGGCGGCGAACATCCCGGCATTTTAATGGACAGTCGCCAGCGCGCCTGCCGGGCTGCGCTAGACTGCGCGACCCCCCGGGCCCGACGTATCAGCGCGTGTCGGCGGCCGGACTTCGGGTCGCTTCGGCGCGTGCGTCATGGAATCACTCATCCACAGCCTCATCGACTGGTTCGCCCTGCCGCGCAATGGTCTGGGGTCGGTGTTCCTGATCGCCTTTCTTTCGGCGACGCTGCTGCCGATGGGCTCCGAGCCCGCGGTCTTCGCCTACGCGAAGCTCAACCCGGAGCAGTTCTGGGCGGTGGTGGCGGTAGCCACGGCCGGCAACACCCTGGGAGGGGCGGTCAACTGGTGGATGGGGCGGGGCGCGAGCGCCGCCATCACCCGCGGTCGCAACCACCGGTTGCTGCGCTGGTTCGAGCGACTCGGTCCCCCGGCGCTGCTGGTGTCCTTCCTGCCGGTGGTGGGCGACCCGATGTGCGCGCTCGCCGGCTGGTTGCGTCTGCCCTTCTGGCGCTGCATCGCATGGATCGCGCTCGGCCGGGTTCTGCGCTACACGGTGATGACCTCGCTGCTGCTCTGGGTGCCCGACGGCTGGTGGCGAGGGCTCGGCAGGCTGATCGGTCTCTGATCCTCGAGCCGATATCCCGCCTGCAGCGCCGGCCTTCGGCAAGCTCGTGCGATGCCGGCGCTAGACTACGCTTTTAGGGGAGATGCCCCCATGAACGCTCCACTTCCGCTCACCGTGCTGCGGGCCGACGCCGATGCGCCGACCCGCCTGCGCGAGATCCCCTACAACTACACCTCGTTCAGCGACCGCGAGATCGTCATGCGGCTGCTCGGCGACGAGGCCTGGGCGCTGCTCGAGGAACTGCGCGCCGAGCGCCGCACCGGCCGATCGGCACGCATGCTCTTCGAGGTGCTCGGCGACATCTGGGTGGTGCGCCGCAATCCCTACCTGCAGGACGACCTGATCGACAACCCTCGCCGGCGCCGGGCGCTGGTCGAGGCGCTGCGGCACCGGCTGCACGAGATCGAGCGGCGCCGGGTCCGCGATCTGGGCGACAGTCCCGAAACCGCAGCGCTCGCGCGGGCCTCGCGCGTGCAGCGGCTGGTCGCGATGGCCGGCGATGCCGTGGCCGCCTTCGAACGCGAATTCGCCGATACCGACCGCCTGCGCCGGCGGGCTGCGCGGCTGCTCGCCCGATGCACGCATCGCGACAACATCCGCTTCGACGGCATGTCGCGGGTCTCGCATGTCACCGATGCCACCGACTGGCGTGTCGAGTACCCCTTCGTCGTGCTGATCCCCGACAGCGAGGCCGAGATGGCGCC
>JBIIHU010000093.1:0-12582 GCA_044235405.1 Burkholderiaceae bacterium
TGGCCACGACAACCCCAGCGACCAGGCGAAGGCAGGATGCGAAACGCTCGAGCATCGGCACGCGAAACTCCGGGAGGATGGACATGCGCCAGGCGGGCCCCGCCGTGCGACCATGCGGGCGGCGACCCCGGCCTGCCGCGCAGGCGGCAAGCCGGACCGCGCCCCCGCGACCAGGATGTCCATCGTCGGACGGCTGTGGCGGGAAGTCAACGTCGCGGCCAGCGGCGTGCCGATGCCCCGGTCGAAACCGGAAGGCACGCGCTGGTCACCCGCACCGCCCAGGAGCCTCCGGATGGACACCCCAGCATTCCGCGCGCTGCTCGAACGCTTCACCCGGGCCGCCGAGGCCGCCGACGGAGCCGCCTTCGCCGCCTGCTTCACCCCGGACGGGATCTACCACGACTACATCTACGGCCCGCACACCGGGCGCGAGGCGATCGCGCACATGATGCAGGCGCTTTTTCATCGCGACGCGGGCCCCGACTACCGATGGGAGATGTTCGACCCGGTGTGCGAAGGCGATCTCGGCTATGCATGGTCGCTGTCGAGCTTCACCTCGACCGTCGCCGAGTTCGCCGGCCGCCGCGTCCTGATCGACGGCATGAGCCGTTTCGTGCTGCGCGACGGTCTGATCGCCGAGTACCACGAATCGGTCAATGGCTGCGTCGCGATGGCCCAGCTCGGGGTGGCGCCCGAGCGGATGGCGAAGGTCGCGAACCGGTGGGCAGGCTGGCTCATCGAGCGCCCCGCCGCGATCGAGTACCTGTCGCGCCCCAAGGGGAGCCGCCGCACCGCCCGCTGATTCCCCGCTACCGCCCGGAGCCCTCATGACGAACCCCGGATTCCGTATCCTGCCCCGCATCCACACAAGCCCCAGCCTGGTGGCGCTGTTCGAGGGCCTGCCGACCTCGATCATCAGCGACGCGATGAACCGCCTGACCGGCACCCACGGGCTGGTTGCCCGACACCGTCCGGGCACGGTGGCCATGGGCTCGGCGCTGACGGTCCGGGTGCGCAGCGGCGACAACCTGATGATCCACAAGGCGCTGCAGCTGGCCCGCCCCGGCGACATGCTGGTCATCGACGGCAGCGGCGTCACCGACCGCGCGCTGATCGGCGACATCATGAAGAACGTCGCCCGCGCGCGCGGCGTGGTCGGTGCGGTGGTCGACGGCGCGATCCGCGACAGCGCAAGCTTTCGCGACGACGACTTCGGCTGCTGGTCGCGGGGCGTCACGCACCGGGGACCGCACAAGGACGGGCCCGGCGAGATCAATGTCGCCGTGTGCATCGATGGCAACGTCGTCGAGCCGGGTCACATCGTGGTGGGCGACGACGACGGCGTCGTGTTCGTCGCCCCCGCCCAGGCCGAGGCGGTCGCGGCCATGGCGCGGCGCCGGGCGACCGACGAAGCCGCGACGCTCGCCGCGATCGCCCGCGGCGCCTATGACGATGCCTGGATCGATCAGGCCCTGCGCGCCAAGGGCGTGCTTCCCGCCTGAAACGGCACCAAGCGAGCCGCCATGACCGAGCCTGCCATCCGTGTCGTCCGTTTCGATGCCTGGGTCGACCCCGCGTTCGATACCCGCCTGCGGCGAGAGCCCGGTATCGCCCTCGCGGTGCATCCCATGCCGGCGAGCCCGGCCATCGCCCATGCGGCGCTCGCCGATGCGCACGTCTACCACGTGTCGGCGGCACGCGACGAACTGCCGGCATACTGCCGCGTCGACGACGAGCTGCTCGCGCGCTGCCCGCAGCTGCTTTGCGCGTCCTCGTACGGCGCCGGATTCGACCCGATCGATGTCGCCGCCTGCACGCGAGCCGGCGTGGCCGTCGTGAACCAGAGCGGCGGCAACGCGGTCTCGGTCGCCGAGCACACGCTGGGGCTGATCCTCGCCGTCACCCATCGGATCGCCGAAAGCGACCGCCGGCTGCGCCTCGAGCGCGGCCTGTCGCGCGAATCGCTGACCGGCACCGAGATCGCCGGCAAGACGCTCGGACTGGTCGGGCTGGGCCATGTCGGTCGCCGGGTGGCGGCGCTCGCGCAGGCCTTCGGCCTGCGGGTGCTCGCCACCGATCCCCTGCTCGACGACGACGAGATTCGCCGCCGCGGCGCGCAGCCGTGCACGCTCGCCGATCTGCTCGCGCAGTCCGATATCGTGTCGCTGCACTGCCCGCGCGATGCCGGCACCCTCGGTCTGATCGACTCGGCCGCCATCGCCCGCATGAAACCGGGCGCGATCCTGATCAGCACCGCGCGCGGCGGCATTCATGACGAGCGGGCTCTCGCGGCGGCGATCGCGGACGGCCGCCTAGCCGGCGCGGGGCTCGATGTCTGGGAGCGCGAACCCCCGCCGCCCGAGCATCCGCTGCTCGCGCTGCCCTCGGTGGTCGCCACCTACCATACCGCCGGTGTCACGCACGAGGCGCGCCGCAACATGGCGACGATCTCGGCCGAGCAGATCGTCGGTCTCGCGGCCGGCGAGCGCCCGCCGCGACTGGTCAACCCCGAGGTCTGGCCGCGCTACGCGCAGCGCTTCGAGGCGATCACGGGCCGGCCGCTCGCCCGCTGACCGCCGCACGCCGCCCACCGCACGCCGTACGCCGCAAAATCGTTGCCTGCGCAACCCACCACGCCCCCCCGGGCATCGAAGGAGCGATGATGAGATCGACTTCACGCCGCCGGCTGCTCGGCCTGCTCGGCTCCGCGAGCGCGATCGCGGCACTGCCTGCAGGCACTCGCGCGGCCAGCTGGCCCGAGCGCCCCATCCGGATGCTGGTCGCCTACTCGGCCGGCGGCGGCACTGACGTGATTGCCCGCGCGATCGCGCCCTACATCGAGAAGTACCTCGGCGGCGGCGCGCGCATCGTGATCGAGAACCGCACCGGCGCCGGCGGCGCGATCGGCTTCGGCGCGCTGGCCGCGGCCCCCGCCGATGGCCATACGATCGGGTTCATCAACACGCCCAACGTGCTGACCATCCCGATCGAGCGCAAGTCGCCCTTCTCGTGGGAGAGCTTCGACCTGATCGGCAACGTCGTCGATGACCCCGGCAACTTCGCGGTGCTCGCCGGCGGCCCGATCGCGAGCCTCGACCAGCTCGCCGCCTACGCGCGCAGCCGCCCCGGACAGGTCACCGTCGGCACCACCGGCGTGGGCTCCGACGACCACCTCGCGATGATGATGTTCGAGCGGATCGCCGGCGTGAAGATGAACCATGTGCCCTTCAAGGGCGCCTCCGACGTTCGCGCCGCAACCCTCGGCCGCCAGATCGACGTCGCCGCGGTCAACATCGGCGAGTCGCTGCAGGCGATCAAGGGCGGCTCGCCCTTTCGCAACCTCGGCACGATGAGCCCGGCACGCACCGACCTCGCGCCGGACCTGCCCACCTTCCGCGAGCAGGGCTACCCGATCGAGCTTTCGTCGCTGCGCGGCATCGCGGCGCCGCGCGGCCTGCCTGCAGACGTCCGAGAGCGCCTCGTCGGCGCGGTACGCCGCGCCGCGGCCGACCCGGAGTTCGTCAGGGCAGCCGCCGGCATGTTCGCACCGCTGCGCTATCTCGCGCCCGAGGCCTACGCCGCGGTGATGCGCGAGGCCGAGGGCCAGTTCCGCAAGCTCTGGGCCGAGATGCCCTGGGGCGGCGGCTAATCGTGGGCCCGCGGCCCGGCCAGGGGCCAGGCCGCAAGCTCGATGGCCAGACGGTGGAGCCGCGCGCGGGCCTGCGGTCCAGGCCGCAGCGCGCAGAACAGGCGCCACGGCGTATTCATGTGCAAGGCCGCGGGATGTGCTTCACTTCGCCTCTGCTATGACGAGCTTCGTCGCCGCCGTCTTCCTGCTGCTGATCACCCCGGGCCCGGGCGTGCTGTCCATTGCCGGGGTTGGTGCGGGTTTCGGATGGCGCGCCGGCGCCGGCTACCTGACCGGACTGTGCGCGGGATCCAACCTGGTCGGCGTGTTCGTGGTCTCCGGGCTCGCGGCGATCGTGCTGTCCATACCGTGGCTGCGCATGGTGCTGATGGCGGCCTCGGTCGCCTACCTGACCTGGCTCGCCGCGAAGATCGCGTTCTCGGGGGCCCGCGTGGGTTTCGTCGAGGCCGCCCGGCCGCCCGGATTCGTCGACGGCCTGACGCTGCAACTCATCAATCCTAAGGCCTACGTCGTCAACACCGCGCTGTTCACCGGTTTCGCGTTCTGGCCGGACAGTCTGATGGTCGAGACCCTGCTCAAGTTCACGATCATCAACCTGATCTGGGTGCCGATCCACCTCGGCTGGCTGGGCTTCGGCGTGGCGCTGCGCCGGCTCGAGCTGCCGCACCGGCTGCAGCGCGCCATCAACATCATGATGGCGCTGGCGATGCTCGGTGCCGTCGTCCTCGCGGTGCTCAGCTCTCCTCCCAGATGATGGTCCGGCTCTGGGCCACCCAGCGCTCGTAGCGCTGCCCGTAGGATTCCTCGATCCGGTTGCGCTTGACCTTGAAGGTCGGCGTCACAAAGCCGTTGTCCACGGTCCACGGCGTGGTCACGATGACCAGGCAATCGAGCCGCTCGTGCGGGTCGAGGGTACCGTTGATGCCGGCAAGATGCGATGCGAGCGAGCTCTCGAGCTCGGCGCGCAGCGCCGGCGTGCGCGCGCGCTGCGCAGCCTCGGGGTTCAGCATCACGATGCCCAGCGGCTGGCCCAGGCTCGCGCCGGTGACGACGCAGGCCTCGACCGAGGTGTGCATCACGAGCCGGTCCTCGATCGGCGCGGGCGCAACGAACTTGCCCTTGCTGGTCTTGAAGATGTCCTTGACCCGGCCGGTGATCCGCAGGTTGCCCTCGGCGTCGAGCTCACCCTTGTCGCCGGTTCGCAGCCAGCCGTCTTCGGTGAAGGTCTGGCGCGTGAGCTCGGGGTCCTTGTAGTAGCCGAGCATCAGGCCCTGGCTGCGGACCTGGATCTCGCCCGAATCGGGATCGATCCGCGACTCGACGCCCTCGTAGGGCTTGCCGACGGTGCCCGGGCGAGGCTGCCCGGGTAGCGTGGCATGCGACACGCCGCAGTTCTCGGTCATGCCGTAGACCTCGACGATCGACAGGCCGAGCGCCTCGTACCAACGCAGCAGATCGGGCGGCATCGGCGCCGCGCCACCGGCCGCGAAGCGGCACTGGTCCAGGCCCAGCGCCGACAGGATCTTGCGCCGGACGATGCCACGCAGGATCGGGATCTTCAGCAGCTTCGCGAGCTTCTCGGGCGGCATCTTCGCGCTGACGCCCTGCTGGAACTTCACCCAAAGCCGCGGCACCGAGAAGAAGGCCGTCGGGCGAGCTCGCTGCAGGTCGGCGGTGAAGGTGTCCAGCGAGTCGGCGAAGAAGATGTGGATGCCGAGCGCCAGCAGCGAGTGCTCGACCAGCATCCGCTCGGCGACATGCGCCAGCGGCAGGTAGCTGAGCATCCGCGAGTCGGGGTCGAGCTTCACCCGCTTCAGGCCCGCCTGGATCGACCAGGCGAAGGTGGCGAAACTGTGCATCGCTCCCTTGGGCGTGCCGGTGGTGCCCGAGGTGTAGATGATCGTGGAGAGATCGTCGCCGTCGCGAACGGGCTCGCCGGTCATCGGCGCAGTGTCGGCGACGATGCGCTCCCATGTGGGGTAGTCGTTCTTCGGCGACAGCGGGTAGCTGATGCAGGGCATGTCGGCAGGAACGCCGGGCTTCATCGCCTCCCAGCCATCGAGCTTGCCCACGAAGAGCAGGCGGGTCTCGCTGTGCTCGAGGATCTGGGTGATGGTGGCCGGCGCGAGCGTCGGATACAACGGCACCGAGACATGGCCCGCCATCCAGATCGCGAAGTCGGTCATCAGCCAGTGGGCGCAGTTCTTCGAGAGGATGCCGATGCGCGACCCCGG
This sequence comes from Burkholderiaceae bacterium, assembly GCA_044235405.1. Taxonomy (GTDB): domain Bacteria; phylum Pseudomonadota; class Gammaproteobacteria; order Burkholderiales; family Burkholderiaceae_E; genus Quisquiliibacterium. Next base: position 5,884 of record JBIIHU010000093.1, read on the forward strand.
CGGAAAGCCGAAGCTGGCCAGGTGCGCAGCCATCCGGCGAGTCTCGTCCATCAGTTGCCGCCAGGTGTACTCGCGTACCGCGCCCCCGCCCATCGGCTGCGTCAGCACGACCTTGTCGGGCGCGGTCTTTTCCCAGTGGTACAGGCGTTGCAGCGCGAGCGCCTGCGGATCGACGTCGGTGCGGCTCATCGGGGTCTCCTGCGTGGGTCGTCGGGCGTGCCTGCCAGATTGGGGCCGCCTCGTTTCGGGTTGATTTCGAGTCTGCCACAGACAGCCGAAAGCCGGCCATGACCCCGAAGCCGTCGCGCCTATCGGCAGGCGCCGGCGGGGTGCCCCGGCATGCGACCGCGACCGGCGGGGTCCGGAACCAGTGCACGAACTGTCCGCGCCCGGGGGCTCGTTCACGGGTTCTCAGCGAGCCGCTGCCGTCCTGCGCAGCATCGGCGCGGTCGACCAGAGCGGCAGCAGCAGCAGCAGGTACAGCCAGGCCGACAGCGCGAAGACATCGGTCACCGCGAGCGTGTAGGCCTGCTGGTCGATCAGGCGATTGACCAGCGCCCACGACTGCGGCTCGGCCAGTCCCGCCCCCTGGAGAGCCTGCATCGCCGGCAGCGCGCCTGGACCCTGCAGGTCGACGATCTCGGTGAGCCGCGCATGATGCAGCACCGCGCGTCGCTCCCACGCGGTGGCGAACACCGACGTACCGACCGCGCCAGCGACGAAGCGCACGAAGGTGCTCAGGCCACCCGCCGCCGGCAGCCGCGCGGGCGGCAGGCCCGAGTAGATGATCGCCTGCAGGGGAATGAAGTAGAAGGCCGTGGCCGCACCCTGCAGCAGCGTGGGCAGCAGGATCGTCCAGAGGTCGGCGTCGACCGTGACGCGGGCGCGCAGCCAGAGCACCAGCGCATAGCCGAAGAAGGAAATCGTGGCAAGCGTGCGCGGCTCGAAGCGCGCGAGGTTGCGCCCCACCCACGGCGACAGCATGATCGCGAAGACACCGACGGGCGCGAGCACCGCACCGGCCCAGGTGGCGGTGTAGGCCATGTGCTGCTGCAGCCACAGCGGCAGCAGCACGACGTTGCCGAAGAACAGCCCGTAGGACACCGAGAACGCGATGGTGCCGAGCGTGAAGTTGCGCTGCGTGAACAGTCGCAGATCGACCACCGGGTCGCGCTCGGTGAGCTCCCAGGCGAGAAAGAACACGAAGCCGAGCGCGGCGATCAGCCCGAGCGTGACGATCAGGTCGGACTCGAACCAGTCATGCTCCTTGCCGAGATCGACCATCAGCTGTAGCGCACCGACCCAGATCACCAGCAGCGCGAGGCCCGCGTAGTCGAGCGGTGCGCGCCCGTGCGGGGACTCGCGCTCGCGGTAGACCGACCAGGTCATCGCGGCCGACAGCAGCCCGACCGGGATGTTGATGTAGAAGATCCACGGCCACGAGATGTTGTCGGTGATCCAGCCGCCCAGCAGCGGCCCGACCACCGGGGCCACAAGCACCGTCACGCCCCAGGCGGCCATCGCGGTGCCGGCGCGCGCCGGCGTGTAGCTCGACAGCAGCAGCACCTGCGAGATCGGGATCAGCGGCCCCGCCGCGAGACCCTGCAGCACACGCGCGAGGATCAGGATCTCGAGCGAGGGTGCGGCTCCGCACATCCAGGAAAAGAGCGTGAACGCGAGCACGCTCCACACCATCAGCCGCACCTGACCGAATCGGCGGGCGAGCCAGCCGGTCAGCGGCACCGCGATCGCGTTGGCCACGCCGAAGGAGGTCACCACCCAGGTGCTCTGCGCCGGGCTCACGCCGAGATCGCCGGCGATGGCAGGCAGCGAGACATTGGCGATCGAACTGTCTAGCACCGTCATGAAGGTCGCGAGCGAGACCCCCAGCGTGCCCACGATCGCGGCCGAGCCGCGCAGCGGCGGGTGAGGCGCAGCGGGCGAGCTCATCGCGCGGCGGCCGGACTGCCGACCCGAGCCTCGACCGAACCCGGCGCGGTCGGCACGGCGGGTGACGACGGCCGCGCGCACCACACCGGCACGAGCAGCACGACAAAGATCATCGCCGACAGGTGGAACACATCGGTGGCCGCCATCGTGTAGGCCTGCCGCTCGATGACGCGATCGATGAAGCCGGCCACCTGCGCGCCGGCCAGCCCGAGTTCGCGCACCGCCTCGGCATATCGCGCGCCTTCCGAATGCCCGGCCGCGATCTGCTCGACCAGGTGCACATGGTGCATCGCCGCCCGATGCTCCCAAAGCGTCGTGCCGGCCGAGGTGCCGAATGCACCGGCACTCACCCGCAGGAATGTGCTCAGCCCGGCGGCGGCGGGGCGGCGCGACAGCGGAAGGCCGGCATAGATGATCGACTGCAGCGGGATGAAGAAGAAGGCGGTGGCGATCCCCTGCAGCATCGTGGGCACCAGGATCGTCGCGAGGTCGACCTCGGTGGTGAACTGCGAGCGCATCCAGAGCACGACCGCATACATGCCGAAGGAGACGGTCGACAGCCACCGCGGATCGACCCGGCCGATCATCCGACCCACCCAGGGCGACAGCAGGATCGCGACCACGCCCATCGGCGCGATCGAGACACCCGCCCACACCGCGCTGTACCCCATGTGCTGCTGCAGCCAGATCGGCAGGATCACCGCATTGCCGAAGAACAGCCCGAAGGCGATCGACAGTGCCACCGTACCGAACAGGAAGCTGCGACCGCGAAACAGGCCGAGATCGACGACCGGGTGCCGGTCCGTGAGTTCCCAGGCGAGAAAGAACAGGAAACCGGTCAGCGCGACGAGTCCGAGCACCACGATCTCGATCGACTCGAACCAGTCGAGCTCCTTGCCGAGATCGAACATCAGCTGCAGCGACCCGACCCAGATCACCAGCAGGGCAAGACCGGCATAGTCGAGGGGCGCCGGGCCATGCGGCGACTCGCGCGAGCCGTGCACGATCCAGATCAGCAGCGCCGACAGCAGGCCCACCGGGATGTTGATGTAGAAGATCCAGGGCCAGGAAATGTTGTCGGTGATCCAGCCACCGAGCAGCGGCCCCACCACCGGGGCCACCAGCACCGTCATGCCGGAGGCCGCCAGCGCCGTGCCGGCGCGCGCCGGCGGATAGCTCGACAACAGCAGGGTCTGCGACAGCGGCACCATCGGCCCAGCGGCGAGGCCCTGCAGCACGCGGGCCGCGATCAGGGCCTCCAGCGAGGTCGCGAAGCCGCACAGCCACGAGAACAGCGTGAAGGCAAGCACGCAAAGGATCATCAGGCGGACCTGGCCAAAGCGGCGTGCGAGCCAGCCGGTCAGCGGCACCGAGATCGCGTTGGCCACCCCGAAGGACGTGATCACCCAGGTGCCCTGCGTCGGGCTGACGCCCATGTCGCCGGCGATCGCCGGCACCGACACGTTGGCGATCGAACTGTCGAGCACCGTCATGAAGGTCGCGAGCGACACGCCCAGCGTGCCGGCCACCAGCGCCGCCCCCTGCAGCGGCGGCGGCGCGTGCGCGAGCGGCGACGCGCCAGCCACCTAGGGCTTCCCGGCGTTCTCGGCGATGATCGTACGCACGATGGCGTCGGCGGCGGCGCGAACCGCATCCTCGCCAGCCGGAACAGGCGCGGGCGGGCGTGGTGCCTGCGCGAGGCTCGGGCCATCCTTCTTCGAGACGTCAACGCTCACCCGCATCGACAGTCCGACGCGCAACGGATTGGCGGCAACCTCCTTCGGGTCGAGCGCGATGCGCACCGGCAGGCGCTGCACGACCTTGATCCAGTTGCCGCTGGCATTCTGCGCGGGCAACAGCGCGAAGGCCGAGCCGGTACCCGCGCCCATGCCGTCGATGGTGCCGCGATAGGTCACCGTGGACCCGTAGAGATCGGCCTGCAGCGTCACGGGCTGGCCAAGACGCAGGTTGCGCAGCTGTCCTTCCTTGAAGTTCGCGTCGACCCACGGCTGCTCGAGCGCGACGACCGACATCAGCGACGCGCCGGCCTGGACGCGCTGGCCGACCTGAACGGCGCGCCGCGCGATGTAGCCACCGATCGGCGCCACGAGCGTCGTGCGATGCAGCGCCAGCTGCGCCTCGTGCACGCGGGCCGCGGCACGCAGCACCGCGGGATGGCGATCGACTCGCACCCCCTCGGTGAGCACCTGGTTGGCCGCGAGCTGCGCACGCGCCGCCTCGAGCGCCGACTGCGCCGCCTGCGTCTGCCCGCGCAGCGAGGCCGCCTGCGCCTGGGCGTGCTCGAACTCCTCGCGCGCCACAGCCCCCGCCTCGAGAAGCGGCTCGCGTCGCGCGGCGTCGTCCTGGTAGCGCTTCAGGTCGGCGCCGATCCGCACAAGCTCGGCCTGCCGCGTGGCCACCTGCGCCTCGAGCGTCGCGTTGCCGGCATAGAGCGTGCGGGTCTCGCGCACCGTCTGGGCAAGCTGCGCCTTCGCCTGCTCGAGCGCCACCTGGGCATCGGCGGCGTCGAAACGCACCAGCGGCTGCCCCGCCTTCACGAGGTCGGTGTCGTCGGCAAGCACCTCGGTGACGGTACCCGCCAGCTGCGGCGTGATCTGCACGACAGTGGCCTGCGCGTACGCGTTGTCGGTGGTCTCGACGCCCCGCAGCACCATCGCGTAATAGATCGCGTAGCCAATCGCCGCGACGCTGACGAGCGCGGTGACGCGCAGCATCGCGCGGGTACGGCGGCTGTTGCCGGTGGCGGCGGGCTGACTGGAAGGTTCGCTCATGGACGGCAGGAGTTGTCGTTGTTCGAAGTGGGCGCCTGAAGGCGACGCGCGAGGGCCCGCGGGCGGCAAGGCGCGGTCATCGCGCGGCCTGCGGCGCGTAGCCGCCACCGAGGGCCCGGATCAGCGCGAAGTGCCCATCGATCATCTGCGCCTGCAGATCGATCGCCTGTTGCCGCTGCGCGAGCACACCGCCCTCGGCCGAGAGCACCGCGAGCCGCGTGCCCACGCCCGCCTGCATGCGCCGCTGCGCGAGCCCGAGGCTGAGGTCGGCGGCCGCGCGCGCACGCTGGTGCTCGGTCTGCTGCGCCGCGACCGCGCGCAGCGTGCCGAGCCGGTCGGCGACGTCGCGCACCGCGTCGAGCAGCGCCTGGTTGTAGCTCTCGATGGCGGCGTCGAGGTCCGCCTCGCGTCCGCGCAGGTACGCGCGCAGGCGGTCCGCCTCGAACAGCGGCAGGCGGATCGCGGGCGCGACCGCTCCCTGCCAGCTGTCGGCGCGGAACACGCGGTCAAGGCCGATGCTGTTCAGCCCGAGGAAGGCCCCGAGGTTCACGTTCGGGTAGAAGCGCGTCCGAGCCTCGTCGACATCGCGCAGCGCCACCTCGACGCGGGCGCGCGCCGCATCAAGATCGGCGCGCCGGCCGAGGAGGTCGGCCGGCACGTCGACCGGCACCGTGAAGCGCGGACCGAAGCCCAGGCGCGGCGCCAGCGCATCGAGCGCCGCCGGCGGTTGCGCGCTCAGATGCGCAAGGGCCCGGCGCATCGCGCCGATCGACGCCTCGACGATCTCGCGCTGCTGCCGCGCATCGGCCACCGAGGCCTGCGCCGCGGCCAGCGGCCGTGCATCGTCGAGGCCGGCCTGCAGGCGCCGCGCCGCGAGCGCCGACTGTGCCTCGCGGCTGGTCAGCACCTCATCGAGAAGCGCCCGCTGCTCGACGAAACGTGCGAGCTGCACGTAGGCCTGCGCGATCTGCGCGGCGAGCAGCGAGCGCGCAGCCTGCAGTTCGGCCTGCGCGGCGCGCTCGCGACCGAGCGCCGCCTCGAGCGCGATGCGCTGGCGACCGAAGAAATCGAGCTCCCAGGTGACGCCGAGCTGCAGGTTGGCGATCGTGCGCACCTTGCCGGCAACCGTCGCAGGGAACAGGCCGTTGGCCGAATAGCGTTGCCGATTGAGGTCCGCACCCGCATTGAAAGCAGGCTCGAAGGCGGCGTACGCGTCGTCGATGATCGCCTGCACGCCCGCAAGGCGCGCCTGCGCGACGCGCAGGCCCGGCGAGCCGGCCAGCGCGCGCTCGATCAGCATCGCGAGCGCTTCTTCCCCGGTTTCGTGCCACCAGGCCGCCGAAAGCTCGGGCGACGCGACCTTCGGATCGAGCCCCGCCGCCTGCGGCTCGATCGCGACCGCCGCCTGCCGCGACGGCCCTGGCGACGCGCAGCCGGCAACCAGCAGCGACAGCGCGATCGCGGCGCAGAGCGCCCATCGAGAAGATTGTTCAAGCTTTATTTGCATAGGCAACTAAATCGGCGAGAAAACGGGGCATGCGGCGGGCTCAGCGTGCGCCGCGCACCGATTCGGCGTTGGCGATCATGCGCCGCAGCAGGCTCTTCAACTGGGTCCACTCGTCGCGGCTGAAACCCGCGAGGTAGCCGTTGAGCACGTCGGCGATCGCCGGCGGCACCTTGTCGGCCGCGATCTCGCCGTCGGCGGTAAGCTCGATGTTGACGACGCGGCGATCGGATGTCGAGCGCACGCGCCGGCAAAGACCCTTGGCTTCGAGACGATCGAGCATTCGGGTCATCGCGCCGGCGTCGGCGCGACACTCGCGCGCCAGTTCGGCAACGGTTTCCGCTGCCCCGAGCCGCAGCTTGAAAAGCGGCATCCACTGCGCGTTGGTCAGGCCATGCGGTTCGAGCCGGGACTCGGTGGCCTGCGCCATCCCGTTGAGCACCTGACGCATCA
>JBIIHU010000324.1:0-3907 GCA_044235405.1 Burkholderiaceae bacterium
GAGGGGTGGGGTGCCGCGGGCGGTGACGGTGAACGTCGCGGTCGCTCCTTCGTTGACCGTGATCGCACCGGGGTGTGCGGTGATGGCCGGCGCGGCAAGCGCCGGCGGGGAGACGCCCCCGGAATCGGTCCCGCCGCTGCCACCGCCGCTGCTCCCGCCGCCGCCGCAGGCCGCAAGCGACAGCAGCGTCGCCGTCGCGAATACGCCCAGAAGCGTTGTTGCCGGGTTCCGTCGGGGCTGCGGTGTTGCCATGGCGCGTGCCTTCTCCCAAGGGCTTGCCCAGACTAGCACCCCATGGCTGCCGTGGCACGAGGTCCCGCTCGCCGCCCGCTCAGCGCGCCGTCCAGAGTTCGGCCGCCAGACCGGCGGCCAGCAGCGCCGAGGCGATGATGTCTGCCACCACCACCCTGCCGACGGCCGCGTTGTACCCTCCGACGGCGACGGCGATGACGACGAAGCTCGCGGCACTCGCCAGGCCGACGATCAGGGCCGCCAGCCGCAGCGAGGGGAGCCCCGCCGTGACCAGCATCAGCGCCCCCAGCACGCCGAACAGCAGGGCCCGGTGCTGCAGCAGGATGGCGGTATCGGCATCGCCCACGGTGATGCCGTAGAGCCGGGCGAGCGAGCCTGCCCCCAGGATGCCCGGAAGGGGCAGCAGGTGGATGAGGCCTGCGACGAGCAGTGCAACGACGGAGATGTATTTCATGGGTCTTTCCGGTTCGCGGTCGGGAGTCGAATGGGATGGCATCGTGACCGGGCTGCACGGCGGCGGCTTTCACGAATCGCCTGTCGTGCCCCGCATCGCCATCGGGCGGGCGCGCGCGCTCTACGTCGGTCCCGGGCTGGCCCTCGCCCCGCACCTGAACGTGGCCAGCACGATCGTGGTCTCGCTGGGCGAGCCCTTCGAGCTGCGGATCTGGTGCAGGGCGGGCGGCTGGTCGCCGTGGCGCTCGCTCGAGGTCGGAGTCATCGCCTCGGAAACGCTGCACCACCTCCGTAGCCGCGGGCCGATGGCCTTTCTCTACCTCGATCCGCTGACCGACCGTCGCCAGCCGCGCGCCGATGCCGACCTTCGGCGCGGCCGGGAGGTGCTGCTGCGCACCGCAAACCGGATCGGCATCGATGCGGCCTTCGCCGCGTTCGGGCTGCGCGAACTGGCCCCGCGCGATGCGCGCATCGCCCGGGTCGCCCTCGAGATCGAGCGCCGACCCGAGGCGTTCGCGCGGCTCGGCGAGGCCGCCGCGCTCGCCTGCCTGTCGCCATCGCGCTTCAGGGCGCGCTTCGATGCCGAGGTCGGCCTGCCGTTTCGTCGCTACCGGCTGTGGCGCCGGATGGCGGCCGTGATGCGAACGCTGGCCGGCGCGGGCAACCTGACCGATGCGGCCCACGCGGCCGGCTTCTCGAGCTCGGCGCACCTGAGCACCGCCTTCCGGAGGATGTTCGGGTTGTCGCCCAGCGAGATCCTGGCCCTGGGCCTCGCGATCGACGTCTCCGGGGACCCCGCCGCGGCGCAGCCGCCGACGCCTACTCCGGCTTCACGCCGGCCGCCTTCGCCACGGCCTGCCAGCGCGTGATCTCCTGACGGATGAACTGGCCGAACTGCTCGGGACTGCCCGAACCGGGCACGGCGCTGAACTGGGCGAACTTCTCGCGGATCTCGGCGGAGTCGAGCACCTTCGCGAGCGTGCGGTGCAGGCGCTGCACGACCGGCCGCGGCGTGCCTGCCGGCACGACGATGCCCTGCCACGAACTGACGTCGAAGCCCGGGTAGCCCTGTTCGGCAACCGTCGCGATCGTGGGCGCGACGCTCGACCGGCTGGCGGTGGTGATCGCCAGCGCGCGCACCTTGCCCCCGCTGACCTGCGGATACAGGCTCGAGAACGGATCGAACAGGAGCTGGATCTGCCCGCCGACGAGATCGGCGATGGCCGGGGCGCTGCCCTTGTAGGGCACGTGGTTCATCCGGATGCCGGCGGACGCGCCGAACTGCTCGACGGCCAGATGGATCGAACTTCCGGCGGTGCCATAGCTGATCTGTCCGGGGCGCCCACGCGCGTACTCGACGAATTCGGCGAGCGTGCGCGCCGGCACGGAAGGATGTACCGCGACCAGCAGCGGCTGCACCGCCACCATGCCGATGGGCTCGAAGCTGGCGACCGGGTCGTAGGGCAGCTTCGCGAAGGTGACGGCGTTGATCGCGAGGGTGCTGATGTTGCCCATGGTCAGCGTGTAGCCGTCGGCAGCGGCCTTCGCGCCGAGCTCGGCGCCGATCGCGCCGCTGGCGCCGGGCTTGTTGTCGACGATGACCTGCTGGCCCCACTCGGTGGCGAGCCGGGCGGCGACCGCGCGGGCGACGATGTCGGTCACGCCCCCCGGCGGGAAGGGCACGATCAGGCGGACCGGGCGCGCCGGGAATTCCCCCTGGGCGGTTGCGGGCGCAACCATCCCCGCGAGGGCCATGGAGGCGGGGAGGGATGTCAGCGAGAGGATGCGTCGACGAGAGGTGTTCATCGGGTCGTGTCCGGAGTTGTCGGAGGGATAGGGCGGCCGCGTGCGGGCGCCAGCCGGCTCCGCGCGGTCAGGCGCGACAGCACGGCGGCCTGAGCATCGAGGCCAGCTGCGCGAGGTAGCCTGCGGCAGCGGGGTAGCCGGTGCTGGACGCCTCGAACAGCCCCACGCGCGTCGCGCGCCCGAAGCCCTCCGCGGGCCTGAACGTGCCGAAGACGTGGTCCCAAAGCAGCAGCGCGTTGCCGAAATTGCGGTTCGCGTCCTGCGGCCGGGTGGCGTGGTGCCAGCGATGGGCCTCGGGGGTGCTGATGATCCGATTGAGCCAGCCGTGCCGCAGGTCGATGTTGGCGTGCTGCAGCAGCACGATCGGCTGGGTGATCGCCAGATAACCGAGGATCGCGGTCGGCGAGAACCCGAGCGCCATTGCCGGCAGCACGGCCATTGCGAAGTTCAGCGCATGGTTCAGGGGATGGAAGCGCAGCCCGTTCAGGACGTAAAGGCGCTCGCTCGAGTGGTGCATCGCATGCAGCCACCACAGCGGCGGCAGCGCGTGATGCAGGCGATGGGCCCAGTACTTGCCGAATTCGACCAGCAGCAGCAGCGCGGGGATCTGGATCCACAGCGGCAGATCGAGCGCGGGGGCCCATGACCCCAGGCCGGCGTGCAGCGCGACCACGACCATGGGGGCCAGCGTCTTGAGCAGCGGATCGGCGAGGCCGACGATGACGCCGGCGCTGGCGAGGTCGGTCGCGACATCGCCGCGGCTGCGCTGCCAGTCCGCGCGCCAGGGCAACCTGCGCTCGAGCAGCCACGCCACGGCGAGCGTCAGGGCCGATGCGATCGAGACGACGAGATCGACCGGGGCGCCGGTCTGCAGGGCCGCGACATAGGCCAGCAGCGAGGCGGTGGCGAGCATCACGACGAGGTAGCGTTGCACGAGCTGCATGCGTTTCTCCGGAGGGGTTGCGATGGCGCGTCGCGCCGGCGCTCAGCTCTCGATGTTCATCTCGCGGATGATCGGTCTGAACTGGTCCATCTGCCGCCTGAGGATCTCGTCCTGGGCCGCGGCGCTCGATCCCACGGGTTCGGCGCCCGCTTCCACCAGCCTTCGCGCGACGTCCGGGTGGCGGACCGCGGCGGCCGCTTCCTTCTGCAGCCGTTCGACGATGTCGCGCGGGGTCCTGGCCGGCACGAAAAGTCCGTTCCAGCCCTCGAGCTCGAGGCTGGGGAACCCGAGCTCGCGGACGGTGGGCACGTCGGGCAGGCTGGAGGCGCGCCGGGAACCCGTGGTGGCCAGCGCCTTGAGCGTGCCCGCCCTGATCTCGGCGAGCGACGTGGAAAGCTGGTCACCGCCGACCTGGATCCGGCCTGCGAGCAGATCGACCTTCAGCGGCGCGGC
>JBIIHU010000325.1:0-3891 GCA_044235405.1 Burkholderiaceae bacterium
GCTCGAGTCAACGCTGGCCGAGCTGCGCTGAGCGCGCCCCGGCGGTCGGGCCGACCGGGGACGCGCCCCCGCGGCCCCCTCACTCCGGCCGGATGCCGCGCTCGCGGATGAGCTTCACCCAGCGCGTCTCCTCGCGGCCCACGAACTCCCGGAACTCGGCCGGCGTCGAGGCGCGGATCTCCACGCCCTGGGGCTTGAACTGCTCGATGACCTCGGGGTCCTGGGCCACCTTCGCGATCGCCTTCTGGAGCCTGTCGATGATGGGCCTGGGGGTGCCGGCCGGGACCACCAGGCCCTGCCAGAAGGTGACCACGAGCTCGCGCCGGCCGGTGGTCTCGGCCAGCGTCGGGATGTCGGGGAAGGCCGGCGAGCGGGCGGCGCTGGTGATGGCGATGGCGCGGGTCTTGCCGGTGGCCAGGATGGGCCTGGCCTCGAGCGCCGCGGAGAACATCATCTGGGCCTGGCCCGCGGCCACGTCCTGCCCGGCCTGCGCCCCGCCCTTGTAGGGCACGTGGGTGAGGTCGAGCCCCATCTCCTGCTTGAGCATCTCGGCGATCAGGTGGTTGGTGGCGCCCACGCCGGAGCTGGCGATGTTGAACCTGCCGGGGTTGGCCCTCACGTGGTCGACGAGCTCGGCCATCGTGCGCGCGGGGAACGCCGCGTTCACATGCAGGATGAACGGGGTGAACGACATCAGCGACACCGGCTCGAAGCTGCGATGCGGGTCGTACTGGACCTGGCCGGTCAGCGTGGGGTTGATGACCAGCGAGGTGCCGGCCGCATAGATCGTGTAGCCGTCGGGCGCTGCCCGGGCCACGTGGTTGGAGGCGACGGTGGTCGCGGCCCCGGCCCGGTTGTCGATCAGCACCGGCTTGCCGAGCTCGGTGGCCAGGCGGCTGGCGTACCCCCGGGCCACGGCATCGTTGACGCCTCCGGGCGGGTACGGCACGACCAGCGTGATGGGCTTCTGGGGCCAGTCGGCCTGTGCGGCCGCCTGCATCGGGACGACCAGCGCGATCGCGAGCGTCGCCAACCATGCCGAGAGTCTCATGAGCGCCTCCTGGGCGGTCTTCTGTCAGGCCCCCCAGTCTAGCCGGGCGGCGCGCGGCAGCCCGTCCGGATTCAGGCCACCGACATCGGCAGGCTCGGGTCGGCCGCCCACTCCTGCAGCGAGTTGTCGTACACCCTGACCCCCTCGCGCCCGAGCAGCGCGGTCAGCGCGAAGGCGTCGCCGGTGGCTGCGATGCCGCCGCCGCAGTAGGCGATCACCGGACGCTGGCCGTCGATGCCGCGATCGTCGAACAGCGCGCGCAGCTCGGCCGCCGGCCGAAAGCGCCCCGCGTCGTCGAAGAGCGCGGCGGCCGGCATGTTGACGCTGCCGCGGATGTGGCCGGGACGGCCGTAATGATGGGCTGCGGTCCCGGCGTGCTGCTCGGGGCGCAGGCAGTTGACGACCGTGGCCGATCCGTCGGCGAGCGCGGCGAGCACATCGTGGCGGTCGGCGAAGACCCCGCGCGGGCGCACCGCGAGCAGGGTCGAGGGTGGGTAGCGATGCGGCACATGCGACAGCGGCAGCCCCGCGTCGCGCCACGCCGCCAGGCCGCCGTCGAGCACGGCCGCGCGCGCGAAGCCGATCGCGTGCAGCAGCCACCACACGCGGGTGGCCCACCAGGCATCGCTGGCCGAGTAGAGCACTACCGTGCTGTCGTCGCCCACGCCGAGCGCCATGAAGCGCCGCGCGAGCTCCAGCGGTGCGGGGGCCGTGAAGCGCAGCTCGTCGCGCTCGGAGAGGTCTTCCTGGAGGTCGATCAGCGCGGCGCCGGGCACGTGTCCCTGGCCGTAGACGCGGTGGCCGGCCTCGATGCGCAGCCGCGGGGTATCGGGCTGCGGATGCAGGAAGGTCGTGCAGTCGAAGACCCGCAGCGACGGGTCGCCGAGGCGGGCATGCAGTTCGGCAGGGGTGAGCAGCGGGTTCATGGGTTTCGGTGGGGCGTGGAGACGATCGCTCCCGGTAGACTAGCGGGTTTTCCGCTTTCGCAGGCCGGACCGTGAGCGCCCTGGATCTCGCGCGCGACGTGGCACGCCGCCGCACCTTCGCCATCATCTCGCACCCCGATGCGGGCAAGACCACGCTCACCGAGAAGCTGCTGCTGTTCGGCGGCGCGATCCAGCTCGCCGGCACCGTCAAGGCGCGCAAGAGCGCGCGCCACGCCACCTCCGACTGGATGGAGGTCGAGAAGCAGCGCGGCATCTCGGTCACCAGCTCGGTGATGCAGTTCGAGTACGGCGGCCATGTCATCAACCTGCTCGACACCCCTGGCCACCAGGACTTCTCCGAGGACACCTACCGGGTGCTCACCGCGGTCGACGCGGTCGTGATGGTCATCGACGCGGCCAAGGGCGTCGAGGCCCAGACCATCAAGCTGCTCGAGGTGTGCCGGCTGCGCAGCACGCCGATCATCACCTTCGTCAACAAGCTCGACCGCGAGGTGCGCGCGCCGGTCGAGACGCTCGAGGAGATCGAGTCGGTGCTGCGCATCGACTGCGCGCCGGTCACCTGGCCGCTGGGCATGGGCAAGCGCTTCCGCGGCGTGTTCCACCTGCTCGACGATCGCCTGATGCGCTTCACGCCGGGCGAGGAGCGCCGCAGCGACGACGCCGAGCTGATCGCCGGCCTCGACAACCCGCGTCTCGACGAACTGTTCCCCGACGAGGTGGGCGAGTTGCGCGACGATGTCGAGCTGATCCGGGGCGCCTCGGCGCCGTTGGATCTCGAGCGCTTTCTCGCCGGCACCCAGACGCCGGTGTTCTTCGGCTCGGGCATCAACAACTTCGGCGTGCAGGAGGTGCTGCAGGCACTGATCGACTGGGCGCCGCCGCCGCAGCCCAGGGATGCCACGGTGCGCTTCGTGCAGCCCGTCGAGGAGCCCTTTACCGGCTTCGTCTTCAAGATCCAGGCCAACATGGATCCGAAGCATCGCGACCGCATCGCCTTCTTCCGGGTCTGCTCGGGGCGCTACCAGCCGGGCATCAAGGTGCGGCACCTGCGAACCGGCAAGGAGATGAAGATCGGCAACGCGCTCACCTTCATGGCCAATGAGCGCGTGGCGAGCGAGGACGCGGTGGCCGGCGACATCCTCGGGATCCACAACCACGGCCAGCTGCAGATCGGCGATACCCTCACCGAAGGCGAGACCCTCGCCTTCCGGGGCATCCCCTACTTCGCGCCCGAGCTCTTTCGCATCGCGCGCCCGCGCGATCCGCTCAAGAGCAAGCAGCTGCACAAGGGGCTGCGCGAGCTTGGCGAGGAGGGCGCGATCCAGGTCTTCGAAACCGAGACCGGCAACCTGCTGCTCGGCGCGGTGGGCTCGCTGCAGTTCGAGATCGTCGCGCAGCGCCTGGCCACCGAGTACAAGGTCGACGCGATCTACGACGCGGCCGAGATCTCCACTGCCCGCTGGCTCATCTTCCCCGACGAGGAGGAGCGCAAGCGCTTCGAGCGCGAGCAGGCCGCGCGCCTGGGGCGCGATGTCGACGGCAACCCGGTGTATCTCGCGAGCAACCGCTACAACCTGCAGGTCACCGAGGAGCGCTGGCCGAAGGTGGCGTTCCACGCCACCCGGGAGCACGGGCAGCGCATCGCGCAGGGCTAGCGCCGGCGGGCTGCGCTCCCGCCGCGCGGGGCGTCCCCCGCCCCGCCGCGCGGGCCGTCCCTCGCTTCCATCGCGCCGGGTATCGCCGCGCTGCCAACGCGCGGGCCGAGCCCGTGGCCTGCCGGGCCCGCCGCAGACGCGAGCCGGCCCCTTCGGGGCTCCCTCGAGCCACCCGGCAGCCAGAGCGGCGGCGGCAGCCGCTCTGGCTGCCGCCTTGCTCGATGGGTGGTGGGCGGCC
>JBIIHU010000094.1:0-12459 GCA_044235405.1 Burkholderiaceae bacterium
AGCGTCGACTGGCTCGAGCAGTTCCTGCAGAAGTTCCCGGGCACGGTGGTCGCGGTCACCCACGACCGCTACTTCCTCGACAACGCGGCCGAATGGATCCTCGAGCTCGACCGCGGGGCTGGCATCCCCTGGAAGGGCAACTACAGCTCCTGGCTCGACCAGAAGCAGACCCGCCTGAAGCAGGAGGAGTCGTCCGAGAGCGCGCGCCAGAAGGCGCTGAAGAAGGAGCTCGAGTGGGTTCGCCAGAACCCGAAGGGCCGGCAGGCCAAGAGCAAGGCCCGCCTGACCCGCTTCGAGGAACTCTCCAGCCACGAGTACCAGAAGCGCAACGAGACCGCCGAGATCTTCATCCCGGTGGCCGAGCGCCTGGGCAACGATGTGATCGAGTTCCGCGGCGTGAGCAAGGCCTACGGTGACCGCCTGCTGATCGACGACCTCAGCTTCCGCGTCCCGGCCGGTGCGATCATCGGCATCATCGGGCCCAATGGCGCGGGCAAGTCCACGCTGTTTCGCATGCTCACCGGCCGCGAGCAGCCCGACCGGGGCGACATCCTGATCGGCAATACCGTGCAGATGGCCTTCGTCGACCAGAGCCGCGACAGCCTGCCCGACGACAAGACCGTCTGGGAGGCTGTGTCGGGCGGCGCCGACATCCTGACCGTGGGGCGCTTCGAGATGCAGTCGCGTGCCTACATCGGACGCTTCAACTTCAAGGGCGCCGACCAGCAGAAGCGGGTCGGCAGCCTGTCGGGGGGCGAGCGCGGTCGGCTGCACCTGTCCAAGACGCTGCTCGCCGGCGGCAACGTGCTGCTGCTCGACGAGCCCTCCAACGACCTCGACGTCGAGACGCTGCGTGCGCTCGAGGACGCGCTAGGCGAGTTCGCCGGCAGCGTGCTCTGCATCTCGCACGACCGCTGGTTCCTCGACCGCATCGCCACGCACATTCTCGCCGCCGAGGGCGATTCGCAGTGGCGCTTCTTCACCGGCAACTACACCGAGTACGAGGCGGACAAGCGCGAGCGCCTCGGCGAGGAAGGCGCCCAGCCCAAGCGGATCCGCTACAAGGCGTTGCGCTGAGCGCGCCGCGGGGGCCTGAGCGGGCCCCCGGCCGACGCCCTCTCGGGGCGTTGCGGTTCAGCGGTCGCGCAGCAGCGCGGCCCGAAGTTCCTGCGCCATCCGGTGGTCGTGGCGGGCGAGTTCCTGCCACGCCTCGGCTGCCCGAGCCAGCGCCCAGCGTTCGCCGAAGGCGGCCAGACGGGCGGAAAGGCCGGCGACCTGCGCACGGCGCGGCGCG
Source organism: Burkholderiaceae bacterium (assembly GCA_044235405.1). Lineage (GTDB taxonomy): Bacteria > Pseudomonadota > Gammaproteobacteria > Burkholderiales > Burkholderiaceae_E > Quisquiliibacterium. The sequence goes on from JBIIHU010000094.1 coordinate 1,295, forward strand.
CTGCCGGTGCGCCCTGCGTCGACGCCGCGGGTGAGGTTGCGCGACAGCTCGAGCATGCGCTCGAAACCCTGGGCGGTGGAACTCAGGCTGCTCATGATCGGGATCTCCATCGGTGGCACGGGGCGCAGCAGACTGCGCCGACCCCTTTAATTTGCGGCACCGCAACATGAATTTCAAGTTATAATTTGTCATGGCAAGCATATGATTGCGAAATATCAATGGGCGTCAATTTTCGGCACCTCGACCTGAACCTGCTGCGGGTCTTCGACGAAATCATGGCCGAGCGCAACCTCACGCGGGCGGCCCGCAATCTCGCGCTGACCCAGTCGGCGGTGAGCAATGCGCTGCGGCGCCTGCGCGAGGTGCTCGGCGACGACCTCGTGGTGCGCGCCGGCTACGGGGTGCAGCCCACGCCGCTCGCGCTGTCGCTGTGGCCGGTCGTGCGCCAGGCGCTGCTCGACCTGCAGGAGGCGCTCGCCCCCTCCGACTTCGATCCCGCGCAGGCCGAGGCGAGCTTCATGCTGGCGATGGCCGATGCCACCGCCACGCTGCTGATGCCGCCGCTGGTGCGCCGCATCGAGGCGCAGGCTCCCGGCGTGTCGTTGCGGGTGCTGCCGCTCACCACCCGCGATCCCCGCTCGCTGCTCGAGAGTGGCGAACTCGACATGGCGATCGGCTACTTCCCGGTGATGATGGCGGCGCTGCTGCAGCGGAACATGACCGAGGCGGCGCCGTCGACCTTCGGCGACGAACGCCTGTATGACGGGCGCTACGTCTGCGTGATGCGGCGCGGCCACCCGCTGCTCGAGGGCGAACTCACGCTCGACGCCTTCTGCGCGGCACATCATCTGCTGGTGAGCTTCTCCGGCCGGCCCTTCGGCTTCGTGGACCAGGCCCTGGCCGCGATCAAGCGCCAGCGCCGCATCGTGCTCACGGTGAACCAGTACTTCACCGCGGGCCAGGTGGTTGCCGACTCCGACCTGCTCACCGTGATGCCGGAGCGTTTCGTCCCCTCGACCGGCATCTCGGGCCAGCTCGCGATCCGGCCGCTGCCGGTCGACGTGCCGCCGATCCATGTCGATCTGGTGTGGCACCGCCGCCAGCAGCAGCGGCCCGGCCACCGCTGGCTGCGCGACGCGATCGCCGCCAGCGCGGGCGGCGCCTTCGAACGCTAGCGGCGCAGCTCGCGGCCGACGCCGCGATTGACGAACTCGTAGGTGGCGACCTTCGCGGGATCGACCTCGCCGGGCTTGAACAGGCCGGCGCGCACCATCTTGTCGAGGAAGTCGCGCACCCGCGCCTCGTGCATCGCGCCGATGCCGCGCTCGAGCGCCTCGCCGGAATCGACGATGCCCTGCTGCTTCATCAGCGCGACCGAGCGCTCGATCTCGTCGTCGGTGAGCTCGGGGTTGTCCTTGCGCATCAGCGCGTTGGCCGCACGGCGATCGCCGTACAGGTAGTTGTACCAGCCGGTGATCGACGCATCGACGAAGCGCCGCACCAGGTCGGGCCGCTTGCGGACGGTGTCGGTGCGGGCCTCGATCAGCGTCGAGTAGGTCGAGAAGCCATGGTCGGCGAGCAGGTGCACCACCGGCCTGAAGCGACCCTGGTTCTCGATGTAGATCGGCTCGGCGACCGAGTAGCCCTGCTGGATCGCGGCGCGGTTGGCGAGGAAGGGCCCGAGGTTGTAGGTGTAGGGCCTGAGCTGCTCGTCGCGAAAGCCGTGTTGCACCTTCAGCCACTGCCACCAGCTGAACTGGCCGTCCTTGGCGATCAGTGCCACCGGCGCCTTCGCCAGCGACTCGAAGCGCTCGTAGCCCTGGCCGGGGTGCGCGATCAGCGCCTGCGGATCCTTCTGGAACATCGCGGCGACGACGACGATGGGCAGGCCATTTTTCACGTTGTCGAAGGCGTGCAGCAGGTTGCCGGTCATCAGGAAGTCGATTCGGCCGGCCGGCAGCAGCGGACGGTTGTTCACCTGGGGGCCGCCCTGCGCGATCGTCACCTCCAGGCCGGCCTTGCGGTAGGTGCCATCGGCCAGCGCCTGGTAGAAGCCGCCGTGCGCGGCCTGCGCCTTCCAGTTGGTGGCGAAGACCACCTTGTCGGGCTTGTCCTGGGCGCGCAGGGGCGCTGCGACCGCGGCGAGCAGCAGCAGGGCGAGCGTCAGGGCTCGGGCGCGAAGCGTGCGCGCCCGCGGGCGGCGGGCGGGGGCCGCGGCGCGCGGAGGGTGGTGTGACAGCGGCATTGGAGGGCTCCGGCGATCCGACGCGCGAGCATCGGGCGGGGGGGCGGTGGGCGGCGGGTTGGTGCCGGAGTGCAGGCCGGCGATCCCCGGGAGTTTAGCGTCCCGTCTCGTGCCAGCGGCCGAGCAGCCGTCGCGCCAGGGCCTCGAACAGCGCGAAGATGCCCACGCCGGTGAGCGATACCAGCACCAGCGCGGCGAACATCTTCGGCGTCTCGGTGCGAAAGCTCGCCTCGAGGATGCGCGAGGCAAGTCCCGTCTCGCGGCCGGCCGCGCCCGCGGTGAACTCGGCCACCACCGCGCCGATCAGCGCCAGGCCGCCGGCGATCTTCAGGCCGCCGATGAAGTAGGGCAGCGCCGAGGGCACGAGCAGCCAGCGCAGCCGCTGCCAGGGGCTCGCGCGATACAGCGTGAAGAGGTCGCGAAGGTTGGCATCGGCCGAGCGCAGCCCGATCACGGTGTTCGACAGGATCGGGAAGAAGGCGACGATCCAGGCGCACAGCAGCAGCGCCGCGGTGGTGCTGTCGACGTAGATCAGGATCAGCGGCGCGATCGCGATGATCGGGGTGACCTGCAGCACGATCGCGAAGGGCAGGAAGGCGCGTTCGACCCACGGCGACAGTGCGAACAGGCTGGCCACCGCGACGCCGCTCGCCACCGACAGCGCGAGCGCACCGGCGGTGATCTTCACCGTGTACCACCACGCCGGGGCGAGCGACTCGAAGTGCTGCGCCAGCGTGGTGGCGACCAGGCTGGGCGCGGGCAGGATGTAGTGCGGCACCTCGCCCACGCGCACGACCGCCTCCCACAGCGCGAGCGCCGCGGCGAACATCAGCCAGGGCAGCGCGCGGGCGCCGCTCATGCCGGCCCCCCGGGGTCGCCGGCGTGTCGCAGCGACCGCGACACGCGGGCGCAGCGCGCCGCGAAGTCGGCCGAGCCTCGCCACTCGTCGTCACGCGCGGCGATGGTTGCGTTATCAATGATCTCGACGATGCGCCCCGGGCGGGCACTCATCACGACGATGCGGCGCGCCAGCGTCACCGCCTCGACGACGCTGTGGGTGACGAACAGCACCGTCAGGCCGCGCGCGCGCCACCAGTCGAGCAGGTCGTCGTTCAGGCGCTGGCGGGTGATCTCGTCGAGCGCCGCGAAGGGTTCGTCCATCAGCAGCACCGGTGGTTGCGCGACCAGCGCGCGCGCGATCGACACGCGCATGCGCATGCCGCCCGACAGTTCCCGCGGGAACGCCGTCTCGAAGCCGCGCAGGCCTACGGCGTCGATCTGGGCCTGCGCCGCGTCGCGCGACTGCGCGCGCGAGCGGCCGGCCAGCCGCAGCGGCAGCCCGACGTTGTCGGCCACGCTCGCCCAGGGCATCAGCGTGGCCTCCTGGAACACGAAACCCACCGGCGGCAGCCCGTCCGGCGCGGGCGGGGCGCTAAGGCGCACCGTGCCGCCCGAGGGCGCGTCGAGCCCGGCGACCAGTCGCAGCAGCGTGCTCTTGCCGCAGCCCGAAGGCCCGAGCAGCGCGACGAAGTCGCCGGCGGGCACCTCGAGCGTGGCCTGCTCGAGCGCGAGCGTGCCGTTCTCGAAGCGCCGCGAGACCTGCTCGACCCGCACGACGGGCGCGGCGCCATCGACGCCAGGTGCGGGGACCGTCATCGCGCGTCGGCCTCGCGACCGAGCGCGTCGCGCAGCGCGTCGACGAACGCGAGCAGCTCGCCGAGCCGGTTCTCGAGCACGTCGCGCACGATGCGCGGGTCGACCCGCTCGTAACCGTGGACGACGACATTGCGAAAGCCGGCGAGGTTGCGCAGCGCCGTGCCCTGCGAGGTCGGAACCCAGCCTGCGCGCACCAGCGTATGGACCACGAAGCGCTCCTCGCGCAGGTCGGTCTCGATCAGCGCCGGGCGCAGGCGCTCGACCAGGGAGTCGGTGGCATCGGTCACGCTCGGGGCTTCCCGGTCGGGCGCTGCCGCTCAGGCCGCGGGCGCGGCGAAGCGCTGGCGCAGGTCGCGCTTGAGCACCTTGCCGCTGGGGTTCTTGGGCAGCGCGTCGACCAGGATCACCTTCTTGGGCGTCTTGAACGGCGCGAGCCGCTCGCGGCAGAAGGCGATGATCGCGTCGGGCTCGAGCGCGCAGCCGGCCTTGAGCACGACGATCGCCGTCACCGCCTCGATCCAGTAGGGGTCGGGAAGCCCCACGACCGCGACCTCCGAGACCTCGGGGATGCGGTAGATCGCTTCCTCGACCTCACGGCTGGCGACGTTCTCGCCGCCGGTCTTGATCATGTCCTTCTTGCGGTCGACGATCGTGATGTAGCCGTCGGCGTCGATCGTGGCGAGATCGCCGCTGTGGAACCAGCCGCCCTCGAAGGCGGCCGCCGTGCGCTCGGGGTCGTTGAAGTAGCCGGTGAGCAGCTGCGGCGAGCGGTGCACCACCTCGCCGATCTCGCCGGGGGCGACGTCGCGCATGTCGTCGTCGACCACGCGGGTCTCGACGTTCAGGACCGCCTTGCCGGCCGAGCCGAGCTTCGTCAGCTGCTCCTCGGGGCGCAGCACCGTGGCCACCGGGGCGATCTCGGTCTGGCCGTAGAAGTTCCACAGCCGCACCTGCGGCAGCCTGCGCGCCATCTCCTTGAGCACCTCGACCGGCATGATCGACGCGCCGTAGTAGCCCTTGCGCAGCGTCGACAGGTCGGTGGCGTCGAAGGCGGGCGCGCGCATCAGCGCGATCCAGATGCTGGGCGGCGCGAAGAAGGAGCTGATGCGGTGTGCGGCCAGCAGCGCGAGGATGTTGTCGGGGACCGGCTTGCCGGTGATCACGCTGGTTGCGCCGACATAGATCGCCGGGCCGAGGAAGACGTCGAGCTGCGCGCAGTGGTAGAGCGGCAGCGCGTGCAGCAGCACGTCGTCGGGCGCGATCTCGCCCTCGATAACGCAGCTCGCGTACTCCCAGCAGATCGCCTCGTGGGTGAGCATCGCGCCCTTCGGCAGCGACTCGGTGCCGCTGGTGTAGATGATCTGCGCGAGCATCCGCGCATCGAGATCGACCACCGGCTCGCGCGTGTCGTCGGCGAGCAGCTGCTCGAAGCCGGTCATGCCGGCAGGCTGTTGCGCAGCGTCTTCGCCCGGCAGCCAGAGCAGCTCGGTCACCTGCGTATCGCGCGCGGCCGCGTCGCGCGCGAGGCTCACCAGGTCGGGACCGACGAACAGCGTGCGCGCGCCGGCATGCCGCAGGATGTAGGCGACCTCGTCGGCATTGAGCATGAAGTTGATCGGCACCAGCACCGCACCGAGCCGCGCCAGCGCGAAGCGCACCGCGGCGAAGGCATGCGAGTTGCGCGACAGGATCGCGACCGGCTCACCGGCGCCGATGCCGCGCGCGGCAAGACCGTGGGCCAGCCGGTTGACCAGCGCATCGAACTCGCGGAAGGTCCAGCGGACCTGCCCGCACACGATGGCGGTCTTGTCGGGCAGGCGCCGCGCCGAGCGGCGCAGCAGGTCGCCGAGGGTGTGGCGGTGGGCGGGTGAGGCGGCGGACATCGGATCGGGTCCTGGTGACGGTGCTTGCGGCGGCGCGGCGCGGGATGAGGGCGCGGAGGCGCCCTCGGGGTCCTTACAGTGGCGTCAACCCCAGACTCTTCACGAGCGAGATCCAGACCGGTCCCTCGTCGTCGTAGAGCTTGCGGAATTCCTGGTGGCTGACCGCGGCCTCGTCGATGCCGAAGGTGGTCAGGATCTTCTGCACGCGCTCGGTCTTGCCGCCCTCGACCATCAGGTCGGAGAGCTTCTGCACGATCTCGGGCGGCATGCCGGCAGGGCCCACCATGCAGATGAAGCCCTTGAGCTGGAAGGACTTGTCGGTGACGCCCTGCTCCACGTAGGTCGCGACGTCGGGCAGGTTGCGCATGCGCTTCGTGCCGGGAACGGCGATCGGGCGCGCCACGCCCGACTGCAGCACCGCGTTGGCCGCAGCCGTGCTGCCGGTGCCGCCCTGGATCACGCCGGCGGCGACGTCCTGCCACATCGGCGCCTCGCCGCGGTAGTGCACCGCCTCGATGTTGAGCTTGAAGATCCGGTTGATCTCGGCCACCGTGATGTGGGCGAAGGAGCCCGGCGAGTAGGTGCCGAGCGACACCTTGTTGCGCCGCGCGTACTCGACGAACTCCCTCAGGTTGCTCACGCCGAGGTTGCGGTTGACCATCAGCGGCAGCGCCCCGGGGTACATGCTGGAGATCAGCACGAAGTCCTTGTCGGCGTCGTAGGGCAGGCTCTTGTAGAGCACGCGGTTCATCAGCATCGTCGTGGCGATCGTGAACATCAGCGTGTAGCCGTCGGCCGGCGCGGCCTTCACGGCCTGCGCCGCGATCGAGCCGCCGGCGCCAGTGCGGTTCTCGACCACCACCTGCTGGCCGAGGCGCTGGCCGATGTGCTCCCCGTACGAGCGCGCGAAGATGTCGGTGAGTCCGCCGGCGGGGTAGCCGCAGATGATGCGGATCGGCTTGTTGGGCCAGGCCTGCGCCTGCGCCGGGGTGCTGGCGATCAGCGGCGCGCTGGCGGCACCGAGGCCGGCGAGGACGCGGCGGCGAGAGGTCGAAATCGTCATGGCAAGGTCTCCTGCGGGAATCTCGTTAGACTGAGCACCCGCGGTCGTCGCGGGCCCCGCCAGCGGGGGCGGGCCGGTCTTCGCCGGGGCCCGGGCACTATAGCGGCGTGCGCCGCCGATGGGGAGGATTTCGATGCGCATCGACGTGGTCTCGGACGTGGTCTGTCCGTGGTGTTTCATCGGCAAGCGCCAGCTCGAGGCGGCGGTCGCCGCCTGGTGCGCCGAACACCCGCAGGAGCCGGCGCCCGAGGTGGTCTGGCACCCCTTCCAGCTCAATCCCGGGCTGCCCGAGGACGGCGCCGAGCGCGCCGCCTACCTGCGCGCGAAGTTCGGCAGCGCCGATACCGGCCGCCTGTATGCCAATGTCCGCGCGGCCGCCTCGGAGGTCGCGCTCGATCTCGCGCTCGATCGCATCGCGCGTCAGCCCAACACGCTGCGGCCGCACGCGTTGCTCGCCGCCGCGCTGCAGGCGGGCGGGCCGGCGCTGCAGTCGGCGCTCGCCGAGGCGCTGTTCGCCGCCTATTTCCAGCAGGGACGCGACCTGTCGGATGCGGCCGTGCTGGCCGAGGTCGCGAGCGCCGCGGGCCTGGCGCCCGATGCGGTGGCCACGGCTCTCGCCGACCCGTCGCTCGCGGAGGAGGTGGCGCGGGTCGACCAGGGGCTGCGCGACGCCGGCATCGGCGGCGTGCCCTTCTTCGTGGTCAACGGGAGAGTCGGCGTGAACGGCGCGCAGGGCGAGCAGGCGCTGCGCCGGGCCTTCGCCCGTGCCGCCGGGATGGAGCCCGCGCCCTTCGCGCTCGCGGGCTGACCCCGCCGGTTGCCGCCCCGATCGCCCTCGATCGCCCCGCCGACGCAAGCGAGGCCCGCCCCTCACCCGGCGTCGCCCCTCGTCCAGCAACGCAGGAGAACCCCCATGATCCCGCATGACGACCGCGCCCGGAACTTCCCCGACACGGCCAGACGCCGCGTACTGCTGCGAGGCGCCGGCGCGCTGCTGGTCGCCTCCACGGCCGGGCCTGCGCGCGCCCAGGCCTGGCCGAGCAAGCCGCTGCGCATCGTCGTGCCCTTCGTCGCGGGCGGCTCCTCCGACATCGTCGCGCGCAGCGTGGCCGCGAAGATGCAGGGACCGCTGGGCCAGAACGTGGTCGTCGAGAACCGCCCAGGCGCCAACGGTGCGATCGCGGCCGAATACGTGATGCGCTCGTCGCCCGACGGCTACACGATCATGGTGGGCTCGATCGGCACCTTTGCCATCAACACCGCGCTCCAGCCGAAGCTGCCCTACGACCCGCTGCGCGACCTCGAACCCCTGACGCTGGCCGTCACCACGCCCAACGTGCTGGTGGCCGCGCCCAACCTGCCGGTCAGCGATGTGCGCGGCCTGATCGAGTACGCCCGCCGCAACCCCGGCAAGCTGTCGTACGCGTCCTCGGGCACGGGCTCGTCCGACCATCTCTCGGCGGAGCTCTTCAAGCTGCAGACCAACACCTTCGGCGTGCACATCCCCTATCGCGGCGGCGCGGCGGCGATGGCCGACCTGATGGGCGGCAATGTCGACGCCTCCTTCCAGAACATGGGCGCGGCGGTCCCCCATATCCGCGCCGGCCGGCTCAAGGCGCTGGGCGTGACCAGCGAGGCGCGCCGGCCGCAGCTGCCCGACGTGCCCACCCTCATCGAGCAGGGCGTGCCGGGCTTCGTCGTGACCTCGTGGCAGGCCTTCATGGGTCCGCGCGGCATGCCGCGCGACGTGATCGCCCGCCTGCATGCCGAACTGGTCGCGGCGCTGCAGAGCGAGGAGGTGCGCGGGCGTTTCGCGCAGCAGGGCTTCGACGTGGTCGGCAACCGCCCGGCCGAGTTCGCCGATTTCCAGCGCCGCGAGATCGAGCGCTGGCGCGACGTGGTCCGGCGCAAGGGTCTGACGCCGGAGTGAGCGAGGCGGGGATGGGGCGCGCGGCACTGCCGCAGGGCGGGTCGGTCCCGGCCGGGCCGGCGGAGGACCCGACGGGCGCGAGCGGCACGACCGATGCGGCGGCCGGCGACCCGTTCGACGTCGTCGTCGTCGGCGGCGGGGTCAACGGCGCGGGCATCGCGCGCGACCTCGCCGGGCGCGGCGCGCGCGTGCTGATGGTCGAGCGCGACGATCTCGCCGCCCACACCTCGTCGGCCTCCACCAAGCTGATCCATGGCGGCCTGCGCTATCTCGAGCACCGCGAGTTCGGGCTGGTGCGCAAGGCGCTGGCCGAGCGCGAGGGGCTGCTGCGCGGCGCGCCCCACATCATGTGGCCGCTGCGCTTCGTGATGCCCCACGATCCCTCGATGCGTCCGGCCTGGATGATCCGCGCGGGGTTGTTCCTCTACGACCACCTCGCGCGCCGCGAGCTGCTGCCGGCCTCGCGTTCGCTGCGGCTGGCCGACGATCCCGCCGGTGCGCCGCTTCTGCCGCGCTTCGTCCGCGGTTTCGAGTACGCCGACGGCTGGGTCGACGACGCGCGGCTGGTGGTGTTGTGCGCGGTCGACGCGGTGGCGCGCGGCGCGCAGGTGAGGGTGCGGACCGCCTGCGTGCAGGCGCGCCGCGACGCCGGCCTGTGGCGGATCGTCCTCGAGGGGCCGGGCGGCGCGCGCGAGGTGGTGCGCGCCCGCGCGCTCGTCAATGCCGCCGGCCCGTGGGCGGCGCGGTTTCTCGGCGAGGCGCTGGAGCGGCCGCGGCCGCGCGCGCTGCGGCTGGTGCGCGGCAGCCATGTGGTGGTGCGCCGGCTGTTCGACCACGATCGCGCCTACCTGTTCCAGAACGCCGACGGCAGGGTGCTGTTCGCCATCCCTTACGAGGGCGACTTCACGCTGCTCGGCACCACCGACGTCGAGCACCACGAGTCGCTGGAGGCGGTCGCCGCCGCACCCGCCGAGGTCGAGTATCTCTGCGCGCAGGCCGCGCGCTTCCTGCGTCGCCCGCCCGTGCCTGCCGACGTGGTCTGGCACTACTCGGGCGTGCGGCCGCTGCTCGACGACGACTCGGGCGATCCGGCCGCCATCACGCGCGACTACGCCCTCGAGCTCGAGCGCGAGCCCGGGTCGCCGGCGGGCGCCGATGCGCCGCTGCTGTCGGTATGGGGCGGCAAGATCACCACGTTCCGGCTGCTGGCCGAGGAGGCGGCCGATCGGCTCGCGCCGCTGCTGGGCCTGACGCACGGGCCCTGGACCCGCGGCGCGGTGCTGCCCGGCGGCGATCTGTCGGTGGCGATCCGGCCGACCGGGCGTCCCGATGCCGACTTCGCGGCCTTCGTCGCAGAGCTCGGCCGGCGTCATCCCGAGGTGGCGCCTGCGCGCCGCACGCGGCTGGCGCGCGCCTACGGCGCGCAGGCGCTCGCGCTGCTCGAGGCACCACAGGGCGAGGAAGTGGCGCCCGGCCTGCACGAGGCCGAGCTGGACCACCTGCAACGCGCGGAATGGGCGGGTTGCGCCGACGACGTGCTGTGGCGGCGCAGCAAGCTCGGGCTGCACCTTAGCCCCGCGCAGCGCGAGGCCGTGGCGCGCTGGTGCGAACGCACCTGGGGTGCTGCGCCGGGCGCCGGCCCTACAGCGTGCGCGCGATCACTTCCTTCATGATCTCGCTGGTGCCGCCGTAGATGCGCTGCACCCGCGCATCGGCGTAGGCCCGCGTGATCGGGTACTCGAGCATGTAGCCGCTGCCACCGTGCAGCTGCACGCACTCGTCGACCACCTTGCACTGCATCTCGGTGCACCAGTACTTGGCCATCGCCGCGGTCGCGACGTCGAGCCGGTTCTCGAGCACCGCCTCCAGGCACTGGTCGGCGAAGGCGCGGCCCACCTGCACCTGGGTGCGGCACTCGGCGAGCTTGTGACGCGTGGTCTGGAAGTCGAACACCGGCTTGCCGAAGGCCTTGCGGTTTCGGACGTAGTCGACGGTCCAGTCGACCGCCGCCTCGGCCGCCGCGACCGCGCGCAGCGCGATCATCAGCCGCTCCCAGGGCAGCTCCTGCATCAGGCAGATGAATCCCTCGCCCTCGCGACCGAGCAGGTTGGTGACCGGCACGCGCACGTTGTCGAAGAAGAGCTCCGAGGTGTCCTGCGCCTTCAGGCCGAGCTTCTTCAGGCGACGGCCCTTGGAGAAGCCCGGCGCATCGGCCGGCACCAGGATGAGACTGGTGCCCTTGGCGCCGAGGTTCGGGTCGGTCTTGGCCACGACGATCACCAGATCGCTGTTGTAGCCATTGGTGATGTAGGTCTTGGAGCCGTTGATCACATAGTGGTCGCCGTCGCGCAGCGCGGTCGTGCGGATCGACTGCAGGTCGGAGCCGGC
>JBIIHU010000095.1:0-12450 GCA_044235405.1 Burkholderiaceae bacterium
TACCCCCGGGGGTGGTTTCGGGGTTGCCGAACATGACGCCGATCTTCATGCGGATCTGGTTGATGAAGATCACCATGCTGTTGGTGCGCTTGATGGTGCCGGTAAGCTTGCGCAGCGCCTGCGACATCAGACGCGCCTGCAAGCCGGGCAACGCATCGCCCATTTCGCCTTCGATCTCGGCCTTGGGCGTGAGCGCGGCCACGGAGTCGATGACGATGAGATCGACCGAGCCGCTTCGCACCAGGGCATCGGCAATCTCGAGGGCCTGTTCACCGGTATCGGGCTGGGAAACCAGGAGATCGGCGAGATTGACCCCGAGCTTGGCTGCGTACTGGACATCGAGCGCATGTTCGGCATCGATGAAGGCGCAGGTGCCACCGAGCTGCTGCATCTCGGCGATGACCTGCAGCGTGAGGGTGGTCTTGCCGGAGGACTCGGGCCCGTAGATCTCGATGACCCGGCCGCGAGGCAGACCGCCCACACCAAGTGCGATATCGAGGCCAAGCGAGCCGGTGGACACCACCTGGATATCGGGGGCGACCTCGCCATCGGCGAGCTTCATGATGGAACCCTTGCCGAACTGCTTCTCGATCTGGGCGAGGGCGGCGGTGAGCGCCTTGGCGCGCTCGGTCTTGGATTTGGCGTCGTCCATCTTGATGACCTTGTCCATGGCGGCTTTCCGGTTGACTGTCCGAAAAGTATCGCACAGAAATACTGTATAAACAATCAGACCTTCGACCGATGCGAAGGGCTCGACCGCCTGGACGATACTCCGTCCGAGGGCGGGCGCATCGGGTGCTCAGGCGCCCTCGCCCGAGCGACCGCCAGGGCTGCCGGAAGGCTGGCCGGCGCTCGCAGGCAGGGCCATCCGCAGCAGGCGAAGCGCCTCCTCGAGGGCAAAGGCTGCGGCCTGCCGACGCACCGAAGACCGGTCGCCCTCGAAGCGACGGGTGAGCACACGCACCGGTTCATCGGGAAGCGCCCATCCGAAACATACCGTGCCCACCGGCTTGGCCGGGCTGCCGCCGCCCGGCCCGGCGATCCCGGTGACCGAGAGCGCGATCCAGGCCCGCGAACGGGCCAGCGCACCCTCGGCCATCGCGCTTGCCACCGGCTCGCTCACGGCGCCATGACCCGCGATCAGCGACGCCGGCACACCGACGAGCTCGGTCTTGGCCTCGTTGGTGTAGGTGACGAAGCCGCGATCGAACCACTGGCTCGAACCGGGCGTCTCGGTAAGCGCCTGCGCGATCAGGCCACCGGTGCAGGACTCGACCGTGGCGATCATCCGCCCCTCGGCGGCGAGGCTCCTGCCGAGCCTCGCGGCAAGCGCCGTCACCCCCGCGTCATCGATGCCCAGCGACATTCCTTCCTCCCGCAAGTCTGCGACCGGCGCCGATGGGCTTCATCCCCAGGCCCTGAACACCGCGAGGATCAGCAGCGTGCCGAAGGCGGCCGCGAGATCGTCGAGCATCACGCCGATACCGCCGCTCACACGACGGTCCAGCCACCCGATCGGTGGCGGCTTCAGGGCATCGAGCAGCCGAAAGAGCACGAAGCCCGCAAGCTGCCAGCCGAGGGTCGCCGGCAGGATCGCCAGCACGATCCAGAAGGCGACGATCTCGTCCCAGACGATCGCCCCGTGATCCTGGACCCCGAGGTCGTCGGCGGTGCGGCGGCACGCCCAGGGGCCGATCGCGAGTCCCGCGACGATGGCCGCGAGCTGCGCGGCCCCGCCAAGCGGTGCAAGCAGCGCGAGCCACGCCACCCACGCCCACAGCGTGCCCACGGTACCCGGGGCGACTGGTGCCAGCCCGCTGCCGAAACCCAGCGCCAGCCAGCGCGCGGCGCGCGGGCGCATGAAGGCGAAATCCGGCCTGGCTGGTGCTGACATCGGGGTCGGGGAAGGTTCGGATCGGCCCTGGGATTCGGCAAGGAGCGGTGGCGCGGTGGCGCGCACGCGGTTCGGCGAGGCGCGCGGCCGCCCCTACGCCTGGCTCAGCGAAAGTGATCGAAGGCGGCCAGGCCGTCGAGTGGCATCGCGGTGCCCTGTTCGTCGAGCAGCACGATGCCGGGCTCGGCCACCAGTTTGCCCACGCGCACCGGCGCCACGGCCGCGCCGCTCGACGCGTCCACGAGCGCCATCGCCTCGATGGTAGCGCGCGCCTGCACGGGCGCGGTGAAAAGCAGTTCGTAATCGTCGCCGCCGGCCAACGCGTGCGCGAGCCGCTCGCGCAGCGGCAGTTCCGCAAGACACTCGGCCACCGGGATCGCCGGCCAGTCCAGCCGAGCCCCGACACCGGAGCGCTCGCAGACATGTCCGAGGTCGCCGAGCAGACCATCGGAAAGATCGATCGCGGCACGGGCCACGCCAAGCAGCGCGCGCCCCAGGTCGACCCGCGGCTGCGGCCGCTCGAGCCGCTGTCGCGCCGGGTGCGCGGGCGGCAGCGGCTCGCCGGCGAGCCCTCGTGCGACCGCCCAGGCGGCGGCGCCGAGCGGCCCCGAAACCCAGAGATCGTCGCCGGCGCGCGCCGCATCCCGACGCAGCGCGAGTGCGGGCGCAACGCTGCCCAGGACCGTGATCGAGATGACCAGCGGTCCGCGGGTGGTGTCACCGCCGACCAGTTCGCAGCCGTGACATGCTGCAAGGCCCAGCAGCCCCTCGGCGAAGGCGCCCAGCCAGCGATCGTCGATGGCCGGCAGCGCGAGCGCGAGCGTGCACGCCATCGGGCGGGCGCCCATCGCAGCGAGATCGGAGAGATTGACCGCGAGCGCCTTCCAGCCAAGGGCTCCGGGCTCGACATCGTCGAAGAAGTGCCGGCCAGCCACCAGCATGTCGGTGCTCACCGCAAGGCATTCGCCCGGCGGCAGATCGCCGAGCAGTGCGCAGTCGTCGCCGATCCCCAGACGCGCGCCGCGCGCGGATGCTCTGCCGAAGTGCCGGGCGATGAGCTCGAATTCCCCGCCCGAGCCGGCTGCGGTGGTACTTGTCGCCATCGACGCAAATCGGGATCGCGAGCGCGAGCCGCGGCTCATGGACGGCGGGCCGCGACCTCCACGGACCGAAGGCGGGTTGCAACGCGATCCAGCACGCCATTGACGTAGCGAAAGCCGTCGGTGCCGCCAAAGGTCTTGGCGAGCTCGACCGCCTCGTTGATCACCACCCGATAAGGTATTTCGGGGTGCCTGGCCAGCTCGAAGACGCCAACCAGCAGCGTGGCATGCTCGACGGGGCTGAGCTCGGCCAGCGTGCGGTCGAGCGCCGGCTCGAGCGCCTCGTGGAGGGTGTCGAGGTCGCGGATCGCGCCGTGCAGCAGCGCGCTGAAGTGCCCGCGGTCGGCCTTGCCGAACTCGGGCGCCTCAGCCAGATGCGCCTCGATCGCGCCAGCGTCCTCGCGGGCAACGAGCCACTGGTAAAGCCCCTGCACCGCGAGCTCTCGCGAGCGGCGCCTGGCGCTGCGCTGCGCCGGGCGAACGGCCCCGACCGCGCCAGCTGGCCGCTGCGCCATCAGTCGTCCTCGTCGGCGTCGAGGTCGGCGCCGCCGCCGAGCGTGGCGATCGACGCGGTGAGATTGGCCATCTCGACGGCAACGCGAGCGGCGTCCGCACCCTTCTCGGCCGCGCGCACCATCGCCTGATCGTCGTCCTCGGTGGTGAGGATCGCGTTGGCGATGGGGATGGAGAAGTCGAGCGAAACACGCGCAACGCCGGCTGCGCTCTCGTTGGAGACGACCTCGAAGTGATAGGTCTCGCCGCGAATGACCGCACCGAGCGCGATCAGCGCATCGAACTCGCCGGTCCGGGCGAGCTTCTGGAGCGCCAGCGGGATCTCGAGCGCACCGGGCACCGTGCAGACGAAGATGTCATCCTCGCCGACACCGAGCCGCAGCAGCAGCTCGAGGCAGGCCTCGCGCAGCGCCGCGCATACCGGCTCGTTGAAGCGAGCCTGCACCACCCCGATCCGCAGGCCTTCGCCGTCGGTTCCCGCATCGAATATGTCCACGCTCATCCTTCGCCTGTCTCGCCGGTCTCGTAGCCGACGATCTCGAGGTCGTAACCGGTCACGCTGGGCAGCTTGCGCGGCGAGGTCAGCAGTCGCATGCGACGCACGCCCAGCTCCTTGAGAATCTGCGCACCGGTGCCGTAGGTGCGCATGTCGAACTTGGTGGTGCGCCGGCGCACGCCGTGGCCGCTGGCGAGCTGCGCCATCAGTTCGCCCTGCGCGAAGATACCTTCGGCAGGCACCGCCGCGTTGAGCATGACCAGCACGCCGTGGCCGCGCGCGCGGATCGTGGCGAGAGCCCGGTGAACGCTCCAGGCATGCGTGCCGCGCGAGGTATCGATGAGGTCGAGAAGCGTGGTCGGCTCATGCACGCGAACCAGGGTCTCGGCGTGGTCGGCCGGGTTGCCCAGCATCAGCGCGAGATGCGGCTGGCCGGTCGGCTTGTCGCGAAACAGCGTCAGCTCGAAGGGGCCGTGCGCGGTGTCGACCCGACGCGTCGAGAGGCGCTCGACCAGTGTCTCGGTCGCGCTGCGGTACTGGATGAGATCGGCGATCGCGCCGATCTTCAGCTGATGCTGGCGGGCGAACTCGACGAGATCCGGCAGACGGGCCATCGTGCCGTCTTCGTTCATGATCTCGCAGATCACGGCAGCCGGCGTGAGGCCCGCGAGCGAGCCGAGGTCGCAGCCGGCCTCGGTGTGGCCGGCCCGCGCGAGCACGCCGCCTGGCCGGGCCATCAGGGGAAAGATGTGGCCGGGCTGGACGATGTCCTCGGCCCGCGCGTTGCGTGCCACGGCGGCGGCGACCGTGCGGGCCCGATCGGCGGCCGAGATGCCGGTGGTCACGCCCTCGGCGGCCTCGATCGAGACCGTGAAGTTGGTGCCGGTACGCGCACCGTTGCTGGCGGTCATCAGCGGCAGCTCGAGACGGCGACAGCGTTCCTCGGTCAGCGTCAGGCAGATGAGGCCGCGCCCGAAGCGGGCCATGAAGTTGATGGCCTCGGGCGTGACGAAGTCGGCCGCGAGGACGAGGTCGCCTTCGTTCTCGCGGTCTTCCTCGTCGACGAGGATGACCATGCGTCCGGCGCGGAACTCGGCGAGGATTTCGGGGATCGATGACAGAGCCATGGCCCCATTCTACCCCGCGGTCACCGCGACCGGCCGATCGGCGGGTCCGGACTCAGCGCGGCGCCGGCGATCCGTCGCGCAGCATCCGCTCGACGTAGCGGGCGATCAGGTCGACCTCGAGGTTCACGCGATCCCCCCCGGCCAGCTGCCGCAGCGTGGTCACGGCGATGGTGTGCGGGATGAGGTTGATGCTGATCGTGCAGCCTTGCGGATCGTCGACCACCGAGTTGACGGTCAGGCTGACCCCGTTCACGGTGACCGAGCCCTTGTAGGCGAAGTAGCGCGCCAGCGCCGCGGGCACCGCGATGTCGAGCCGCCAGCTCTCGGCCACCTGCTCGAAGCGCGCGACCGTGCCCAGGCCGTCGACATGACCCGAGACCAGGTGCCCGCCCAGGCGATCGCTCAGTCGCAGCGCCTTCTCGAGATTGACCTCGCCGTCGCGATCGAGGCCGACCGTGCGATCGAGACTCTCGCGCGACACCTCGACCTCGAAGTGCGGGGGCGCCACGACGACCGCGGTCATGCAGGCACCCTGAATGGCGATCGAGTCGCCGACCGCGACATCGCCCAGATCGAGCGTGCCTGCGTGAACGCGCAGTCGAAAGCCGTCGCCCAGGGGCTGCCTGCTCTCGATGCGGCCGACCGCCGCGACGATGCCGGTGAACATGGTTGGATTCCTCGGGATAC
Source organism: Burkholderiaceae bacterium (assembly GCA_044235405.1). Taxonomy (GTDB): domain Bacteria; phylum Pseudomonadota; class Gammaproteobacteria; order Burkholderiales; family Burkholderiaceae_E; genus Quisquiliibacterium. The sequence goes on from JBIIHU010000095.1 coordinate 5,818, forward strand.
GATCGATGGTTGGGGGATGGCGACAGCGGCCGGCGGGCGAGCACGAGCAGGCCCGCCTGAATCAGCTGTCGACGAAACGGGCGAGCACGCGGAGGTCGTCGCCGACGCGCTCGATATCGTGGAAACGCAGGCGCCGGCGCGCATCGAGGTTGGGCAGACCCGGCAGATCGACCATGCCCGCGGCATCGCCGATCAGGCTGGGCGCCAGATACACGAGGAGTTCGTCGACGCAGCCCTCGCGAACCAGCGATCCATTGAGACGGAAGCCCGCCTCGACATGCACTTCGTTGATGCCGCGACTCGCCAGCGCTCGCATCAGCGCCGGCAGATCCACCTTGCCCCCGGGGCCGGGCAGGTGCAGCAGTTCGCAGCCGCGATCGGCGAGCTCGCGGCTGCGCTCGTCGTCGACCACGGCACAGGCGACGAGCGCGCCTCCCTGCAGGAGCTTCGCGTGGGCGTCGACCTGGAGCCGCGAGTCGACCAGCACCCGCAGCGGCTGGCGATCGGTGGCCACCTCGCGGACGGTCAGACGCGGGTCGTCGTCGCGAACGGTGCCGATGCCGGTGAGCACCGCACAGGCTCGGGCACGCCAGCGATGGCCATCGGCACGCGCCTGCGGCCCGGTGATCCACTGGCTTCGACCATCGTGCAGCGCGGTTCGGCCATCGAGGCTGGCCGCGATCTTCATGCGTACCCATGGCAGCCCGCGGCTCATGCGCGACACGAAGCCGATGTTGAGCTCGACGGCGCGTGCCTCGAGCAACCCGCAGCGCACCTCGATGCCGGCATCGCGCAACATCGCGAGCCCGCGACCGTTGACGGCCGGATTGGGATCCTGCATCGCCGCGACGACCCGCGCGACACCGGCCTGAACCAGCGTCTGGGCGCAGGGCGGCGTGCGCCCGAAATGGCTGCATGGCTCGAGGGTGACATATACGGTGGCGCCGCGGGCGCGATCGCCAGCCTGCGCCAGCGCGAGCACCTCGGCATGCCCCTCGCCGGCGCGACGATGCCAGCCCTCGCCCACCACCTCGCCATCGCGCACCACGACAGCCCCCACGCGAGGGTTGGGGGTCGTGGTGAAAAGCCCCCGCTCGGCCAGTGCCAGCGCCCGGCTCATGTGATGGTGGTCGGCCTCGGTGAACATCGCGGCACGATTGTAGCGGCGAGCCGGAAAGCCCTCGGCTACACTGCCCGCCGATCCGCCGCAGGAGCCTTCGATGACCGATACCGCCCAAGCCACACCGGCCGCCCGCAGCGGCGGCCACATCCTCGCCGACGCGCTTGCCGTGCATGGCGTGGACACCATCTACGGGGTGCCTGGAGAGAGCTATCTCGCGGTGCTCGACGGGCTCTACCACCATCGCGAGCGCATCCGCTTCGTGATCTGCCGCCACGAGGGCGGCGCGTCGTTCATGGCCGATGCCTATGGCAAGCTGACCGGCCGGCCCGGGATCCTGATGGTGACGCGCGGGCCGGGCGCCACCAACGGCTCGATCGGCGTGCACACCGCGTTCCAGGACTCCACCCCGCTGATCATGCTGATCGGTCAGGTCGGCAACGACTGCATCGAGCGCGAGGCCTTCCAGGAGATCGACTACCGGCGGATGTTCGGCCAGATGGCCAAGTGGGTCGCGCAGATCGACCGGGCCGACCGGATCCCTGAGTACCTGCTGCATGCCTTCCAGACGGCCACCAGCGGTCGCCCGGGCCCGGTGGTGCTCGCGCTGCCCGAGGACATGCTGACGCAGCGTGCCGTCGTCGCCGACACCGCGCGCTACCAGCCGGTACGGGCCGCCGCCTCGCCCTCGCAGCTCGCACAGCTTCGCGCCCGCCTGGCCTCGGCCCGCAGGCCCTTCGTGATCGCCGGGGGTGGTGGCTGGACGCCGCGCGCTGTCGCGCAGCTGCAGGCCTTCGCCGAGCGCAACCGCCTGCCGGTGGGTTGCGCTTTCCGCAACCAGGATGTGTTCGACAACCGGCATCCGCACTACGCTGGCGACGTCGGGATCGGCATCAACCCGAAGCTGGCCGCGCGCATCCGTGAATCCGACCTGATCCTCGTGCTCGGTCCGCGCCTTGGCGAAATGACCACCTCCGGCTACACGCTCTTCGACGTGCCGGTGCCGCGCCAGCCGATCATCCACGTCCACGCGGGCGCCGAGGAACTCGGCCGGGTCTACCAGACCGCGATGATGATCAACGCCGGCATGCCCGAGATCGCCGAGGCGCTCGCGGACATCGAGGTCGACGCCTCGGGCTGGGCAGGGCAGGTCGCGCAGGCGCGGGCCGACTATGAAGCCTGGCAGCAGCGCCCGCCCGCGATGGCGGCGCTGGCCCCCGCGCTCGACCTCTGGCAGTGCGTGCAGACGCTCCGCGAACTCGCGCCGCCGGATGCGATCGTCACCAACGGGGCGGGCAACTTCGCCACCTGGGCGCATCGGTTCTGGCGTTACGCCCCGGTGTCGGCGCGCACGCTCGCCGACGGTCGCGCGGCTGGCGACGACGAAGCCGGTGGCGCTCAGACCCGATCGCAGCTCGCCCCGACCTCGGGTGCGATGGGCATGGGGGTGCCAGCCGCGGTGGCCGCCGCCATCGCCCAGCCGGAACGCTGCGTGATCTGCTTCGCGGGCGACGGCGACTTCCTGATGACCGGCCAGGAACTCGCGACCGCAGCGCAGTACGGCGCGGGGCTCGTGGTCATCGTGTTCGACAACGGGATGTACGGCACGATCCGCATGCACCAGGAACGCGAATTCCCGGGCAGGGTCCTGGGCAGCGCGCTGGCCAACCCGGACTTCGTCCAGTACGCGCAGGCCTTCGGCGGCCATGGCGAGCGCGTCACCGAAACCGCCGCCTTCGGCCCGGCGCTCGCACGGGCCCTCGCGGTCGCGCGCGACGAGCGCCGCCCCGCCCTGCTGCACCTGCGCGTCGATCCGCAGGCGATCACGCCGAACCTCACGATGGACCAGATCCGGCAGGCGGCCGTGGCCGCTGGCCGCTGAGCAGCCAGCGGGTCCGCCCGGTGTGGCGCGGGCTGTGGTGGCAGCCTCAGCGTCCGCGCCGCGGCTTGAGTTCCTGCACCGCGTCGGCGAACTCGTCGACGTCCTCGAAGCTGCGGTAGACCGACGCGAAGCGGATGTACGCCACCTTGTCGAGGCGACGAAGCTCGCGCATCACGAGCTCGCCGATGCGCTCGCTCGCCACCTCGCGCAGGCCGAGCGACAGCAGCTTGTCCTCGATGCGGTGCACCGCCGCATCGACCTGCTCCAGCCCCACCGGGCGCTTGCGCAGCGACAGCTGCAGCGAGGCGCGCAGCTTGCGGCTGTCGTACTCGGCGCGCGAGCCGTTCTTCTTCACCACCGCCGGCATCGACAGCTCGATGCGCTCGTAGGTGGTGAAGCGCTTGTCGCAGTTCGCGCAGCGCCGCCGACGCCGAATGGCATCGCCCTCTTCCGACGTGCGGGTGTCGATCACCTGCGTGTCGGCATGGTCGCAGAAGGGGCAGCGCATCGCCGGCGCGGCCGAGGACTAGCGATAGACCGGGAAGCGCGCGGTGAGCCCGGCCACCTGCGCGCGCACCGCGGCAAGGCGCGACTCGTCGTCGGGCGCATCGAGCACGTCGGCGATCAGGTGCCCCACCTTCACGGCCTCGGCGGTACCGAAGCCGCGCGTGGTCATCGCGGGCGAGCCGAGGCGGATGCCGCTGGTCACGAAGGGCTTTTCGGGATCGTTCGGGATCGCGTTCTTGTTGCAGGTGATGTGCGCGCGCCCGAGTACCGCCTCGGCGGCCTTGCCGGTGATGCGCTTGGCGCGCAGATCGACCAGCATCACATGGCTCTCGGTGCGGCCCGACACGATCCGCAGCCCGCGTTCGATCAGCGTGCGGGCCAGCGCGTCGGCATTGGCGATCACCTGACGCTGGTAGTCCCGGAAAGACGGGTCGAGTGCCTCGCGGAAGGCGACCGCCTTGGCCGCGATCACATGCATCAGCGGTCCGCCCTGCAGTCCGGGGAAGATCGCGGAATTGATCGCCTTCTCGTGCTCGGTGCGCATCAGGATGATGCCGCCGCGCGGTCCGCGCAGGCTCTTGTGGGTGGTGGAGGTGACGATGTCGGCGTGCGGCACCGGGTTCGGATAGACGCCCGCGGCGATCAGGCCTGCGTAGTGGGCCATGTCGACCATGAAGATCGCTCCGATCTCCTTCGCCACTCGCGCGAAGCGCTCGAAATCGATGCGCAGCGAGTAGGCCGAGGCGCCCGCGATGATCAGCCTGGGGCGGTGCTCGCGGGCCCGGGCCTCCATCTGGTCGTAGTCGATCGCCTCGTTGGCATCGAGACCGTAGGACACCACCTTGAACCACTTGCCCGAGATGTTCAGCGGCATGCCGTGGGTGAGGTGGCCACCCTCGGCCAGGCTCATGCCCATGATCGTGTCGCCAGGATTCAGGAAGGCGAGGAACACCGCCTCGTTGGCCTGCGCGCCGGAATGCGGCTGCACGTTGGCAGCCTGCGCCCCGAAGAGCTGCTTCACCCGATCGATCGCGAGCTGCTCGGCCACGTCGACATGCTCGCAGCCGCCGTAGTAGCGCTTGCCGGGGTAGCCCTCGGCGTACTTGTTGGTCATCTGCCCGCCCTGCGCGGCCATGACCGCGGGGCTGGCGTAGTTTTCCGAGGCGATGAGCTCGATGTGCTCTTCCTGGCGCCGATTCTCGGCCTGAATCGCCGACCACAGCTCGGGGTCGACGGTCTCGATGGTCTTGCTGCGATCGAACATGATCACTCCTACGACAGCCGTATGCGGTAAGGAACGGCTGCCCAGGCGCGCGGCAGACACGCAGTGAAGGGCGACGCGAATGCATCGCCCGGCGAGGCTCGCGCTCCCCGGTAGTGCTCTACCCGATCGCCAGTCGCGCGAGACGCGCGGATTCTATCGAATCTCAGTCGAGGTGGTCGACCTCGCCCCACGCGAGGACACGCCAGCCGCTGCGCTCGCGCACGATCGCGTTGAGGCTGGCGTTGCGGATCGTCAGACGTCGCGGCTCGGCCAGGTCGATGCCGGCGGCGATGCGATGCACGCAATCGAGCACCCCGCCATGCGTGACGGCGACCACCCGTTCCCCAGGGTGACGCGCGGCAAGAGCCTCGAGCGCCTCGGACACGCGCCGATGAAAGACACGCAGGCTCTCGCCGCCACCGGGCAGTTCGAAATCGAGCTCGCGACCGCGCCAGCGCGCGAAGGGCTCGGCGAAATCGCGCTCGAGCTCGGCCGGGGTCATTCCCTCGAATCGGCCGTAGTGGCGCTCGCGGATCGCGGGCTCGATCCGCACGACCAGCCCCAACGCCTCGGCGATCGGCGCGGCGGTCTCGCGGGCACGCGAGAGGTCGCTGCTGTAGATCGCCGACACCGGCGCCGCGAGCGCGCGCTCGCCGAGGCGACGGGCGGCGCGGCGGGCCTCCTCGTGACCTTCGGGTGCGAGCGGAATGTCGATATGGCCCTGGAAGCGGGTTTCCCGGTTCCAGGCCGTCAGGCCATGGCGAACAAGGATGAGTTCGGTGGCGCTCACGCGGCCCCCGCCGGCGGCGGCACGCTCAGCCAGAAGGTGACGGGACCGTCGTTGACCAGATGCACCTGCATGTCGGCGCCGAAGATGCCGGTCGCCACCCGCGGGAACGCCGCACGGGCCCGCCCGACGAAATCGTCGAAGAGCGGCCGCGCGAGCTCGGGTGGCGCCGCGGGTGTGAAGCTCGGCCGGGTTCCGCTGCGCGTGTCGGCGGCCAGCGTGAACTGCGGCACCAGCAGCAGCCCGGCCGGGTCACCGAGGTCGGCAAGGCTGCGATTCATCCGGCCGGCGTTGTCGGGGAAGACCCGGTAGCCGAGCAGCCTCGCGAGCAGTGCCGCACCCTGAGCCGGGGTATCGCCACGCTCGGCGCACAACAGCACCAGCAACCCGCGCGCGATCTCGCCCACCGTCTGGCCCTCGACCACGACCCGGGCCTGCGAGACCCGTTGCAGCAGCGCGATCAACGCAGCGTCACCCGCGCGAAACGCCGCTTGCCGACCTGCAGAACATAGGTGCCCGCAGCAAGCTTCAAGCCCTTGTCGGTGACGCGCTCGCCGTCGATGCGAACGCCGCCCTGCTCGATGTTGCGCATGGCCTCGGAGCCGGAGGCGACGAGCTGCGCCTCGCGAAGCACCTGCCCGATCGGCAGCGGCGCGCCGGCAAGCGAGACCTCGGCGATGTCCTCGGGAATCGCTCCGTCGCGAAAGCGCGCCTCGAAGGCCGCCAGCGCCTGCTCGGCCGCCTGCGCCGAATGGAAGCGCGCGACGATCTCCTGCGCCAGCAGGACCTTGGCGTCACGGGGATTGCGACCCTGCGCGCAGGACTCGCGGAGCGCGTCGATGTCGGCGATCGACCGGAAGGACAGCAGCGTGTAGTACCGCCACATCAGCGTGTCGGAGATCGACATCAGCTTGCCGAACATCGCCTCGGGAGCCTCGGTGATGCCGACGTAGTTGCCCTTGGACTTCGACATCTTCTCGACGCCGTCGAGGCCCTCGAGCAGCGGCATCGTGAGGATGCACTGCGGCTCCTGGCCATACTCGCGCTGCAATTCACGGCCAACCAGCAGGTTG
>JBIIHU010000096.1:0-12417 GCA_044235405.1 Burkholderiaceae bacterium
GCGTCGCCGCGCGCAGCGGGATCGCCACCGGCCGCCGACTGGCGTTCGCGCCCATGACGGCCACGATACCGCCGCACATGCCCGCACAGTGCAGGCCGCCGAGCAGGCCGACGAGGAACACCGACAGCAGCGTGAGCTCGATCATGAAGGTGGCACGGACGACGGTTCGGGATGACAGCGCCGCAGGCGCGGGTGGACGATGGGCATAGAATGCCCGGTGCCCCGGGCAAGGCGTGCCTGCGCCCCGCAGCTTAATCGCCCGTCCGGTGCCCGCTCCACGACAAAGCGCAATGGCTCGCACCCTCTGGATCGACGACCAAGGCCTGCCGGCCACCTGGGACCAGACCCTGCTGCCCTTCGAGCAGCGGGTGATCGTGCTCGCCGACGAGGCGGCCTGCGCGCGAGCGATCGCCTCGATGCAGGTGCGCGGCGCGCCGCTGATCGGCGCGGTGGGCGCATGGGGGCTCGCGCTCGCGCTGCGTGCATGCGCCGACGATGCCACGCTCGCGGGGGCCTTTGCCCGGCTCGCAGCCACCCGGCCTACCGCCGTCAACCTGCGCTGGGCCCTCGAGCGGGTGCGCGACGCGGTGCGATCGCTGCCGCCGGCGGCGCGCGCCGATGCCGCGCGTCGCGAGGCGATCGCGCTGTGCGACGAGGACGCCGCCTGCAACGCCGCGATCGGCCGTCACGGGGCGACGCTGCTCGCGCCGCTGGCGCGGCCCGGACGCGCGCTGCAGCTGCTGACTCACTGCAATGCCGGGCGTCTGGCCACGCTCGACCACGGCACCGCGCTCGCGCCGATGTACGCGCTGCACGAGGCCGGCGTGCCGCTCCATGTCTGGGTCGACGAGACGCGGCCGCGCAACCAGGGCGCCAGCCTCACCGCCTGGGAGCTCGGCGAGCGCGGCGTGCCGCACACCGTGATCGCCGACAACGCCGGCGGGCAGCTGATGCGCGAGGGCCGCGTCGACGCGGTGATCGTCGGCTGCGACCGTGTCGCGATGAACGGCGATGTCGCCAACAAGATCGGCACCTACCTGAAGGCGCTGGCCGCGCGCGACAACCGCGTGCCCTTCTTCGTCGCCTGTCCGGTCTCGACGATCGACCCGCGCGCACCCGACGGCGACGCGATCCCGATCGAGGCGCGCGACCCCGTCGAGGTCGCGACGATCCGCGGCCGGGCGTCCGACGGTCGGATCGTCGACGTGCGGCTGCTGCCCGAGGGGTCGCCCGCCTTCAATCCCGCCTTCGACGTCACGCCGGCGCGGCTGGTCGACGCCCTGGTCACCGAGCACGGGCCCTGCGCGGCGCAGCCGCAGGCGCTGGCCCGACTGCTCGCGCGGGCCGGCGCATGAACGTCGTGCAGGGACCCGCCCACGACCCGGCCTTCGCCACCGAGGACGAGGCCCGCGCGGCGCTGATCGCCGCCTGCCGCGCACTCGAGACCCACGGCGTCAACCAGGGCAAGGCCGGCAACGCCTCGCTGCGCTGGGACCGCGGCGCGCGTGCCGGCCTGCTGGTCACCCCGTCGGCGTTGCCCTACGACCGGATGCGCCCTGACGACATCGTGTGGCTGTCCGTCGAGCTGGCCGCGGCGGCGCCGCGCGCGAGGGCCGACGCCGGGGGCGATGCAGGCGCCGATCCGGATGCGATGCCTGCAGCCGGGGAGCAACCCGCGGTGGTCGATGCCGACGGCCGCCGCCCGAGCTCCGAGTGGCGCATCCATCGAGACCTGCTCGCGGCGCAGCCGGCGGCCGCCGCGGTGATCCATGCGCACCCGCCGCATGCCACCGCGCTCGCCTGCCTGCCGGCGGTGCAGGCCCGCGGCATCCCCGCCTTCCATTACATGGTGGCGGTCGCCGGCGGCGCCGACATCCGCTGCGCGGCCTATGCCACCTTCGGCACCCCCGCGCTCAGCGACGCGGTGCTCGCCGCGCTCGAGGGCCGGCGCGCCTGCCTGATGGCCCACCACGGGATAGCCGCCTGGGGGGCGAGTCTCGAGTCGGCGCTCGCGCTCGCGATCGAGGTCGAGACGCTGGCGCGCATGTACCACCTCGCGTGCCAGCACGGCGAGCCGGCCGTGCTGCCCGCCGACGAGATGGCCCGCGTGCTCGCCGCTTTCGCCGACTACCGGCCGCAGGCCGCGCCGCCGAGCACCCGGCCGAGATAGCGCCCGGTGTGGCTCGCCGCTTCGCCGGCGATCGTCTCGGGCGTTCCGGCCGCCACCACCTGGCCGCCACCGACGCCCCCTTCGGGCCCCATGTCGATGACCCAGTCGGCGGTCTTGATGACGTCGAGGTTGTGCTCGATCACGACGACGGTGTTACCGGCGTCGCGCAGCGCGTGCAGCACGCGCAGCAGCAGGGCGATGTCGTGGAAGTGCAGGCCGGTGGTCGGTTCGTCGAGCACATAGAGCGTGCTGCCGGTGTCGCGCCGCGACAGCTCCTGCGAGAGCTTGACGCGCTGCGCCTCGCCGCCCGACAGCGTGGTGGCGCTCTGGCCCAGCCGGACATAGCCCAGGCCGACATCGATCAGCGTCTGCAGCCGGCGCTGCACCAGCGGCACGCTCGCGAAGAAGTCGTTCGCCTGCTCGACGGTCATCGCAAGCACCTCGGCGATGCTGCGGCCCTTGTAGAGCACCTCGAGGGTCTCGCGCCCGTAGCGGCTGCCGCCGCAGGCCTCGCAGGGCACGTACATGTCCGGCAGGAAGTGCATCTCGACGCGGATCACGCCGTCGCCCTCGCAGACCTCGCAGCGGCCGCCGCGCACGTTGAAGGAGAAGCGCCCGGCACCGTAGCCGCGCTCGCGCGCCACCGGGGTTTCGGCGAACAGTTCGCGGATCGGCGTGAACAGCCCGGTGTAGGTGGCCGGGTTGCTGCGTGGCGTGCGGCCTATGGGGCTCTGGTCGACCGCGATCACCTTGTCGATGTGCTCGAGGCCGTCGATACGGTCGTGAGCCGCCGGTTCCGCGCCGCCGCCGTGCAGTCGCCGCGCGGCGGCCGCCAGCAGCGTGTCGTTGACCAGCGTGGACTTGCCCGAGCCCGACACGCCGGTGACGCAGACCATCAGCCCGACCGGGACGGCGACCTCGATGTCCCTCAGGTTGTGGCCGCGCGCCCCGCGCACCGTGATCCAGCGCTCGCCGGGCCGGGTGCGCGCCGACGGCACCGCGATCGCGAGCGCGCCCGACAGGTAGCGGCCGGTGAGCGACTCGGGGCTGGCGGCGACCTCCTCGGGCGAGCCCTGCGCGATCACGCGTCCGCCATGCTCGCCGGCGCCCGGACCCATGTCGACGACATGATCCGCGGCGCGTATCGCATCCTCGTCGTGCTCGACCACCAGCACCGAGTTGCCGAGGTCGCGAAGGTGGCGCAGCGTGCCGATCAGCCGGTCGTTGTCGCGCTGGTGCAGGCCGATCGAGGGCTCGTCGAGCACGTACATGACGCCGGTGAGGCCCGAGCCGATCTGCGAGGCCAGCCGGATGCGCTGCGACTCGCCGCCCGACAGCGTGTCGGCCGCGCGGTCGAGCGACAGGTAGCCCAGCCCGACGTCGTTCAGGAAGCGCAGGCGCCCGAGGATCTCGCGCCCGATGCGCTCGCCCACCGCGGCGCGGTGTCCCGGCAGCGTGAGGCCCGCGAACCAGCGCGCGGCCTCCTGCAGCGTCCAGCCCGACACCGTGCCGATCGGCTGGTCGGCGCCCCGCGGGCCGACGCGCACGTGGCGCGCATCCACGCGCAGGCGCGTGCCCTCGCAGGCCGGGCAGGCGCGTACCGAGCGCAGCCGGGCGAGTTCCTCGCGCACGGTCGGCGAGTCGGATTCCTTCCAGCGCCGCTCGAGGTTCGGGATGACGCCCTCGAAGGGGCGCGTGCGCACGATCGGGCGGCCGCCGTCGGTGCCGTGCGAGAACGGCAGCGCCTGGCTGCCCGAGCCGTGCAGCACCACGCCACGCACAGCCTCGGGCAGCGCCTCGAAGGGCGTGTCGACGTCGAAGCCGTAGAAGGCGGCAAGGCTGCTCAGCGTGTCGAAGGCCACGGCGTTGCGGCGGTCCCAGCCGCGGATCGCGCCGGCCGCCAGCGACAGCGACGGGAACTCGACCACCCGGCGCGGATCGAAGAAGCTCACCTGCCCCAGGCCCTCGCAGGCCGGGCAGGCGCCCTGCGGGTTGTTGAACGAGAAGAGCCGCGGCTCGAGCGAGGGTAGCGCGTGGCCGCAAGACGGGCAGGCGTAGCGGTTCGAGAAGGCCTGCTCGTCGCCGCTGTCGAGGTCGGCGACCATCGCGCGGCCCTGGCCCAGGCGCAGCGCGGTCTCGAAGGAGTCGGCAAGGCGCTGGCCGATGCCCTGACCCGCGCGGATGCGGTCGACGACCACATCGATCGAGTGCCGGTGGCTGCGCGACAGCGCCGCGGCGCCCTCGTCGAGGTCGAGCACGCGCGGCTCGGCATCGAGACCTTCGGTGCGAACGCGCACGCGCACGAAGCCCTGCGCGCGCAGGTCCTCGAGCAGTTCGGCGTGCTCGCCGCGCCGCGCCGAGCGCACCGGGGCGAGGATCATCAGCCGGGCCCCTTCGGGGCGCGCGAGCGTGGCGTCGACCATCTGTGCCACCGTCTGCGCCTCCAGCGGCAGCTCGGGATGGTCGGGGCAGTACGGCGTGCCGGCGCGCGCGTACAGCAGCCGGAGGTAGTCGTGGATCTCGGTGACCGTGCCGACGGTGGAGCGCGGGTTGTGGCTGGTGGCCTTCTGCTCGATGGAGATCGCCGGCGAGAGCCCCTCGATCAGGTCGACGTCGGGCTTGTCCATCCGCTGCAGGAACTGGCGCGCATAGGTGGACAGCGATTCGACGTAGCGCCGCTGGCCTTCCGCGTACAGGGTGTCGAAGGCGAGCGACGACTTGCCCGAGCCCGACAGCCCGGTGATCACCACGAGGCGGTTGCGGGGCAGCTCGAGCGAGATGTCCTTGAGGTTGTGGGTGCGCGCGCCGCGGATGCGGATCAGGTCCATTCGGGGCTGGCGGCGCCCGGCCGCCGCGAGGGCAATCGGCAACTATAACGCCGAGCGGCTCGCCGGGTGCGGGTGCCGGCCGGGCGATCGATTACCATAGCCCGTTGCCCGCCGCGTCCTTCGCACCCGCCATCCATGGCAGCCTCCGCCGACCCCATGACCCGCCAGGAGCGCCGCGCCAGCATCGCGCTGGCGGCGGTGTTCGGCCTGCGCATGCTCGGCCTGTTCATGCTGTTGCCGGTGTTCGCGGTCGAGGCGCGCCGCATGCCCGGCGGCGACGATCCCACGCTGGTGGGCATCGCGCTCGGGGCCTACGGCCTGGTGCAGGCGCTGCTGCAGTTGCCGCTGGGCATCGCCTCCGACCGGCTCGGCCGCAAGCCCGTCATCGTGGCCGGTTTGCTCGTCTTCGCCGCCGGCAGCGTCGTGGCCGCCTTCGCCGACAGCGTGGTCGGGGTGATCATCGGGCGCGCCCTGCAGGGCGCCGGCGCGGTGTCGGCCGCGGTCACCGCGCTGGTCGCCGACAGCACCCGCGACTCGCAGCGCACCAAGGCGATGGCCCTGATCGGTGCCTCGGTGGCGCTCGCCTTCGCGTTCACGCTGGTGGCCGCGCCCTGGCTGGTCGCGCTGGCCGGGCTGCGCGGCCTGTTCGAGCTCACCGCCGCGCTCGCGCTCGCCGCAGTGGCGGTCACGGTGTGGGTTGTTCCGCCGGCGCCGCGCCGCGAAGCGCCGGCCCGCGTCACCCCGCTGCCGGTCCTCATCACCACGCCCGACCTGCTGCGGCTGAACATCGGGGTGTTCACCCTGCACGCGGTGCAGATCGCCTTCTTCATGATCGTGCCCACCTGGCTGGTCGAGCGCGCCGGCGTGCCGCTCGCGCAGCATGCGCCGCTCTATCTCGTCGCGGTGGTGGGCTCGCTGCTGCTGATGCTCGCACCGCTCGGCTGGGGCGAGCGGCAGGGGCGCCTGCGCCCGGTCTTTGCCGGCGCGATCCTCGTGCTGCTTGCCGTCCTGCTCGCGCTGATGGCCGAGCCCTCGGGCCTAGTCCTTCTGGTGGGCTTGATGACCCTGTACCTGACGGCGTTCAATGTGCTCGAGGCGACGCTGCCCTCGCTGGTCTCGCGGATGGCTCCGGCCGATGCCCGCGGTGCGGCGCTCGGTGTCTACAACACCGTGCAGTCGGTGGGCATGTTCGCCGGCGGCGCCGCCGGCGGGTGGGTGCTGGCGCGCCTCGGGCCGGCGGCCGTGCTGGCGGTCTGCGCCGCACTGGTGGTGGTATGGTTCCTGGCCGCGGTCGGCCAGAAACGCTGGCCCGGGCGCGGGGGCGTCATGGCGGCCGCGCAGGGCAACGCAACACAGGGCGCGTCCCCCGCGGGCGCGCAGGAGAGAGGGTGAGATGGCTTCGGTCAACAAGGTGATCCTGGTCGGGAACCTCGGGCGCGACCCCGAAACCCGCTACAGCCCCAACGGTGGCGCGATCTGCAACGTCTCGATCGCCACGACCCGCAACTGGAAGGACAAGGCCAGCGGCGAGCGCCGCGAGGAAACCGAGTGGCACCGGGTGGTCTTCTACGACCGCCTCGCCGAGATCGCGGGCGAGTACCTGAAGAAGGGCCGTGCGGTCTATGTCGAGGGGCGCCTGAAGACCCGCAAATGGACCGACAAGGACGGCCAGGAGCGCTACACCACCGAGATCATCGCCGAGGAGATGCAGCTGCTCGGTTCGCGCGAGGGCGGTGGCGGCGGCGCGTCGATGGACGGCGACGGCGGCGGCTACACCCGCGAACCGGTGGCCAGCGGGGGCGGTGGGGGTGGCGGCGGTGGGGGCGGTGGCGGTGGCCGGGCGGCCCCGCGTGCGCGGCCTCCCGCGCCCACGTTCAGCGATGTCGACGACGACATCCCCTTCTAGACGCCGGCGGCGCGGCGCGGCCGGTGCGCGCGCCATCCGCGCCCATGGCGGCTGATTCTTCCCGCCGCGCCCGTGGCGGCTGAGCGCTCCCGCCGCGCGCGGCTGCGCTGGCCCCTGCCGGCGGTGCTGGGCTGGGCGCTCGCGTGGTCGGTCTTCTTCGGCCTGCGGGCGCTGGGGGTGACGCCGGTCTGGGCCCTGCCTGCTGCCACCCTGGCCGGCGTGCTGGCCGCCTTCGCGGGCGACACCGCATGGCGTCGGGCCTTCATCGCCGCCGGATTTCCCCTGTCGGCCGGTCTGCTCGCGATGAGCACCGGTGGCGTGCCGGCGATGGCATGGCTCGCGCCGCTCGCGCTGCTGCTGCTCGTCTACCCGATCAACGCCTGGCGCGATGCGCCGATCTTTCCCACGCCCGAGGGAGCGCTCGCCGGGCTGGCGGCTGCGCTGCCGCTGCCCGCGGGCGCTCGGGTGCTCGATGCCGGCTGCGGGCTGGGCCAGGGCCTGCAGGCCCTGCATGCCGAGTATCCGCAGGCGCGCCTTGCCGGGATCGAATGGAGCTGGCCGCTGGCCCTCGCCTGTCGCTGGCGCTGCCCCTTCGCCGAGGTGCGCCGCGCGAGTCTCTGGAGTGCCGACTGGTCCGGCCTCGACCTGGTCTATCTGTTCCAGCGCCCCGAGACCATGCCGCGTGCCGCCGAGAAGGCGGCGGCCGAGATGCGCTCTGGCGCCTGGCTGGTCAGCCTCGAGTTCCCGGTCCGCGCCTGGCAGCCGCACGCACGTCTCGAGGCGGTGCCGGGCAAGCCGGTCTGGGTCTACCGGCTGTCGCGCTGAGCGCTGCGGCCGCTGCCGCGTCGCAGGGTCATTGGGCGCCGCGCCCGGAATTTCCTATAATCGAGGGTTACCTGGCAAATCCGCATGGCGGCTTTGCCAGCTCGAGCACCGGATCGCGCCCCTCGACCCGGCCCATCGTCGTTCGTCCCGAGCGGACCCCATCCCACGCCCCTGACCATGCCCATCTTCGCCTACCGTTGCAACGCCTGCGGTTTCGAGAAGGACGTGCTCCAGAAGCGCGCCGATCCTCCCCTCGACACCTGTCCTTCCTGCTCGACGGCCGCTTTCCAGCGTGTCCTGACCGCGCCTGCCTTCCAGCTCAAGGGATCGGGCTGGTACGTGACCGACTTCCGCGACAACGGCAAGAGCAAATCGGGTGCCGAGGCCCCCGACAAGGCCGACAAGACCGACAAGACCGACAAGACCGACTCCCCCGCTGCTGCTGCCACCGGCGCTGCCGCGGCGGCCAGCCCGTCGGCCCCGGCGCCCGCGCCGGCCCCCGCGCCTGCGCCCGCCGCGGCCCAGCCCGCTGCCGGCGCCTGAGCGTCGAGCGCCCCTTTTCCGCACGGAGAGCTTCCATGCCCGGCAGCCAACCGCATGGCAAGTCGACGCTGCGGTCCTACTTCGTCACCGGCCTGCTGATCTGGGTCCCGCTGGTCATCACCCTGTGGGTGCTGAACCTGATCGTCAGCACCATGGACCAGAGCCTCCAGCTGCTGCCCGCCGACTACCAGCCCGAGGTGCTGTTCGGGCGGCGGGTGCCCGGCGTGGGCGTGGTGCTCACGGTGGTGGTCATCTTCATCACCGGCCTGCTGACGCGCAACATCCTCGGCCAGGGCCTGGTGCGCATCTGGGAGGCGCTGCTCGCGCGCATCCCGATCGTGCGATCCATCTACTCGAGCGTGAAGCAGGTCAGCGACACCGTGCTGTCGCCCAGCGGGCAGGCCTTCCGCAAGGCGATCCTCGTGCAGTATCCGCGCGCCGGCGTCTGGACCATCGGCTTCCAGACCGGCACCCCGTCCGACGAGGTGCGCTCGGTGGTGTCGATCGACATGGTCTCGGTCTATGTTCCGACCACGCCGAACCCCACGTCGGGCTTCTTCCTGATGTTCCCGCGCCACGAAACCATCGAACTCGACATGAGCGTCGACGAGGCCCTCAAGTACGTGGTCTCGATGGGGGTGGTGGCGCCCGCCCAGCGTCCGCGCCTGCGTGCCGCGGCACCGGGCGCGGGCGAGCCGCCGGCCGCGGGCACGCCGCCGGCCGTGCCGCCCGCCTGAGCGGGCGCCTGCGCGCCCTCACCCTGCCGCGTCCCGATGTCATCGCGCGCCCCCTCCTGGAGCTGATTCCCATGCGCACCTGCTATGCCGGCCAAGTCGCCGCCGATCGCCTCGACGAGGTGGTCACGCTGTTCGGCTGGGTCCACCGGCGCCGCGACCACGGCGGCGTGATCTTCATCGACCTGCGCGATCGCGAGGGCCTCGCGCAGGTGGTCTGCGACCCCGATCGCCCCGAGATGTTCGCCACCGCCGAGCGGGTGCGCAACGAGTTCTGCGTGAAGATCGTCGGCAAGGTCCGGCGCCGGCCCGCGGGCACCGGCAACGCCAGCCTGAAGAGCGGCGAGGTCGAGATCCTGTGCCACGAGCTCGAGATCCTCAACGCCTCGGTGACGCCGCCCTTCCAGCTCGACGACGAGAACCTCTCCGAGACCACCCGGCTCACGCATCGGGTGCTCGACCTGCGCCGGCCCGCCATGCAGCGCAACCTGATGCTGCGCTACCGCGTGGCGATGGGCGTGCGCCGCTACCTCGACTCGCTCGGCTTCGTCGACATCGAGACGCCGATGCTGACCAAGAGCACCCCCGAGGGCGCGCGCGACTACCTGGTGCCCTCGCGGGTGAATGCCGGGCAGTTCTTCGCGCTGCCGCAGTCGCCGCAGCTGTTCAAGCAGCTGCTGATGGTCTCGGGCTTCGACCGCTACTACCAGATCACGAAGTGCTTCCGCGACGAGGACCTCCGCGCCGACCGTCAGCCTGAGTTCACCCAGATCGACTGCGAAACCTCGTTCCTCGACGAGATCGAGATCCGCGCGATCTTCGAGGAGATGATCCGCACGGTTTTCCGCGAGGCCATCGGCGTGGAGCTGCCGAAGCAGTTCCCCACGATGACCTACGGCGAGGCGATGCGCCTGTACGGTTCCGACAAGCCCGACCTGCGGGTGAAGCTGCAGTTCACCGACCTCACCGAGGTCATGCGCGATGTCGACTTCAAGGTCTTCTCGGGCCCCGCGACGATGCCCGGCGGCCGGGTGGTCGGCCTGCGCGTGCCCGGTGGCGCCGAACTCAGCCGCAGCGAAATCGACGCCTACACGCAGTTCGTCGCGATCTACGGCGCCCGCGGGCTTGCGTGGATCAAGGTCAACGATGCCGCACGCGGCCGCGAGGGCCTGCAGTCGCCGATCGTGAAGAATCTGCACGATCGCGCGATCGACGCGGTGCTCTCGCGAACCGGCGCGGTCAACGGCGACATCATTTTCTTCGGCGCCGACAAGGCGCGCGTGGTCAACGACGCGATCGGTGCGCTTCGCAGCCGCATCGGTCACTCGGAGTTCGGCCGCCGCGTCGGTCTGGTGGAAAGCGAGTGGCGCCCGCTGTGGGTCACCGATTTCCCGATGTTCGAGTACGACGAGGAGGATGCGCGCTGGACCGCCGTCCATCACCCCTTCACGTCGCCCAAGGACGGCCACGAGGATTTCATGGCGACCGACCCTGGCCGCTGCCTGGCCAAGGCCTACGACATGGTGCTCAACGGCTGGGAGATCGGCGGCGGCTCGGTGCGGATCCACCGCGAGGAGGTGCAGAGCAAGGTCTTTCGCGCCCTCAAGATCGGGCCCGAGGAAGCCCGCGCGAAGTTCGGCTTCCTGCTCGATGCGCTGCAGTACGGCGCGCCGCCGCACGGCGGCATCGCGTTCGGGCTGGACCGCATCGTCACGATGATGGCCGGCGCCGAGTCGATCCGCGACGTGATCGCGTTCCCCAAGACCCAGCGTGCCCAGGACCTGCTCACGCAGGCGCCGAGCCCGGTCGACGAGCGGCAGCTGCGCGAGCTGCACATCCGGCTGCGCCAGCCCGAGGCGAAGGCCTGAGCCAGGCGCAGCGCAGGGGCGGGCGCGGAAGGCGGCGGGCATGGCGGGCACGAAGATCCCCGAGTCGGTGCTGGTGATCGTGCACACGCCCGAGCTGCAGGTGCTGCTGCTCGAGCGCGCCGACCACCCGGGCTTCTGGCAGTCGGTCACCGGCAGCAAGGACAGCGCCGACGAGCCGCTCGCGCTGACCTGCCGGCGCGAGGTGCTGGAGGAGACCGGGCTCGATGCCGTCGCCGACGGCTGCGTGCTCGAGGACTGGGGCCTGCGCAACGTCTACGAGATCTACCCGCACTGGCGCCACCGTTATCCGGAGGGCGTCACGCAGAACACCGAGCATGTCTTCGGGCTGCAGGTGCCGGCGGCGGTGCCGGTGCGCATCGCGCCGCGCGAGCACCTGCAGTACCGCTGGCTGCCGTGGGACGAGGCCGCCGGCCGGTGCTTCTCGTGGTCCAACGTCGAGGCGATCCGGATGCTGCCGGCGCGGGCGGGGCGGGGATGAGCGCGCCGGGCGGCGAGCGGCGGATCACGCCCGGGGAGGCGGGGCTGGTCTCCAGGCGCGCACCGCCGGCCGGCGGCAGGACGACCGACGAGACGACGAGCGAAACACCGCTCGGGCGGCTGCGCGTGGCGACCTACAACATCCACAAGGGCGTGATCCGCGACCTGTTCGGGCTCAGGCGCGTCTCGAGCGTGCACGAGCTGCGCGCGCGGCTGCACGAGCTCGACGCCGACCTGATCTTCCTGCAGGAGGTCCAGGGCAAGAACGACCGGCACGCGAACCGTTTCGAGGGCCAGTGGCCCGGCGAGCCGCAGGACCAGTTCCTCGCCCGCTCGCCCACGCTCAAGCACACCTTCGAGACCGCCTACGGCCGCAACGCGAACTACCTGCACGGCCACCACGGCAACGCGCTGCTGTCGCGCTTCCCGATCGTGCGCCGCGAGAACCGTGATTTCTCCGACCACGCGCTCGAGAAGCGCGGCGTGCTCCACTGCGTGGTCCGCATCGACCGGCGCAACGTCCACTGCTTCGTGATCCACTTCGGGCTGTTCGCCAAGAGCCGCGAGCGGCAGGCCGAGGCGCTGGTCGACTGGATCGTGCGCGAGGTGCCGCGCCGCGCGCCGCTGCTGATCGCCGGCGACTTCAACGACTGGCGCGACCGGCTGTCGCGCCGTCTCGTCGAGTCGGTGCAGGTGAGCGAGGTGATGGGCTCGGCGCGGACCTTCCCCGCGCTGGTGCCGTGGCTGCGGATGGACCGCATCTACCAGCGCGGCTTCGATCTGCACGGCGCCGACGTTCTGCGCGGACCGTCGTGGGCGCGGCTGTCGGACCACGCGCCGCTGGTCGCCGACCTCGAGCTGCAGCGCCCGTAGCGCCGGGGCCGGCATGGACTCGGCCGACGCGCTCGATCCCGGACTGCTCGATCGGCTGCTCAAGCGGCCGGTCGACGGCAACGAGGTGGTGCTGCTGCAGTCCGGCGCCGAGCTGTTCCCGTCGCTGGTCGCCGCGATCGACGCGGCGCGCACCGAAGTCTGGTTTGAGACC
>JBIIHU010000326.1:0-3855 GCA_044235405.1 Burkholderiaceae bacterium
GAGATCGGCTGCGATGGCGATCTCGTGGCCTTCAGCTTCCACGCCAACAAGAACATCACCACCGCCGAAGGCGGCTGCCTCGTGATGAACACCGCCGAGGAGGCGCGGCTCTTCGAGAAGCTGCGCCTGCAGGGTGTCACGCGCCACGCCGACGGCGGCATGGACGTCGACCTGCTCGGCTACAAGGACAACCTCACCGACGTCGCGGCCGCGATCGGCCTGGGCCAGCTGCCCCATCTGGAGGCCTTCAACCGGCGGCGCGCCGAGCTTGCCGCCCGCTACCTCGCGCGCATCGACCCGGCACTCGGCCTCGACCTCCCGTCACCCGACGGCACCACCGGTGCGGCGCGCGGCAACTGGCACATGTTCCAGCCGTTGCTGCCGCTGGCGCATCTGACGATCACCCGCGGCGAGTTCATCGCCGCGATGCGCGCCCGCGGTATCGGGGTCGGCGTGCACTATCCGGCCATGCACCGCTTCACGCTGTTCCGCGACCTGGGCTGGAGGGATGGCGACTTCCCGGTGGCCGAATCGATCGGCGAGCGCACCGTCACGCTGCCGCTGTTTCCGGCGATGCGCGACAGCGATGTCGACCGGGTCTGCGCGGCGCTCATCGAGGTGCTCGCGCCCGCGCTGCGGGAAACCGCGGCATGAGCCCGCCCAGGCCGGCAGCCGCCACGGCAGGCTCGGGCCTTGAGGGCGCGGGCCTGCCCGCGCTGTCGGTGCTGATCCCGGTCTACAACGAGGAGCCGGGCCTGCCCGCGCTGTTCCGACGCCTGTATCCGGCGCTCGAGGCGCTCGGCTGCAGCTTCGAGGTGGTGTTCATCGACGATGGCAGCCGCGACCGCTCGGCCGCGCTGCTCGCCGAGCAGTTCGAACGCCGGCCGCGCGACACCCGCATCGTGATCCTCGACGGCAACTTCGGCCAGCACCGCGCGCTGCTCGCCGGTTTCGAGCGGGCGCGTGGCGAGCGCATCGTCACGCTTGACGCCGACCTGCAGAATCCGCCCGAGGACATCGCGCTGCTGCTCGCCGCGATGGACCAGGGCCACGACTATGTCGGCTCGATCCGCCGGATGCGCCGCGATGTCGCGTGGCGACGCTGGGCCTCGAAGGCGCTGAACCGCCTGCGCGAGCGTACCTCGCGCATCCGGATGACCGACCAGGGCTGCATGATGCGTGCCTACAGCCGGCGCATCGTCGATGCGATCAACCAGTGCCGCGAGATGAACACCTTCATCCCGGCGCTCGCCTACACCTTCGCGATCAACCCGACCGAGGTGGTCGTCGGCCACGAGGAGCGCTTCGCCGGCGAATCGAAGTACTCGCTCTACAGCCTGGTGCGCCTGAACTTCGACCTGATGACCGGCTTCTCGGTGATGCCGCTGCAGCTGTTCTCGATGCTCGGCATGGGCGTGGCACTGCTGTCGGGCGCGCTGTTCGTGCTGCTGGCGGCGCGGCGCGTGCTGCTCGGCCCCGAGGAAGGCGGGCTGTTCACGCTGTTCGCG
Organism: Burkholderiaceae bacterium; assembly: GCA_044235405.1. Lineage (GTDB taxonomy): Bacteria > Pseudomonadota > Gammaproteobacteria > Burkholderiales > Burkholderiaceae_E > Quisquiliibacterium. Next base: position 1,509 of record JBIIHU010000326.1, read on the forward strand.
CTGCTGTTCTTCCTGGTGGGCATCGCGCTGTTCGGTATCGGCCTGCTCGGCGAGTACATCGGCCGCATCTACCAGGAAGTGCGCCAGCGTCCGCGCTACCTGGTGCGCGCGGTGCTCGAGCAGCGCCCGCCCGACGGGCCGGCATGAGCCGCGCGGTCGTCTTCGCCTACCACGAGGTGGGCGTGCGCTGCCTGAAGGTGCTGCTGGCCCACGGTGTCGAGGTGGCGCTGGTGGTCACGCACGAGGACAACCCGGCCGAGCGCATCTGGTTCGGCAGCGTTGCCGCGACGGCCCGCGAACACGGACTGCCGGTGATCGCGCCGGCCGACGCCAACGACGAGGCGACCTTCGCCGCGGTCACGGCCTGCCACCCCGACTTCCTTTTCTCGTTCTACTTCCGCCAGATGCTCGCGACCCGGCTGCTCGAGGCGGCCCCGCGCGGCGCCTACAACATGCACGGCTCGCTGCTGCCGCGCTACCGCGGGCGCGTGCCGGTGAACTGGGCGGTGCTGCACGGCGAGCGCCGCACCGGCGCCACGCTGCACCGGATGGAGGCCCGGCCTGATCGCGGCGCGATCGTGTCGCAGCAGGCGGTGCCGATCCTGCCCGACGACACCGCCGGCGAGGTGTTCGCGAAGGTCACGGTGGCCGCCGAGATCGCGCTCGACGCCTGCCTGCCGGCGCTGCTCGCCGGCAACGCGCCGCACCACGACCAGGACCCGGCGCAGGCGAGCTACTTCGGCGGACGACGTCCCGAGGATGGCCGCATCGACTGGTCGCAGCCGGCCGAACGCATCCACGATCTGGTGCGCGCGGTCGCCCCGCCTTACCCGGGCGCGTTCGCGGCCTTCGATGGCGCCACGATACGCGTGCTGAGAACGTTGCGTGCGCAACCATCTTCGCTCGCCGTGCAAACCGTCCCGGCCGGCGCCGGGCTGTTCGTCGCCGATGACGCGCTGTGGCTGCGGGCCGCCGACGGCGGACTGCTTCGGGTGCTCGACGCCGAGTTCGAGCAGGCAGCGCTCGACGCCCGGCGCTTCGTCGAGCGCTTCGGCCGGAGCCTGCGCGCCCGCGACGGCGCGTCGCCCTCCTCCCCCATTCCCAATGCCGCCTCGGCAGGAACGTCCCGATGAAGAGCCCCAAGAAGATTCTGATCCTAGGCGTCAACGGCTTCATCGGCCATCACCTGTCGCAGCGCATCCTTGCCGATACCGACTGGGAGGTCTACGGCATGGACATGGCGAGCGAGCGGATCGAGCCACTGCTCGGCAACCGGCGCATGCACTTCTTCGAGGGCGACATCACGATCAACCGCGAGTGGATCGAGTACCACATCCGGAAGTGCGACATCGTGCTGCCGCTGGTGGCGATCGCCACGCCAGCCACCTACGTGCGCGAGCCGCTGCGCGTCTTCGAGCTCGACTTCGAGGCCAACCTGCCGATCGTTCGCGCCTGCGTGAAGCACCGCAAGCGGCTGCTGTTTCCGTCGACCAGCGAGGTCTACGGGATGTGCGAGGACGAGCAGTTCGATCCCGAGCACTCGCCACTGGTCTACGGCCCGATCAGCAAGCCGCGCTGGATCTACGCCTGCTCGAAGCAGCTGATGGACAGGATCATCCATGCGTACGGCACCTCGGAAGGCCTCGACTACACGCTGTTCCGGCCCTTCAACTGGATCGGCCCGGGGCTGGACTCGATCCACACCGCCAAGGAAGGCAGCTCGCGGGTGATCACCCAGTTCCTCGGCCACATCGTCCGCGGCGAGCCGATCAAGCTGGTGGACGGCGGCACCCAGAAGCGCGCCTTCACCTACGTCGACGACGGCATCGATGCGCTGATGCGCATCATCGACAACCCCGCGGGCCGCGCAAGCGGGCGCATCTACAACATCGGCAACCCGGCCAACAACCACTCGGTGCGCGAGCTCGCCACGATGATGCTCGCGCTGGCCGCCCGCTACCCCGAGTATCGCGAGAACGCGGCGCGGGTCGAGCTGGTCGAAACCTCCTCCGGCGACTACTACGGCGCGGGCTACCAGGATGTGCGCAACCGCGTGCCGATGATCGACAACACGATGGCCGACCTCGGCTGGGCGCCGCGCGTGGCGATGCACGATGCGCTGGAGCGCATCTTCGAGGCCTATCGCGGGCAGGTCGCGCAGGCGCGCGAGCTGCTCGACTGAGCACGGCCGACGGTCGACGCACGCCCCCGCCGACGCAGCGCCCTGCCCGCCACGCCGATGCCGCGCATCGCCCTGAAGATCGACGTCGACACCTGGCGCGGCACCCGCGAGGGCGTACCGGCGCTGCTCGCGCTGCTCGGGCGTCACCAGGCGCGTGCCACCTTC
>JBIIHU010000327.1:0-3852 GCA_044235405.1 Burkholderiaceae bacterium
TGCGCGTCGGCGGGAACCCGCATCCGGGTTGCAGCGGTCAGCCGCTCGCGCGGTGCAAGGCCGGCCGCCGAGGACTCGGGAAGCCGTTGGCGAGCCTCCGGCAGGAATCCGGAGTCGACCATGTCGAGCACGCTGTCGGCGAAACGGGTGTCGGGGCCAAGCGGACCGAGCACGAAATCCGGGTCGTCATGGGCGAAGGCGGTATCGCCGGCTCGCCTTGCGACGGACGGGCGCGATGCTGCCCGCACGGCCGGCGCGGCTGGCGCCGCCTTGCGTGAGGGCGCGAGAAAGGCAGCGAGCTTCATGGGCGAGCCTCGGCCGCAACACGCGGCGCAGGAGGTCGGCGGCTTGCGATCGTCATCGCCCGGCCGACAGGAAGCGCTCGTCGGCCGCGAGCCGCGCGAGGCTGAGTTCATGCCAGTCACGCCCGTCGGCATCGACGAGGCATCGACCGGCCCAGGGAAGCGGCAGCGCCCGGGCGCTCGACTCGTGCCAGGCGCTCGCATCATGCAGACCGAGCATCCTGCTCGCGAGCACGGCGGCCTGCACGTTCAGCCGGCCCGAGAGGGCGAGCAGGCGAGACTCCTTGGCGAGTGGCGTGAAGCCGCCGCCGCCGAGACGCAGCAGATCGGTAACGCCATACAGCGTCCCGCGCAGGTTGGCCAGCCCGCGGAACCAGTCGCGCGTGTTGGGCATCGGCATGATCGGCGAGGGCACGGGAACGATCTCGCCGGCCTCGGCCAGGTCGACCAGCCAACACTGCTGGTCGATCGCAAGGCCGAGGCGAGCGACACGCGGCGCGGCAACGGCGCCGCGCAGGCGCTCGGCGAGACGCTCCTGGAATTCGCGCAGATGCGACTTGGTCTCGGGCTGCACCGGAGCTCCCTCAGTCGATCAGGCTGGCGACGCAGGCGAGCAGCGCCTGCGGGTCGACCGGCTTGACCAGGTAGTCGCGCGCACCCTGCCGCAAGGCCCAGACGCGGTCGGTCTCCTGCGCCTTGGTCGAGCACATCACGACCGGGATGCCGGACGTCTCGGGGTCGCGGGCCAGCTCGCGCGTGGCCTGGAAACCGCTGGCCCCCGGCATCACGATGTCCATCAGGATCAGGCTCGGACGCTCGGCGCGCGCGAGCGCGAGGCCGTCTCGACCGTTGTCCGCGGTCAGCACCGCGTAGCCGCGAGCGGTCAGCACACCACCGAGGAACTGCCGCTGCGTCGGCGAGTCGTCGACGATCAGAATCTTGGCGGACACGGGACCTCCTTCAGGCCTGGGCGATCGCCTGGTCGCGGCGGGCGGCGGTCGCGCGTCCCGCGTGCTCGGCGACCGCCTTCAACAGGGAGTCTTTGGTGAAAGGCTTGGTCAGGTAGAGCTGGGAGCCGACGATGCGGCCGCGGGCGCGGTCGAAGAGTCCGTCTTTCGACGAGAGCATCACGATCGGCGTGTCGCCGAAGCGGGCGCTGCGCCGGATCAGCGCGCAGGTCTGATAGCCGTCCAGGCGCGGCATCAGGATGTCGCAGAACACGATGTCCGGACTGTTCTCGACGAGCTTCCCAAGCGCGTCAAAGCCGTCCTCGGCGACAACCACACGGCAGCCCGCCTGCCCGAGAAAGATCTCGGCGCTGCGTCGGATCGTGTTGCTGTCGTCGATCACCATCACGGTGAGGCCGGCGAGATCATGGCCCTGGCTCATCGAAGTACTCCCTGAGCGCCCTCAAACGGGGCGCAGTTAGGCATTTCGGACGATCATAGCGACGCGTGAATCGTGATTTCATGCGCGCCGACCGGTGGTGCGAGCACTGCGACAGGCGCACGTCGTTGCGAGCCGGCGTTGCGGCACCGGCGCGCGGCGCGGCGGCCGGCGCCGCGAATCAGCGCAGCCAGGGATGCAGGGGTGCGATGCGAAGAAGGTCGCCGCTGGCAGCGTCGACAACGACGACCAGATCGCGCTTGCCGCCGCGCATCGGCAGCCAGCGGACATCGGCCTCGGCGCGCCCGAGTTCGCGCAGCAGCGTATCGACCTCGGCCGCCGGATTGAACTCGCGCAGCCGAGCGATGGGCTGACCCTTGGCCGCGGCGCGCGCCTTGGCGCTGTCGTAGGGGTGGTACAGGCGCGGCGTCTGGGCGAGGTCGGCCCCCCCGGACACCGCGCTGAGAAGCAACTCGCGACGCTGATCAGCGGATTCGGGCAGCAGCGCGGCCACCAGCGTCGGGCCCGTCTGGCTGAGCCGGCGGAAAGGCTCGGGTGCAGCGGCGAGCGCCGCCGCATCGAGGTCGGCCTCGCTCACGAGCTCGAAGCGGTCGACCGCGAACACGTTGAAGACCGGGCGAGCGACGTGAACGGTGTGCACACCGTAGGCGAGCGCGGCAAGCTGCAGCGAACCGATGACCACGAGATCGATCACGAGCTTGCGCCGGGCCTTGCCGGGCGCCGCGACGACGAAAGTGAGCGCGGGGCCCAGGACAACGTCGCACACGCTGACCAGAAGGAGCAGTTGCGGCGCGCCGGCTGCCAGGAAGATCGGCCAGGGGTACCAGAAGGCGATCATCGCGGCGAATACCGCGATCGTGACCGCGACGCTGATCAGCAGGTGCAGCGATGCCGCGCGAACGCGATGCATCAGGCCGCTGCGCACGCGGCTGCCATGCGGCCCGACGGGGCCACGCAGGGGAAGCGAATTCTCCATGGTGTTGTCGACGATCGGACGAGGGGGACTCGATGGGATCGCAACGGACACCTGCGCCGCAACGCGGCGCCGACAGATGGAAGCGCGCGGCGCGCAGCCGTCAGACCTGCACCATCTCGAAGTCTTCCTTGCGCGCGCCGCACTCCGGGCAGGTCCAGTTCATCGGGATGTCTTCCCAGCGGGTGCCGGGGGCGATGCCTTCGTCGGGAAGACCTTCCTTCTCGTCGTAGATCCAGCCGCAGATCAGGCACATCCAGGTTCGGAAGGGTTCGCTCATGGGGCAGGGCCCGCTCGACAGCGGGTCGGAAGGTGGCCAAGGACGGACATGATGGTAACCCGTGGCGACAGTCGCCGGTGCGTGCCCGGATCCGCCTGCGCAGCGCCGGCGTTGCGCAGGCGGCGCGACGGTGAAAGCCGGCGGGCAGGCGCCCGCCGTCAGAGGCGGCACTCGGCGGGTCGATACCTGGCGGGCAACGTACCGCCCGTGCAGGCCCAGACGATCGGCCCGGGCGGAGGCGTTCCGGCGGCGATCGCCGCCCCGTTGGACATCGGGCGCATGATGAGCGTCTTGTCGGCGTCGACCTTCGCACCCCAGGTGATCGTCACATCACCACTGACGCTGCCGATGGACACGCTCTTGACGACAGCCGCCTCTTCGAGGGTCACCGCAACCCAGGCGGGATAGCCGTTGCCGAGGTCGGCTGCGGCATTTGCGGCATTCTCGCCAACCGCCACCCTGGCTGCCGTCGCAAGGCTCAGGCCCGTGGCGACCCGGGAGCGGACCGTGTAGTCCTGGTAGGCCGGGATCGCCACCCCGGCCAGGATGCCGATGATCGCCACGACGATCATCAGTTCGATCAGCGTGAAACCCCTGTGCACCTTCAACATGGCTCCAGCCCTGGCCGTTGCTGCTTGCTGCTTGCTGCTTGCTGCTTGCTGCTTGCTGCTTGCTGCCGATCCGGCTCGACGCCGGGTTCCAGGATCGGGGCGCGTCGGCAAACCGCCAGTTCGCCCCAACAAGAAGCCCCGGTCAGGCCGGGGCTTCGGGGGATGCCCGCCACGCGATGCGCGGCAGGCGCCAGCCACTCAGGGCAGCATCACGGACGGCATTCGGCCGGGCGGAACTTCGACGCCAGCGTGCCGGTCGAGCAGGTCCACGAGATCAGA
>JBIIHU010000328.1:0-3842 GCA_044235405.1 Burkholderiaceae bacterium
GTGGGGTTCATGCTGGGCAGGGCGCAGCGGGTGCGCGAGGAGGTGGGGATTCCGGTCGCGACGAGCTGGAACCTGGGCGTGCCGGCCAACGCCGACCGGGCGATCCGCGAGGCGCGCATCGACCTGGTGATGCTGGGCCGTCCGGCGCTCGCCAACCCGCACTGGCCGGTGTGGGCCGCGCGCGAGTTGCGCCATCCGTCGCCCTTCTCGCTGGTCCCCGAGGACTGGCGCTGGTGGCTGGAGAACTTCCGGGGCGATCCGCAGAGCATCGGCTGGCCCGCGCCCGTCGATACCGCGGGCGCGACGTCATGAAGGCTTCCCTGCAGCAGGCGCTGCAGCGCCTGCCCGCCGCGCCGACCGCCGCCTACCCCGAGGGCGCGCCTTTCGTGACCGTGATGGCCGGCGGCAAGATGTCGGTCGAGGTTTTCGCGCCTCGCGGCGAGGACAGGCAGCAGCCCCACACGCAGGACGAGCTCTACTTCGTGCATCGCGGCACGGCGCAGCTCGTGATCGGCGACCAGCGATTTGACTGCGCAGCGGGCGAGGCCTTCTTCGTCGCCGCCGGCGTCGCGCATCGCTTCGAGCACTTCAGCGACGACTTCGTGACCTGGGTGGTGTTCTACGGGCCGTCAGGCGGAGAGCGCTGAGGGAGCCCGGCCGGCGGCCTTCAGCGCAGTTCCACGCTGCCCGACAGACCCACGACGATCTCGCTGTCGCCGCCCTCGACCGGCAGCGGCGCGGCGACCGCCCTCGCGCCGTCGGCCATCGCCATCGGCATCGCCTGCATGCGGGGCTGCGGGCCGCCGCCGTCGTGCAGGGTCAGCGTGCGAAGCTCGTAGTCGCGCAAGCCGAAGGCGACCGCGGTCGCCTTTGCCTTGGCTCGGAAAGCCTCGGCCGCCTGCCCGATCAGGCGCGCCCGCTCCTCGTTGCGGCGTTCGTTCGATACCTGGAAGCCCACCCCGGCGATCTGCAGGCGCGCCCCGAGCGTCCCGGTCAGCTGACCGAGCTCGGCGAAGTTGCGCGAGGTCAGCAGCACCTCGCCGCGCACCCGGTAGCCGGTCACCCTGCCCTGCGGGCTCATCACGGGCTGAGTCCAGAACTGGCCGAGCCGCGCCTGCACCCCGGGCACCTTCCTGGCGCGCTCGATCGCATCGGCGAGTTCGCGGTTGACCTGCTCGTTGGGCTGACCCGGCTGGATCGCCTCGCGTTCGACGGCGAGCGTCACGCTCATCTCGTCGTTGGGCACGCGTGCACGCGCATCGGCCGACAGGCTCAGCGTGGGCCCTGCGAACGCAACGCCCGCCGCAAGGCCAGGACCGAGAAGGAATGCGGCACCGATCACCCGTACGGTGCGGCCGAGGGATGAGGACATGGATGTCACCTGAGCATGGGGTAAGGACGCAAACCGCGCACCACGCGGCGCGCCTATGATGCCCCCTGCACGGCGTGCCTGTCGTGCCCGGAAGTCTTCCGACGCCCGGATTGCGCCCGTCCGGGGGAGATCCATGTCCGATCTGGCGACCATCGGCCCGCGTGCGGCGGGCCGGGCCCTTGTCCTGGTGCTCGCGCTGGTGGCGACCGCGCCGGCCCTCCCGCAGAGCCTGCCCGGCAGTCCGCCCGTTGCCGGAGCGCCAATCGCCGAGCCGCGGGAAGTGCGGATCACGGCCCCCGACCGCGGCCACGGCGACGGCGATGTCGCGATGCTCACGCGGGTCCACCTGCCCGACGGCCCCGGTCCCTTCCCCGTCGTGATCTACTCGCACGGGCGCTCTCCCGTACCCCTCGAGCGGCAGCAGATGCGCAACCCGATACCGGCCGGCCACGTGCGCTACTGGCAGCGCAAGGGCTTCGCCGTGGTCGCTCCGATACGCCCCGGCTACGGCGCGAGCGGCGGCGAGGACCGCGAGCGCAGCGGCACCGTCTTCGAGCGCGACGGATCATGCCGCAGCCAGCCCGACTTCGAGACACCGGCGCGCCATGCCGCGAGTGCGACGATCGCCGTGCTGGACTGGACGAGACGGCAGGATTGGGCCGACCCGGAACGCATCGTGCTGGTCGGTACCTCGATGGGTGGCCTGACCTCGATCGCGACCGCCGCGACGAGGCCGCCCGGCGTGGTGGCCTACGTCAATTTCTCCGGCGGGCTCGGTGGCAACCCCCGGCTCGCGCCGCAGCGAAGTTGCGGCCCCGAGCGGATGGAGGCGGCCATGCGCAGCTTCGGTGCGACAACCGCCGTGCCGGGCCTGTGGCTTTACGCCGCGAACGACCAGTACTGGGGCCCGGAGGCCCCACGGCGCTGGCACGAGGCCTTCGCCCGAGGAGGAAGCCGCGCCACCTTCGTGCAGACGGCGCCGTTGCCCGACCACGACGGCCACCTGCTGATGCTGCGCGGCGGACGGCTGTGGAGCGTGCATGTCGACGCGTTCATCGAGGCGCTGGGATTCTGAGAGGCCTCGCTTGAGCGGTCCCCGCGCGACCGGGCACGACCCTCGCCTATGATGCCGCCTGCCCGCGCAACACCACGCGGATCCCGTCCGTCCTGAGGAAAAGCATGTTCGAGCTCGCGATCGTCGGCTTCGGTGCCATCGGCCAGGAACTGGCACGCAACCTGGCGAAGGACCCGATCGCACGGATCTCGCAGATCATCGTGCCCCCCGCCAGCCTCGAGACGACCCGCGCCGTGTCCGCCAGCCTGGCGCCCGCGGCACGGGTGCTTTCCTGCCTAGACCTCGACGCATCCGCGCGACCGGGGCTGGTGGCCGAGTGCGCGGGTCACTCGGCGGTGCTGCAGCATGTCGTGCCGGCCCTGCGCGCCGGGGTGCCCTGTGTGGTCGCGTCGGTGGGCGCGCTGCACGAGGCCGGTCGTCTCGAGGCGCTGGAGGAGGCCGCGCGACAGGGCCGCAGCCGAGTGCGGCTGATCGCCGGAGCCGTCGGTGGCCTGGACGCGCTGGCCGCCGCGTGTGGCGAGAACCTCTCGCAGGTGCGCTACACCGGCCGCAAACCGCCGGCCGGATGGATCGGCACACCCGCCGAGCAGGTCTGCCCGCTCGGGAGCCTGCGCGAGGCGGCCGTGATCTTCCGCGGCAGCGCCCGCGAGGCGGCACGGCAGTTCCCGAAGAACGCGAATGTGGCGGCCGCCGTCGCGCTCGCCGGCCTCGGTCTCGATGCGACCGAGGTCGAGCTGATCGCCGATCCGGCGGTGACACGCAACGTGCATGCGATCGAGGCGAACGGCAGCTTCGGCAGCCTCAGCCTGCGCCTCGAGAACCTGCCCCTGCCGGCCAACCCGAAGACATCGGCGCTGGCGATGCTCAGCCTGCTTCGCGCGGTGCGCAACACCTGGGCCCCGCTGGGTTTCTGAAACCCCGGAGCGCGACATCCGCGGACAGTGCCCACTCGCCGGCGTCGGTATTTGACAGGGCCGCGCGTTTCACGAACCATCGACCGCACACGCCGAATCCCACCCGCGCCACGGTCGTCCCGACCGTCGCCACCGGATCGTGACCAGCCGCGGCAAGGCGGTCAGCCCCTTCGATGTCAGGTACCCCATGTCGAGCGCATCCGACTCGCCGCCGGCAAGCCCGGGCGGCGCCTACCCGTCGCCTGTCGACCCCCTACGCGACACGCCGCTGCCAGACGGGCGCGAGTCGATCCGACAGATGCCGAGCCTGAGGATCGGCTGCGACATCGGCGGCACCTTCACCGATGTCGTCGTCGAACTGCCCGATGGCTCGCTGCACATCAACAAGACCTCCACCACCCCCGACGATCCCGGGCGCGCGGTGGTCGAAGGCATCCGCGCGGTGCTGGCGCAGGCCGGCATCGCACCCTCGGCCGTGACC
>JBIIHU010000329.1:0-3833 GCA_044235405.1 Burkholderiaceae bacterium
GAGGTGATCATGGCGCTGCCAATCGCGCCGCGACACGAGCGCTGCGAAGCACCGGCCGGCCTTGCTCCGTCGGCCCAGGCGGCCGCGCAGACCGCGACGGCGCCGACCCGGCCGAACCCCTTTGCTGCGCTTGCCGGCCTGCAGCGCCCCAAGGGCCCGCCTTCCGACGACTGAACCCGGTTTGTCGCGATCGGGCGGCAATTCCTTGATATACTTGACGATTGACCTTTCCGGAGGCTAGCCATGGCCGTTCAGCAGAACAAGAAGTCGCCCTCCAAGCGGGGCATGCATCGCGCCCACGATTTTCTCTCGGCGCCCCCCACCGCGGTCGAGCCCACCACCGGCGAGACCCACCTGCGGCATCACATCAGCCCCAACGGTTTCTATCGCGGGCGCAAGATCGTCAAGACCAAGGCCGACGAGTAATTCCGGCCGGGTTCCCGAGCGCCCTGCGCCGGCGGCTGGCTGCCGATGGCCCCGATGGCCCCGATGGCAAGCGATGCCTGCATGAACCCGAGGATCGCCATCGATTGCATGGGCGGCGATCACGGCCCGGATGTCACGGTGCCCGCCGCGCTCGCGTTCGCGCGATCCGAGCCTTCGGTGTCGCTGCTGTTGGTGGGCGACGAGTCCCTGTTGCGCGCGCGTCTCGGTGCGCTCGAGAGCGCGCTGGCCGCGCGTATCGAGGTCCGGCACGCGGATGAAGTCGTCACGATGGACGAGGCGCCTGCCAGCGCGCTGCGCTCGAAGCGACGCTCGTCGATGCGACTGGCCATCGAGGCCGTCAAGGCGGGCGATGCGCAGGCCTGCGTCAGTGCCGGCAACACCGGCGCGCTGATGGCGATTTCCCGGTTCGTGCTGAAGATGCTCGACGGCATCGACCGGCCCGCCATCGCGGCGCCTCTGCCGAATCAGCGCGGTGGCGCCACCACCATGCTCGACCTCGGCGCCAACGTCGACTGCGAGCCCCAGCACTACCTGCAGTTCGCGATCATGGGCGCAGCGCTCGCGACCGCGGTCGAGGGCAAGGCCGCGCCCACCATCGGCTTGCTCAACATCGGTGAAGAGCTGATCAAGGGCAACGAGACCGTGCGCCAGGCGGCCGATCTGCTGCGTGCGAGCTCCCTCGATTTTCGAGGGAACGTCGAAGGTAACGACATCTTCGAGGGCACCACCGACGTGGTTGTCTGCGACGGTTTCGTCGGCAACGTGGCGCTCAAGACCTCCGAAGGTCTGGCCCGCATGATCGGTGGCTTCATTCGCGAGGAGTACAGCCGCGGCTTCGCGAGCCGTCTCGCGGGCGCCATTTCGCTGCCCGTCCTCGGGCGCCTGCGCCGTCGCCTCGACCACCGTCGCTACAACGGCGCCAGCCTCGTCGGTCTTCGCGGTGTCGTGATCAAGAGCCACGGATCGGCCGACGCGCTTGCCTTCGAGCAGGCCCTGCGGCGCGCCCACGAAGCCGTGCGCAATCAGTTGCTCGAGCGGATCGCGCAGGCGGTTGCGCGAATCTCCGCCGAGGCCCCCAAGGTAGGTTCATGAATCGCTTCTCCCGCATCGTCGGCACCGGTTGCGCGCTGCCCGACCGCCTGGTCACCAATGCCGAACTCGTGCGCGAACTCGCCGCACGCGGCATCGAGACCTCCGAGGACTGGATCGTCGAGCGCACCGGTATCCGTCAGCGCTATCTCGCGGCACCCGAGGTCTCCAGCAGCGTTCTCGGCGCACAGGCGGCCCGGGCTGCGCTCGAGTCGGCAGGGGTGTCCGCCGCCGACGTCGACCTGATCATCGTCGCCACCTCGACCCCCGACTACGTCTTTCCCAGCACGGCCTGCCTCGTTCAGAAGGCGCTGGGCGCAAGCGGCGGCGCCGCCTTCGACGTGCAGGCGGTATGCAGCGGCTTCGTCTACGGGCTTGCGACCGCCGACGCGATGATCCGCACCGGCATGGCGCAGCGTGCCCTTGTCATCGGCGCCGAGGTGTTCTCGCGAATCCTCGACTGGAACGATCGGGGCACCTGCGTGCTCTTCGGCGACGGCGCGGGTGCGGTGCTGCTGGCAGCCGACGAGCGCCCGGGCATCCTTGCCTCGCGCCTGCACGCCGACGGCCGTTACGAGGGCATCCTGCGGACGGCGGGCAACGTGCATTCCGGTGCGGTCTCCGGCCACCCCTTCCTCACGATGGACGGCCAGGCGGTGTTCAAGATGGCGGTGTCGGTCCTCGATGCCGTCGCCCGCGAGACTGTCGCGGCGGCAGGGTTGTCGCTCGCCGACATCGACTGGCTGATCCCGCATCAGGCGAACGTGCGCATCCTGCAGGCCACGGGGCGAAAGCTTGGCATCGCGCCCGAGCGTGTCGTCACCACCGTCGACCGCCATGCCAACACCTCGGCCGCCTCGGTACCGCTTGCCCTCGATGTCGCGCTGCGTGACGGCCGCATTCGCGCCGGGCAGCATGTGCTGCTCGAGGGTGTCGGCGGCGGATTCACCTGGGGGGCGTCGCTGGTGCGCCTCTGAGGCGCTCGACCCGCGCGTCCGCCGCCTCCCGGCGTAGCCTTCCGGCTCGCCGTAACGCGTCAACCCGATCCACACCACGCAACATGACCATTGCCTTCGTCTTTCCCGGTCAGGGCTCCCAGGCGGTCGGTATGCTCGACCGCCTTGCAGGGCGTCCGGAAGTCGCCGACGTGCTCGCGCGCGCCGATCGCGCGCTCGGCGAGTCGCTGTCGGGGCTCATCGCGGGCGGTCCAGCCGACGCCCTCGGCCTCACCGTCAACACGCAGCCCGCGATGCTCGTGGCCGGTTATGCCTGCGTCAGCGCGTGGCGCGCCGCGGGCGGCCCCGAGGCGATCGCGGTCGCCGGCCACAGCCTGGGCGAATACACCGCGCTCACCGCGGCCGGCGCACTCTCGCTCGAGCAGGCGGTGCGGCTCGTGAGGGTGCGGGCGCGGGCGATGCAGGAGGCGGTTCCGGTAGGCTGCGGCGGCATGGCGGTCATCATGGGTCTCGACGACGACGCCGTACGGCAGGCCTGTGCGAGCGCGTCGCAGCCGGGCGATCTGGTCGAGGCCGTCAATTTCAACGCACCCTCTCAGGTCGTCATCGCCGGGCATGTGGCGGCGCTCGCGCGCGCCTGCGATCTCGCCAAGCAGGCGGGCGCCAAGCGGGCGCTGCCGCTGCCGGTCTCGGCACCTTTTCATTCCTCGCTGCTCGCGCCGGCGGGCCTGCGGCTTCGCGAGGCGCTCGCGGAGGTCGACCTGCGCGCGCCGGCCGTGAGTCTCGTGAACAACGTCGATGTCTCGGTCGAGACCGAGCCGGCCCGTATCGTCGACGCGCTGGTCCGGCAGGCGTCGTCGCCGGTGCGCTGGGTCGAGGTCGTGCACAAGCTGCGCGCGCTCGGTGCCGACACGCTGATCGAGTTCGGTCCGGGCAAGGTGCTCGCCGGACTGGCGCCGCGCATCGACAAGTCGCTTCGCGTGTTCTCGGTCGCCGATCCCGACTCGCTTCAGGCGGCCCTCGACGCGGTACGCAGCCCGGGAGCCGCATCATGAGCGCGAGCGACGACCTCAAAGGGCAGGTGGCACTGGTCACCGGTGCCTCACGCGGCATCGGCCGCGCGATCGCCCTCGAACTCGCCCGCGCCGGGGCCCGCGTGGTCGGTACGGCCACCACCGGGGCAGGAGCGGACGCGATCACCGCGGCCTTCGTCGAAGCCGGGCTTGCGGGGCGTGGCGCAGTGCTCGACGTCACCGATGCTGCGGCCGCCGATGCACTGCTCGCGGCGATTGCAGCCAGCGAAGGCGCGCCGTCGATCCTCGTCAACAATGCCGGCATCAC
>JBIIHU010000330.1:0-3828 GCA_044235405.1 Burkholderiaceae bacterium
CGAGCGCTACACGCAGCGAGCGCTCGCCGCGCTCGACGCCGCGGGGCTCGAGCTGACGCTGATCGCGCGGCAGTGGCCCGCCGACGCTGGCGAGGGGCTGCCGGCGCGCTGGCGGCTGCTGGCCGTCGACCCCTTCTTCATCGGCAGCCTCTGGCGCGACCGATCCTTCGCGAGCGCCGTGCGCAGGGTGCTCGCGACCGCGTCCTTCGATCTCGTGCAGAGCCACGAGCGGATCGCCGGCGTGTCGCTGTACCGTGCGGGCGACGGCGTGCACGCGAGCTACCTGCAGGCGCGCGATCGCATCCTGCCGCGCTGGCGGCGCGCGCTGGTGCGCCTCGATCCGCGCCACCGATGGGTGCTGCGCGAGGAGCGCGCGATGTTCGAGCATCCGGCGCTGCGCGCGGTGATCTGCAACTCGCGCGGCGTGCTCGAGGACATCGCGGCCCGCTTCGCCGTGCCGCGCGAGCGGCTGCACCTGCTGCGCAACGGCATCGACCTCGAACGGTTCCGTCCGCCACGCGACGGCGAGCGCGAGGCCGCCCGGGCGCGTTTCGGTGTCGGCCCCGACGAGCCGGTGGTCGCCTTCGTCGGTTCGGGCTTCGAGCGCAAGGGGCTCGCGGCGGCGCTCGACGCGCTCGCCGGCGCATCGGTCGCGGCGCGCCTGCTGGTCGCGGGCACCGACCGCCAGCTGCGTCGCTGGCGGGCGCGGGCCGCCCGGATGGGGCTGGGCGCGAGGGTGCGTTTCCTCGGCGGCCAGGACGATGTGAGGCCGGTGCTGTGGGCGGCCGATGCCTTTCTCGCGCCGGCCCTCTACGACCCCTATCCGAATGCCGCCCTCGAGGCGCTGGCCTGCGGACTGCCGCTGGTGGCCAGCACCGGCTGCGGAGTCGGCGAGCTGATCGAGCCGGGTCGAAACGGCTACGTCCACGATGCGCTCGACGTCGCTGCGCTGGCCGCGTCGCTCGGCGACGTGCTCGCCCGCCGGCATGACGGGGCGCTGCGCGAGGCCGCGCGGCAGGCCGCGCTTCCCTGGTCGCTCGAGGCGGCGGGGCGGGCGATGGTCGCCCTGTACGCCGGCCTTCTGGCAGAATCGCGCGGGTCGTGAAAACCAGCCTCGCGATCTACCGCCGCCTGCTCGGCTACACGCGGCCCTACCTGCGCGGCTTCGGGCTCGCGCTCGTCGGTCTGGTCGTGGCCGCGGCCACCGAGCCGCTGTTCCCGGCCCTGATGAAGCCGCTGCTCGACCGCGGCTTCGTCGAGCGCACCGGCATCGAGCTATGGTACGTGCCGGTGGCCATCATCGGCATCTTCGTCGTGCGCGGGGCCGCCACCTTCACCAGCAACTACGCGCTCGCATGGGTGGCCAACAAGGTGCTCGCCGACATGCGCCGCCAGATGTTCGCGCACATGTTGCGGCTGCCCGCCGAGGGCTTCGAGCGCGAGGCCTCGGGGCTGCTGATCTCGAAGATCGTCTTCGAGGTCAACAATGTCACGGTGGCGGCCACCCGGGTGCTCACCACCCTGGTGCGCGACAGTCTGGTCATCGTCGGGCTGCTGGCCTGGCTGCTGTACCTGAACTGGCAGCTCACGATGGTGGCGATCGCCCTCATTCCCGTCATCGCCGGGGTTGTCGCGGTCGCCAGCCGGCGCCTGCGGATGCTCAACCGGCGCAGCCTCGAGCACACCGGCGAGCTCACCCGCGTCGTCGAGGAAGCGGTGCACGGCTACAAGGTGGTCAAGGTCTTCGATGCCTACGCGCGCGAGACCGCGCTGTTCGGGCGCACCGTCGAGCGACTGCGCGGCTTCGCGATGCGCCATGCGGTGGCCAGCGGGGCCACGGTGCCGATCACGCAACTCTGCGCCGCGGTCGCGGTCGCGGTGGTGGTTTCGATCGCGCTGATGCAGTCGCTCGACAACCAGACCACCGTCGGTGGCTTCGTCTCGTTCATCACGGCCATGCTGATGCTGCTCGCGCCACTGAAGCACCTGGCCGACATCAACGGGCCGCTGCAGCGCGGGCTGGCCGCCGCCGAGAGCGTCTTCGAGCTCATCGACCAGCTGCCCGAGCCGGACGCCGGCACGCGCGAGCTCGGTCGTGCGCAGGGCGCGCTGCGCTTCGAGCAGGTGCGCTTCCGCTATGTCGGCGCCGAGCGCGATGCGCTCGCCGGCATCGACCTCACCGTGCGCCCGGGCGAACTGGTCGCGCTGGTCGGCGGTTCGGGCGGTGGCAAGACCACCCTCGTCAACCTGCTGCCGCGCTTCATCGCGCCCACCGCGGGGCGCATCTTCATCGACGAGGTGCCCATCGACGAGCTCGGCCTCGCCAGCCTGCGCGAGCAGCTCGCGCTGGTCAGCCAGGACATCGTGCTCTTCAACGACACCGTGCGCGCCAACGTGGCCTTCGGCGTCGCGCGCGAGGTGGCCGATGACGAGATCTGGCTCGCGCTGGAGCGGGCCGCGCTCGCCGCGCATGTGCGCAGCCTGCCCGGCGGTCTCGACGAGGTGGTCGGCGAGCGCGGGGCGCGCCTGTCGGGCGGGCAGCGGCAGCGGCTGGCGATCGCCCGGGCGCTGCTGAAGAATGCACCGATCCTGCTGCTCGACGAGGCCACCTCGGCGCTCGACTCGCAGACCGAGCGCGATGTCCAGGACGCGCTCGAGCGCACGATGGCAGGGCGCACCACGCTGGTGATCGCGCACCGGCTTTCCACGATCGAGCGCGCCGATCGCATCGTCGTGCTCGAGGGCGGGCGCATCGTCGAGCAGGGCCGGCACGCCGAGCTGCTCGCGCGCGATGGCGCGTATGCGCGGTTGCACCGGGTGCAGTTCGCGTTCGCTACCGACTGATCCAGGCCGCGGCCTCATGAGCCTTCCCGCCGATCCGCCCGTCGCCGCGCCGGTATCCGCTGCCGGCCCCGATCCCGCCGGGCGCCTGCGCATCCTGCACACCGAGGCCTCCTGCGGCTGGGGAGGCCAGGAGATCCGCATCCTCGACGAGGCCGCCGGCATGATGGCGCGCGGCCACGAGCTCTGGCTGGCCTGCCCGCCGCAGGCCCCGATCGCCGGCGCGGCGCGCGAACGCGGGCTGCGCGTGGTCACGCTGCCGATCGCCGCCAAGCGGCCCGCGGGGCTTTTCGCGCTGCGCCGGCTGCTCGCCGCCACACGCTTCGATGTGGTGAACAGCCACAGTTCCACCGACAGCTGGCTGGCGGCGCTGGCCCTGGCCAGCCTCGGCGCGCGTGCGCCCGCGCTGGTACGCACCCGCCACATCTCGGCGCCGGTGGCGCGCAGCGCCGCCAACCGCTGGCTCTACGGCCGAGCCAGCCGTTTCGTGGTCACCACCGGCGAGCGCCTGCGCACCGAGCTCGTCGAGGGGCTTGGCTGCGATCCCGCGCGGGTCCTGTCGATCCCCACTGGCATCGACCCCGCGCGCTTCCGGCCCGCGGCCGATGCCGCGGAGCGGCGCGCGCTGCGCGAGACGCTGGGCCTGCCCACCGACCGCCCGCTGGTGGGCATCGTCGCGACGCTGCGCAGCTGGAAGGGCCACCGCTTCCTGGTCGAGGCGGTCGCGGCGCTCGAGCAGCCGGTGCAGCTCGTCATCGTCGGCGACGGGCCGCAGGCGCCGATGCTGCGCGCGCAGGTCGAGGCGCTCGGCCGGCCGGGGCTCGTGAACCTGGTCGGCCAGCAGGCCGACGTGCCGGTCTGGCTTCGCGCGCTCGATGTGTTCTGCCTGCCTTCCTATGCCAACGAGGGCGTGCCGCAGGCGCTGATGCAGGCGATGTTCACCGGTCTGCCCTGCGTGACCACCGACGCTGGCGCGATCGGCGAGAT
>JBIIHU010000331.1:0-3825 GCA_044235405.1 Burkholderiaceae bacterium
CCGGCGCGCCGGCCGGCTCGTGGAAGGCGGTGATCAGGGTCTGGGGCGCCGCACCTAGCACCGCCGGCGACAGGATCATGAAGAAATTGACCCGCATCGAGTCCCAGTCGAGCTTGCGCACGCTGGTGATGCGCGCCTCGATCAGCTGCCCGGCGATGTCGAAGCCGAGCCGATCGCCCATCGCGAGCCCGAGCGTGGCGAGGATGCCGGATTCGACCGAGACCTCGGCCGCCCCTGGCTCGAACCAGCGGCCGGCGACGATCCGGTTGTGCGCCGGCAGCGCCTGCGCATAGGACAGGTTGAACTCGCGATCGACCAGACGCTGCGCACGATCGCCCGGGTAGTCTTCGGGACGCACCGGGCGACCGTTGAGCATCACGAACCGACCACGCACCATCGGCTCGAGCCTCGGCTCGGGCACGCCCGCCTCGCGCAGCAGCGCCGCCACCGCGTCGCGCTGCTCGGGCTGGATGTTGATGACGAAACGATTCGGCGCATCCGGCGGGCTGGCCTTCTGCCAGCTCGCGAGCAGGTCGGTGCGGGTCACCGTGAGCAGCATCAGCGCCATCATGCCGATCGCGAGCGCGACCGTCTGGACGATCGCGGCGCCGCGCCGGCGCGACCAGGAAGCCAGCGCGAGCCGCAGGGTCGGGCTGCGCGCGAGCAGCGCCGGGTGCCCGCGCAGCGCCGCCGCCACCGGCACCGCGAGCGAGGCGGCAAGCGCGAAGACGAGCGCGGCGGCCGCGAAGCCCGCGAGCGCGACGAGCGCCACCCTCACATCCCCCGCAAACCACAGCAGCAGGCCGGCGAAGGCGGCCACCGCCAGCAGCGCACCGATCCAGGGCGAGGCCGACCGGCCGCCGAGTTCCCGGCGCAGCACCCGCAGCGGCGGCACGCCGGCGAGCCGCAGGAAGGGCCAGGCCCCGAAGCCCAGCAGCAGCACGGCGCCCGCGGCCAGCGCCTGCAGCGCCGGCCACGCCGATGGCGCGGGCAGGCTCATGCGGATCAGCGGGCCGACCGCTGCCACGAGACCGAAGTGCACGAGCCAGCCAGCCAGCGCACCGGCGAGCCCGGCGCCGAGCCCGATCCAGGCGAGCTCGAGCAGCAGCACGGCGGCGAGCGCGCGCTGCCGGATGCCGATCGCGCGCATCACGGCGCAACCGTCGAGGTGACGCTGCGCGAAACGCCTCGCGGCGAGACCGACCGCGACCGCCGCGATCAGCGCGGTGAGCAGCGCGACCAATGACAGGAATCGCTGGGCGCGCTCGAGTGTGGCGCGAAGCTCGGGACGACCGTTCTCGAGGGTCTCGATGCGGGCCGCGCGCTCGGCACGCGCCCGGAACCAGGCCTCCCAGGCGGCGACCGCACCCGGCTCGCCGGCGAGCAGCAGCCGCCACGACACCCGGCTTGCGGGCTGCACAAGCCCGGTGGCCTCGAGATCGTCGAGGTGGATCATCGCCCGGGGCGCGAAATTGACGAAATTCGCCCCCCGATCGGGCTCGACGGTGATCACGCGAGCGACCGTGAAGGCCGACTCGCCGAGCTCGACCCGCGCCCCCGGGCGCACGCCGAGCGCCGCCAGCAGCTGCGCATCGGCCCAGAGCTCGCCGCGCGCCGGCCCACCGGCGGCCGGCTCGTCGGGGGTGCCCGGCGCGGCCGCTACGCGCAATCGGCCGCGAAGCGGGTAGCCGGCGGACACCGCCTTCACCGAGGCGAGCTGCGGCCGGCCTGCCGCGCTCACCATGCTCGGGAAACTGACGGTGCGGGCGGTATCGAGACCCTGGGCCCGGGCGCGCTCGAGCCACTCGGGCGGCAGCGCCCGGTCGGCCGCCACGACGAGGTCGGCGCCCAGCAGCTGACGCGCCTCCTGCGACAGCGCCAGGCGCATCCGGTCGACGAAGAAGCCCACGGCGGCGATCGCGGCCACCGCCACCACGAGGGCCGCCAGCAGCAGGCCGAGCTCACCCGAGCGCCAGTCGCGCCAGAGAAAGCGCCAGGAAAGCGCGAGCACCGGCGTGCGCACGACGGCCCGGGGCGCCGCGGCGCTGGCGCCCGGGTTGCCGGGGGCCGGACTGGCAGGAACGGCGGTCGGATTCATCGGGGATGGATGCGGGTCCTTCGGGACCGGAGGCCGGAGCACGGATTATGATCCAGCCCCTGCCCACGCTCCCTCGATGCCCCCGCGAGCCTGCGATGAGAACACTCAACTGGTACTTCGATTTCGTGTCGCCCTACGCCTACCTGCAGAGCACGCGGCTGGCCGATTTCGGTCAGGAGATCGTGGTGCGCTGCCGCCCGGTGCTCTTTGCCGGCATCCTCGCCCACCATGGTCACAAGGGGCCGGCCGAGATCGCGCCGAAGCGCCGATTCACCTACGAGCATGTCGCCTGGCTCGCGCAGCGCAACGGCATCCGGCTGACATTCCCGGCCTCGCATCCCTTCAACCCGCTGCCGCTGCTGCGGCTGGCGGTGCTGGCCGACGCGCCGATGGATGTCGTCGAGCGGTTGTTCCGCTACGTCTGGGCCGACGGCCACCTGCCCACCGACGCGGGCCCCTGGCGCTCGCTGCTCGACGAACTCGAGGTCGATCCCGAGGAACTGGAGCTCCCGGAAGTGCGGCAGGCCCTGCGCGACGACACGCAGGCCGCGATCGACGCGGGGGTCTTCGGCGTGCCTACCTGCGAGGTCGATGGGCAGCTGATCTGGGGCTTCGAGTCCACCGACATGGTGCAGGCGCTGATCACCGGCGATCCCTTCTACGGCGGGCCGCAGCACCAGGCTGCGCTCGCGGTCGGCGAAGGGGTGCAGCGACGCGCCTGAGCGTCGCGCGATCCGGACAGGCGCGTCAGTCCTCGAGCGCCATCACCTTGTCGCGGGCCGCCTCGCGCGTCAGGTTGAGCAGCCGCCCGATGCCAACGAGATCTTCGGCGATCGCCGGATTGTCCCAGCCATGCTGCGAATGCCGGGCGAGGTCGACCGCCAGCACCACGTTGCGCACCCGCGCCAGCGCGATCTGCCCCTGATCGGTGATCTGCGCGAGCAGCTCGGGCAACCGCCAGGCGCGCATCAGCGACTGCTGCAGATCGGTCAGGCGTATGCCCAGCACATCGAGCTGCGCCTGGGCCGAGCGCAACGCCGGATCGGCCCGCTGCCGCTCACGGATCTCGCGCGCCAGCGCCGGCGCGTGGCACCAGAGCAGCATCTCGGCGAAATCGTGCAGCAGCGCGGCCTCCTGGATCACCTCGGCGTCGGTGTCCAGGCGGTGCACCGCGAAGGCGAGCGCGAAACCCGCCGCACGGTGGGCACGCGCGACGACCTCGTCGAGCCCGGCGCGCGCATCGGGGTCGTCGGCGAGCAGGTCCTCGACCACCTCGGGGGCGGCAAGATCCTCGAACACGCGCCCCAGGCCCATCATCACCACCCCGGTGATCGTGGTCTCGGTGTCGGTCACCGCCCGACGCGAGCGATGACGTGCCGCGAGCGCGAGCACCCGCAGCGTGAGCAGCGGGTCGCGCTGCGCGAGTCGACCGATCGCGATCGCCGAGGCCCGGTCCTCGTCGGCGATCATCTCGGCGATCCCCCGAGCGCTATCGCGAAAGACGGGAATGCCGAGCACGCGGAAGGCGTCGGTCCAGGCGGCGAGGTCGGGCAGCGCGCTCGTGATCATGGGCGTGGGGGCTCCGCGGGGGACGTACCGTTGCTATCGGCATGGCGCGCCCCGACTTGAGATGGCGCGGTACCAGCGGGCGTCGCCTGCCAGCGCGACGGCGGCACGAGCACCGGCGAGTCGGGCTGCGCCAGGAAGTGCGGCGACATGATCTGCAC
>JBIIHU010000004.1:0-39482 GCA_044235405.1 Burkholderiaceae bacterium
GCTGGAGATCCTGGATAGCGGGCACGTTGCGGCGGAGGACATCGGCGTAGGCCGGCGAGGCCGCCAGCAGGCGGTCGGTCCAGCCGAGATTGGTCTCGTTGCCGGGGAACTGCGCCACGAACTGATCGCGCGGCATGCCGACCCGGTTGACGCAGATGTCGCCAAGCGAGCGCTCGAGCGTGCGGACCTGGTCGACCTGGTCGCGCAGCGTGTCGCAGAGCTTCTCGACCATCTTGGCCGTGAAGCGGATCGTCATCAGGGTTTCCTGGATCTCGGCCTGCGCCTTCAGGTAGGACTTCGATTTGTAGCCCTCATCCTCGTAGGCGGTCTTCATGCTCGAGAAGCAATCGTCGATGTGATTGAACTTCTGCAGCGCCTTGGCCTTGAGTTCCTCGAGCTTGGCCGTGCTGGCGCCGGCCGGATCGGCTTCTTCCTCGGCGTCCTCGTCGAGCTCGGCCTCGGCCGCAGCGACGGGCGCCGGTGCGGCCCGGAAGTCGACCTCTTCGGCATTGGGGTCGATGAGGCCGTCGACCACCTCGTCGATGCGCATGGTGCCGGCGCGGATGCGCTCGGCGTGCGTGAGCACTTCGTGGATGGTGGTGGGGCAGGCCGAGATGGCTTGCACCATGTGCTTGAGGCCGTCCTCGATGCGCTTGGCGATCTCGATCTCGCCCTCGCGCGTGAGCAGCTCGACCGAGCCCATCTCGCGCATGTACATGCGCACCGGATCGGTGGTGCGGCCGAACTCGGAATCGACGGTGGAAAGCGCCGCTTCAGCCTCCTCCTCGGCATCCTCGTCGGAGGTGGCCACCGGGGTCGCGTCGGAAATCAGCAGCGTCTCGGAGTCGGGCGCCTGGTCGTAGACCGCGATGCCCATGTCGTTGAAGGTGCTGATGATCGATTCGATCGCCTCGGCGTTGATGACGTCGTCGGGGAGGTGGTCGTTGATCTCGATGTAGGTGAGGAAGCCGCGTTCCTTGCCAAGCTTGATCAGCTGCTTGAGGCGGTTGCGGGTGGCCTCGCGATCGGCTTCCGAGAGGCCCTGACCACCGAACTCCTTGAGCAGCTGCTTTTCCTTGGCCCGGGCGCCACGCTTGCCCTTGCTGGGCGCGGGCATCGGGACGTCCGGAACCTCGACCTCGACCTCGACCTCGACCTCGGCTTCGACCTCGTCGTAGGGGGCCGAGGCATCGTCGATGCCATCGTCGAGATCGGCATCGGCATCACCCGGCTCGCGGCGCGCGGTCGCCTTGCCGCCGCCCGCCTTGCCGCCCGCCTTGCCGCTCATCTTGGCGCCGCTCGCCTTGGCGGCCCCTGCGGGCCGGCCCGCGGCCTTGCCCTCAGCCTTCGCGGTCGACTTGCCGGCCGCCTTGGGGGCGGCCTTGGGGGCGGCCTTGCTCTCGGCCTTGACAGCAGCCACGGCGTCGATGCCGGGCGCGGACTCGGCCCTGGCGGCCGCCTTGCCCGCAGGTTTTGCGGGCGCCTTCGCCGCCGCTTTCGCGGGCGCCTTGACCTCGGCCTTCGCCGACGAGCTGACCGCGGCCTTTGCGGGCGCCTTGCCGACTGCCTTGACCCCGGCCGCGGGCGCGGGCTGCTCTGAAACCGCAACCGGCGCGGACTTCGCAAGCGTCCTGGCGGAGGCCTTGCCGGTTGCCTTGGCAACGGCCGGCTCGGCGGCCTCGGACGCGGGAGCATCGACCGCCACCACGGCGACCGCCGGCCTGCGCGGCGTCACGGTAAGCGGCTTGCGTGCCGGCTTCTCGCTGGTGGCTGGCTTGACCGCAGCCCTCGGCTTGCCCGCCGATGCGGGTGACTCGGCACCCGACCTGACCGCCGCCTTCCGGGAATCCTTCGGGGATTCCTTGCCCTCGCCCGACTTGCTGATGCCCACGAATATGCCTCCGACGCGCTTTTGGCAGGTGTTTGCAGGGAACCTTACATTCTAGCTGTCTTTGGCCCTGATCGCCAACATCAGCTCCTGGTAGCGGGCACGCTGCGCCTCGCCCACAAGCCCCGATGCCGCCAGCGACTCGAGCTCGGCGCGCATGCCGCGGTCGCGCAACTGCGCAAGCGCTCCCCTGAATTCAGCTTGAGCCTCCTCGAGGCGCATGTCGGCAAGCCCCTGCGGGTCGGCGAGCGCATCCGCCTCGAGCTCGGCGACCCGGCGCGGGTCGCGCTCGCGCATGGTTTCGCAGACCGCGGCGAAGGCCGAACCCGCGGGCAACTCGGCGAGCGCGTCGAGCCAAAGAGACAGATCGGACGGCAGGAAGGCGTGGTCGCCGACCTGCGCCGCCAGCGCGGGATGCAGGGCGACCAGCAGGCGCAGACGACGCGCCAGGTCGGGCGGTGCGGCCGGCACCCTGAGCGGCGTGTCGCGACCTCGCCAGCCACCCGCCTGCGGACCGGCACTCGAACCGCCACCTCCCGGTCCGCCACGACCCCGGGGGAGCCAGCCGCCGGCGGCCTGGGGGCCTGCCCCGCGACCTCCGGCACGACCGCCTGCCGGCTCCCAGCTTTCCCGCGGCGCCCGACCCGAGCCACCGCGCGAATTCCCATCGCCGGCCGCCAGAAAACCCTCGAACTCGAGCGCACTGATCTGACCGAGGGCGGCGATGCGGTGCACGAGCTGCAGTCGCAGCGCTTCGCGCGGCAGCGCGAGCAACAGCGGGCGGGCCAGCGCGAGCAGCCGCGCCCGTCCCTCGGGCTCGGCGAGATCGACCTGCGAAACCAGCTCGCGCACCAGCAGCTCGGACAGCGGGACCGTCGTGGCAAGCTGCGCGGCGAAGCCCTCGGCGCCCCGCTCGCGCACGAAACTGTCCGGGTCGTGCTCGGCGGGCAGGAACAGGAACTCGAGCCGTTTGTCGTCGAGCGCATGCGGCAGGCAGGCCTCGAGGGCGCGCCATGCCGCCTTGCGACCCGCGGCATCGCCATCGAAGGCGAAGACCACGCGATCGGCGCTGCGCAGCAGCTTGCGGACGTGCTCGCCGGTGGTCGCGGTGCCGAGGGTGGCCACCGCATTGCCCACGCCATGCTGGGCGAGCATGACCACGTCCATGTAGCCTTCGACGACGATCGCGCAGTCCGCGGCGCGGATCGCGTCGCGCGCCTCGAAAAGCCCATAGAGCTCGCGACCCTTGCTGAAGAGCGGGGTCTCGGGGGAATTGAGGTACTTGGGCTCGCCCTGTCCAAGGACCCGACCACCGAAACCGATCACCTGGCCACGCGGGTTGCGGATCGGGAACATGATGCGGTCGCGAAAGCGGTCGTAGCGCCGGCGCGCCACGGCCCCCGACCCGCCGTCCGGCCCCGTGGCCTCGCCCGCGGATTCGCCATCGGCATCGATCACGAGGCCGGCCGAGAGCATCGCCGGGGCGTCGTAGTCGGGCACCGCCGCCTGCAGGCTGCGCCAGCCTTCGGGGGCATAGCCGACCGCATAGCGCGCGGCGGTCGCGCCGGTGAGCCCGCGGCCCTTGAGGTAGTCGATGGCACGAGGCGATTCCCGCAGCCGCTGGCGGTAGAAGTCGCAGGCCGCCTGCATCAGCCGAGGCAGGTCGGGCTCGACCGGTGCCGTCACCCCGGTGCCGCGCTCCTGGGGCACGACCAGGCCCAGCGAACGGGCAAGATCGCCGATCGCCTCGACATAGGACAGCCCGGCATGCTCCATCAGGAACCCGATCGCCGAGCCATGCGCCCCGCAGCCGAAGCAGTGATAGAACTGTTTGGACGGGCTCACCGTGAACGAGGGCGACTTCTCGCCGTGAAAGGGGCACAGGCCGAGCAGATTGGTACCCGCCTTGCGCAGCTTCACGTGCTGGCCCACCACGTCGACGATGTCGATGCGGGCGAGCAGTTCCTGGATGAAGGCCTGTGGAATCACAGCGCCATTGTCGCCCGCGCGGCGCTCCTGCGGGTAGGCGCCGCGGCGCGCGCTGCGGGTCCGAACGAGGTCAGGCCGCCCGCGCCCCGAGCCCGGCGCGCACCGCCGCCGACACCGCCGCCATGTCGGCGCGCCCGGCCAGGCGCGGCTTGACCAGCGCCATCACCTTGCCCATGTCCTGGGGACCGGCGGCACCGCACTCGGCGATCGCCGCCGCGACCACGGTCTCGATCTCCTGTGCGCTCGCCTGCACCGGCAGGTAGACGGACAAGACCGCGATCTCGGCCCGCTCGCGGTCGGCGAGATCGCGGCGCCCCGCCTGATCGAACTGGGCCACGGAGTCGCGCCGCTGCTTGATCAGGCGCTCGACCACCGTCGTGACCAGCGCGTCATCGGCCTGTACCCGATCGTCGACCTCGCGCTGCTTGACTGCGGCCAGCAGCAGGCGGATCGCCGACAGTCGCTCGCTCTGGCGCGCACGCATCGCGGCCTTCATGTCCTCGGTGATCTGGTCCTTGAGGTTCATCGGGGGTGCATCCTTGGCTGGTGCCGGCATGCGGCAAGACAGGAACAGGGTCAGTCGCGGTCGATCCCACGGCCGGGCCCGCTCGCGGCCCCAGAAATGCAAAAGACCCGCGGCGCTGCTGCGCACGCGGGCCCTTGGGCCGCAGCCCGGAAACTCGACGATCAGTAGAGTTTCTTGGGCAGCATCTGGCTGCGCAGACGCTTGAAGTGGCGCTTGACGGCAGCCGCCTTCTTGCGCTTGCGCTCGGCGGTGGGCTTCTCGTAGAACTCGCGCGCGCGAAGTTCGGTGATGATCCCGGTTTTCTCGATCGTGCGCTTGAAGCGGCGCAATGCGACGTCGAAAGGCTCGTTTTCCTTGACCCTGATGGTCGGCATATTCAGTCACCCCCTTTCGCGGCAACACGCGGCGATTTTCATCGGCTGGATCCGGCTGCAGTGAAGACCGCGGCACCTCCGGCACGCAGCGCGCGCACCGGCAAGGGCTCGGCATCAGGCAAGCCCCCATCGACGAAGCCTTGGAGTATAGCAGGCGCAGCGGCCGCCGATAAGCCCCTTCCAAAGCGACGCCCGAGCGCGGCACGATAGCGGCGGGCAGGCATCGCGATGCTCGCGGCATGCATCCTGCCCCGATCATCGTTCGTTGCATGAAGGAGTCCCGATGCCCGCAGAGTCCCTCGCGGCCGCCGCCGGCGGCCCCACCCCCCGAATCGCGATTGCCGGCTTCAAGCAGGTCTACGACCCCGGACGGGTCGAGAGTGCGCTGGGCGATCTCCCGGCGGGCGCGAGCGATGCGCTGCGAGCCACCTACGAGAAGATGATCCGCAGCGGCGGCGAGCGGCTGTGCGTCAAGCCCGGCGCGATGCCCGACCTGGATGCGATGGCGCAGGAGCTGCCGAATTTCGCCGAGGTGATCGACGACCTGCGCAAGCAGCTCGCGCTGTGCCTCGAGACGCAGGACCCTCTCGAGATCGCCCCGATGCTGCTGCTCGGCGGCCCTGGCATCGGCAAGACGCACTTCGCCCGGCGGCTCGCCGACCTGCTGGGCACCGGCCACGGCTTCGTGTCGATGAGCTCGCTCACCGCGGGCTGGATCCTGTCGGGCACGTCCTCGCAGTGGAAGAACGCACGCAGCGGAAAGGTCTTCGAGACGCTGGTCAACGGCAGCTACGCCAACCCGGTGATGGTCGTCGACGAGATCGACAAGGCGAGCGGGGAGAGCCATTACGACCCCCTCGGGGCGCTGTACAGCCTGCTCGAGCACCACACCGCACGCGCCTTCGTCGACGAGTTCGCCGAGGTGCCGCTCGACTGCTCGGACATCGTCTGGGTGGCCACCGCCAACGATGCCGCTCGCATTCCGGACCCGATCCTGAACCGGATGAACGTCTACGAGGTGCCCGCTCCCGACCACGAGGGTGCGCGACGCATCGCCGAGCGTCTGTACCGAGAGATCCGCGACGCCCATGCCTGGGGTGCGGCCTTTCCGGAAACGCTGGACGAGTCGGTCACCGAGCGGCTGGCCGCGATCGCCCCGCGGGAGATGCGCCGCGCGCTGCTCGGCGCCTTCGGCAACGCCAAGCTCGCCGGGCGCGGCGAGATCGCCGCTGCCGACCTGCCTACCGATCGCGCGCTGCGCCGGCAGCGCATCGGTTTCTGATGCGCGGGGAGCTTCGGCGGCTGCGCTACCATCGGGCCGATGATCGTCCTCGGCATCGAGACCTCCTGCGACGAGACCGGCGTCGCCCTCTACTGCACGCGGCGCGGACTGCTCGCGCAGGGCCTGCACTCGCAGGTCGCGATGCACGAGCGCTACGGCGGCGTGGTGCCGGAGCTCGCCTCGCGCGACCACATCCGCCGGCTGCTGCCGCTCACGCGGTGCGCACTGGCCGATGCCGGCTGTGCGCTCGGTGACATCGATGCGATCGCCTACACGCAGGGCCCCGGGCTGGCAGGCGCGCTACTGGTGGGCGCCGCGATGGCCTCCGGGCTCGCCGCCGCGCTCGATCGGCCGCTGATCGGCATCCACCACCTCGAAGGGCACCTGCTATCGCCGCTGCTTTCGGCAAGCCCGCCCTCCTTCCCCTTCGTGGCGCTGCTGGTGTCGGGCGGCCATACCCAGCTGATGCGGGTCGATGGCGTCGGCCGCTACCGGCTGCTCGGCGACACCCTCGACGATGCCGCTGGCGAAGCCTTCGACAAGAGCGCCAAGCTGCTCGGACTGGGCTATCCGGGCGGCCCCGCGATCGCGGCACTGGCCGCCCGGGGACGCCCGGGCATGGCGAGCCTGCCACGGCCGATGCTGCATTCGGGCGACCTCGACTTCAGCTTCAGCGGGCTGAAGACCGCGGTGCTCACCGCCGTGCGTCGCGGGCTGCCCGACGAGCAGGCCCGCGCCGACCTCGCCGCCGAACTGCAGGCGGCGATCGTCGATGTGCTGGTGGCCAAGAGCCTCGCGGCGGTGCGCGAGAGCGGGCTGACCAGGCTGGTCATCGCCGGCGGGGTCAGCGCCAACCGGCGCCTGCGCGAGGCGCTGGCTCGGGCAGCCGGGCAGCAGACGCTGGCCGTGTTCTTCCCCGAGCCCGCCCTTTGCACCGACAACGGCGCGATGATCGCTTTCGCGGGCGCGCTGCGGCTCGCGGCAGGCGAATCCGGCAGCGCCGCCGGCGGCTTCGAGGTCAGGCCTCGCTGGCCGCTGGATTCGCTGCCCGCGCCCTGAACCGGCTCAGACGGGCCAAAGGCGCGCGGCGCCGAAGACCCCGGCCGAGTCGCCGAGCCGGTTGCGCAGCAGCCGCGTGTTGACCGACTCGGCGAAGACATAGCGCACCCAGCGCGCCGGGACCGCCTGGTAGAGCGGCTCGGCCTGCGACATCCCGCCGCCCAGCACGATCGCCTGCGGATCGACGAGATTGATCACGCTGGCCAGCGCACGCGCCAGCCGGTCGATGTAGTCGGTCATGGCGACGAGCGCGCGCGGCTCGCCCGCCTGCGCTGCCGCCACCACCGCGGCCGCATCATCATCGCGTCGGCCAGCCAGCCGAGCCAGCGCGGGCCCCGACAGCCAGGTCTCGATGCAGCCCCGGTGGCCGCAGAAGCAGGGCTCGCCGGGCCACTCGCGCGTCGCCTGGCCGGGCCGGGCCTCGGCGGACGCGAACAGCGGCAGCGGATTGTGGCCCCACTCGCCGGCGATCGCGTTGGCGCCTCGAAGCACGCGCCCCTCGACCACGAGCCCCCCTCCCACACCGGTGCCCAGGATCACCCCGAAGACCGTGCTCAGCCCCTCGGCCGCGCCGCCGGCCTGCGCCTCGGCGACCGCGAAGCAGTTGGCATCGTTCTCGATGCGGATCTCGCGCTGCAGCGCCTCTTCGAGCTCGGCCTTCAGGGGTTTGCCGATCAGGCAGACCGAGTTGGCGTTGCGCACCAGCCCGGTCCGCGGCGCGAGCGCGCCGGGAATGCCGATGCCGAGGCTGCCACGCCCATCGAGCTCGGACTCGACCGCCCGCACCAGACCGACGATGGCGGCCACGGTGCCGGCGTAGTCGCCACGGGGCGTGGGCACGCGACGCCGGGCTCGCACGGTGCCCGCGGCATCGATCGCGACGATCTCGATCTTGGTGCCGCCCAGATCGACGCCCAGCCGCAGACTCATGGGGTCTTCTTCTGCCCGATGCGCGACTCGCGGCCCGCCAGCAGGTTGGCGATATTGGCCCGGTGCCGCCACACCAGCAGCACCGACATCGCGAGGATCACGGCAACGCGCGCATCGAACCCGAAGAGCAGCCCCTGCCAGAAGGGCGCGAACACCGCGCTGACCAGGGCGGCGAGCGACGAATAGCGGAAGAAGAAGGCGATGATCAGCCAGGTCAGCAGCACCCCGCCGCCCACCGCGGGATGCAGCGCGAGCAGCACGCCGGCCGCGGTGGCGACGCCCTTGCCGCCGCGAAAGCCGTGGAAGACCGGATACAGATGCCCGACGAAGGCGGCGAGCCCGGCCAGCGCCGGCGCGAGCGGATCGAGGCCGAGGGTAGGCTCGAGCAGCCGGACCGCGAGCACCGCCACCACGCCCTTCAGCGCGTCGCCGGCCAGCGTCAGCGCGGCCGCCTTGCGATTGCCGGTGCGCAGCACGTTGGTGGCACCGGGGTTGGTCGAGCCGTAGGTTCTCGGATCGGCCAGCCCCATCGCCCGGCTGACCACCACCGCGAAGGAGATCGAGCCGATCAGGTAGGCGACGACGATCGCGAGCAGGTCGGCGAGGTTCATGCGGCACGCTCCGGTGCGTCCGGGGCGAGCGCACAGTTCACCGGGCGCGCGCCCAGGGGTTGCACGAGCACGGCGGCATCGAGCGACACCAGGAAGCCGCGGCGCCCGCCGTTGATGTAGATCCGCCCCAGCTCGAGGATGCTGGCCTCGACATAGACCGGCAGCGGCTTGCGCAGCCCGAAGGGCGAGGTACCCCCCACCTGGTAGCCCGAGTGGCGCTGCGCGACTTCCGGTGCGCAGGGCTCGACCGACTTGCAGGCGATCGCCCGAGCGAGGTTCTTCGTGGAAACCATGCGATCGCCGTGCATCAGCACCACCAGCGGCCGGGCCGCCTCGTCCTGCATCAGCAGCGTCTTGACGACGCGGTGCTCGTCGACGCCGAGCTGGCGCGCGGACTCGGCCGTGCCGCCGCGATCGACGTAGTCGTAGGGGTGACCCTCGAAGGCGATGCGGTGGCGACGCAGCCACTGCGTGGCCGGGGTCTCGGAGACATGGCGGGCCATCGAGCAGGAAGCGTGGAGGCGGGCTGGAAAGCCTGATGGAAATGCGCCGCCTGCTGGCGGCACGGGCTGCGCCGAGTGTAGCGCGAAGCGCCGCGGCTCAGGACTCGTGGACGCATCGCCCGAGCCCGCAGGATGCGTCCACGGGTTCTCAGCCCCGGGGGTGGTGCCGAGCATGCAGCTGACGCAGCCGCTCCCGCGCCACATGGGTGTAGATCTGCGTGGTCGAGATGTCGGCATGACCGAGCAGCAGCTGCACCACCCGCAGGTCGGCGCCGTGATCGAGCAGATGCGTGGCGAAGGCGTGGCGCAGCGTGTGCGGCGACAGCGGGGCAACGATGCCGGCGCGGCGCGCGTAGCGCCGGATCAGCTTCCAGAACATCTGGCGGGTCATCGCCCCCCCCAGGCGCGTCACGAACAGCGCGTCGCTCGCGCGCTGGCCGAGCAGCCGGGGACGAGCCTCGGCCAGGTAACGGACGATCCAGTGCTGCGCCTCCTGGCCGAGAGGCACCAGCCGCTCCTTGTCACCCTTGCCGACCACCCGCACCACGCCCTCGTTCAGGCCGACCTGCACGCTCGCCAGCCCGACCAGCTCGCTGACCCGCAGACCGCTCGCGTACAGGGTCTCGAGCATCGCGCGATCGCGCAGCCCGGCGGGCTCGGCGGCATCGGGTGCAGCCAGCAGCGCCTCGACCTGCGCCTGCGACAGGCTATTCGGAAAGCGCGGCGCCTGCCGTGCCGAGCGGACCGCCAGCGTCGGGTCGTCCGGACGCTCGCCGCGTCGCACCAGGTGGCGGAAGAAGCGACGGAACACCGTCAGTCGACGGTTGCCGCTGCTCGGGCGCGACCCTGCGAAGCGATGCGCGATGTAGGCCTGCAGCAGCGCGGTATCGACCGCGGCGAGCGCCGCGCCCCGCGCGGGATCGTCGAGCCACACCGACAGGCCGGCGAGGTCGCGACGGTAGGCCGCCAGGGTATTGGCCGACAGGCCGTCCTCGAGCAGCAGGGCCTCGCAGAAGGCCTCGATCGCGCGGGCATCGGATTCGCGCAAGCGGGGCGCCCGGTGACGGCCATCGACGGCTGGCGGTGACGGAACTGACATGAACCGGCATTCTGCCCTGCCGCCGGGGTTCTACACTGGCGAGCCCTCGCCCCCGGGACGCATCCCGGCATCCCGATGCTGCAACTGGCCGCCCTCCTCTTCCCCGACCTCGCCCTGATCGCGCTCGGCTGGCTGCTCGCCCGCCACGCGCGCCTGCCCGCGGGATTCTGGGACGGCGCCGAGACACTGGTCTACTACGTGCTGTTCCCGGCGCTGCTGTTCGGATCGATCGCGCGCGCCGCGCTGTCACCCGGGCAGGCCGGGCCGCTGGTGGCGTGCGCCTGGGGGGCGCTCGGCGTGGGGATCGCCGCGAGCTACCTCGCACGCCCGCTGCTGCGCGCCGACGCACGCCAGTTCGCCTCGTGCGCCCAGTGCGGCTTTCGCTTCAACTCGTACATCACGCTGTCGCTCGCGGTGCGCGTGGGCGAGGCCCCGGGGCTCGCGCTGGCCGCGCTGATCGTCGGCTTCGTCGTGCCGCTGGCCAACACCGCGGCGGTATGGCCGCTCGCGCGCCACGGCGGCGGCAGCGTCTGGAAGGCACTCGCCCGCAACCCGCTGGTGCTCGCCACGGTGGGGGGCCTGCTCGCCCAGGCGATCGGGCTGCGGATGCCCGAGCCGGTGGACGCCACGCTGCTGCGACTGGGCCAGGCGGCCCTCGGCCTGGGGCTGCTGTGCGTGGGCGCCAGCCTGCGGCCGCTGGCCGCCCCCGGGGCCGACCCGGCTCTGGTTCGCGGCGCCTTCAGGCTGGCAGCCTGGATGACCACGGTCAAGCTCGTGGCGATGCCGCTGACCGCGCTCGTGCTCGCGCGGCTCGCGGGCCTTGATGCGCTGGCCACCACGATCGTGGTGGTGTTCGCCTCGGTGCCCACCTCGCCGGCCTCGTCGGTGCTGGCCAGCCGCATGGGCGGCGACGGCAGCCTGGCGGCCTTCCTGATCACGGTATCGACGCTGGTCAGCGCGCTCACGCTGCCGTTGTGGCTGGCGCTGGCGCGCGGCCCCTGAGCGGCGCGCCAGCGCGAAGGCATCTTCGGGTTCGCAGGCGGCGGATCCCCGGTCCGGCATCGGCGGGCGATGCTCAGGCGGTGAGCATGCCGCCGTCGATCGTGAGTGCCTGCCCGGTCATGGCCGACGACTCGGGACTGGCAAGGTGCACCGCCATCCCGGTGAGTTCGTCCACCCGCAACGCCCGACCCAGCGGCACCCGATGGGCGAGCATTGAACCGATCGCCGCATCGGCATCGATGCCCATGCGACCGTAGTCGCGCCGGATACCCTCGAGCATGTCGGTGTCGACGAAGCCCGGACAGATCGCGTTGACGGTGACGCCGCGCGCGGCGGTCTCGAGGGCGACACAGCGCGTCAGCCCGAGCACCGCATGCTTGCTGATGTTGTAGCCGCTCTGGTTGCGGGACCCCCAGCGGCCGGCGGTGGAGGCGAGGTTCACGATGCGGCCGTAACCACGCTCGAGCATCGCGGGAAGCACCGCCTGGGTCATGTGGATGACGCCGAAGAGATTGACGTCGAGCAGGCGCTGGAAGTCGGCGGGATCATGGTCGAGGAAGCTGCGCGCGATGTGGATGCCCGCGTTGTTGACCAGCACGTCGAGGCGTCCGAACTCGGCCAGCACCCGGGCCACGGCTCCACGGCAGGCTTCGCGGTCGGTGACGTCGAGGGCGATCTCGAGCCGCCGGCCGGGCAGCCCGGCGAGTTCTTCCCGCGCCGCCGCCAGCCGCCGGGCGTCGGTGGCCATCAGGCAGACATCGGCGCCCTCGGTGGCCAGCGCGGCGGCGATCGCCAGGCCGATGCCGCGGCTTGCGCCGGTGACGATCGCGGCGTGCCCGACCAGTCGGCCGGGGCGTGAGGTCGGGGCCGTCATCAGTAGCCCGCCCGCTTGTCGACGACGTTGCGAAGCGGCTCGCCGGCAAGAAAGCGGGCGTGATTGTCGAGAAAGACGGTCATCGCCGTCTCGAGCCAACCCTCGACACGATCGGCGCAATGCGGCGACAGCAGTACGTTGTCCAGCGCGTAGAGCGGATGGCCTTCGGGCAGCGGCTCGCGGTCGTAGACGTCGAGCGCCGCGCCGCGGATGCGCCGCTCGCGCAGCGCCGCGACCAGCTCGGCCTCGACGATGGTCGGGCCGCGCCCGACGTTGATCACGACCGCATCCGGCTTCATGCGGGCGAACTCGGCCGCGCCGATCAGCCCCGCGGCGCCGGGCGCATCGGGGGCTGCGGCGACGATGTAGTCGGCCTGGGCGATGATCTCGCCGCGCTCGGCGTCGCCGACCACGCGCTCGACGAGCGGGTCGTCGCGCGAGCGCTCGGGCCGACGGCGGCAGGCGAGCACGCGCATCCCGAAGGCCCTGGCCAGAACGGCCGCCGCCTGCCCGATCTCGCCGTAGCCGACGATCGCCATCGTGCGACCCGCCAGCTCGCGCATGTAGAAGGGGTCCCAGGCACCACGCGCCTGGCTTGCCCGCAGCCGCGCGATGTCCTTGGCGAAGAACAGGCAGCCCGCGATCACGAACTCGCCGAGCGCGCGCTTGTACATGCCGCGGCCATTGGTGAGCTCGGCCGGATGCGCGAGCATCGCCGGAAACAGCACCGTCTCGACCCCCGCCGACAGGCAGTGCACCCAGCGCAGCGCCGGTGCCCCACCGGCCATCGCGGCCTCCAGCAGGCGCCCGCGTCCCATGTCGCAAAGGATCGCCGTGGCGCTGGCAGCCGCCTGCCCGGCCTGCGCGGCATCGGCGGTGACGGTGATGCGCGTGTCCGGGGGCAGCTGCGAGAGCATCGCGAGGTGCGGCTCGCCGGGGGCGCCGAGGGCGAGCAGGTGGTGCGGGGTCATGGTCTTCGGGGCCTTCACGACGAGGGGCCGGATCCGGCGAAGCCCGCATTGTCGCGCAAGCACGCGAAGCCTCGTGGGAAAATGGCTCTGATGACACCCTCGATCCCGCCGCTGACCGAAGACCAGCGCGACGCGCTGGCCGCGAGCCTGCGCCGCATGGGCCTGCTCGACGCCGGCGAAGCGCCCCACTTCGAGGCGCTGTCCGGCGGGGTGTCGTCGCTGATCGTGCGCGCCCGCACGCGGCGGGGGCCGCTGTGCGTCAAGACCGCGCTGCCGCAGCTGCGCGTCGCGGCTCAGTGGCTGGCGCCCGTCGAGCGCAACGCCGCCGAAGTCGCGTGGCTGCGACTGGCCGCTGGCCTCGTGCCCGACGCCGTGCCCGCCGTGCTCGGCGAGGACAACCAGGGTCATGCCTTCGCGATGGACTGGCTCGACCCCGGCTCGCATCCGGTCTGGAAGCAGGAACTGCGCGAAGGCCGCATCGACGCAGCCTTCGCCGCGCGGGTCGGCGAGCTCATCGTCACCGTGCATCGGCACACCGCGAGTCGCCCGGCGCTTGCCGCGGCCTTCGCCCATGATGCGAACTTCCATGCGCTGCGCCTCGATCCCTACCTCGCGGCGGCCGCGCGGGTCCACCCGGACCGCGCCGACGCGCTGCACGCGCTGATCGCGGTCACGTCCGGAACCCGCATCGCGCTCGTGCACGGCGACATCAGCCCCAAGAACATCCTGTGCGGGCCTCGCGGTCCGATCCTGCTCGACGCCGAGTGCGCGTGGTACGGCGACCCCGCCTTCGATCTCGCCTTCGTGCTCAATCACCTGCTGCTCAAGAGCGTCTGGCGGCCGGCGCACGCCGACGCGCTTCGCGCGGCCTTCGAGGCGCTGGCCGCGGCCTACCTCGCCGGTGTCGACTGGGAGCCGAGGGCCGTCATCGACCGGCGCACAGCCCGGCTGCTCGCCGGGCTGCTGCTCGCGCGCATCGACGGCAAGTCGCCTGTCGAATACCTCGACACCGAAGCCCTGCGCGACCCGGTGCGGCGTATCGCCCGCGCGCTGCTGCGCGAGCCCCCCGAGTCGCTCGCCCGGCTGCGTGCCCGCTGGGACGACGCGATGAGATCCCAGGAGACACGA
This sequence comes from Burkholderiaceae bacterium, assembly GCA_044235405.1. Taxonomy (GTDB): domain Bacteria; phylum Pseudomonadota; class Gammaproteobacteria; order Burkholderiales; family Burkholderiaceae_E; genus Quisquiliibacterium. The sequence continues at coordinate 14,237 of JBIIHU010000004.1, forward strand.
TGAGCCCGACACCCGACGGCAGCACCCGCATCGACACGCTGCGCGCGCGCCGCATCTGGGATTCGCGCGGCCGGCCCACCATCGAGGTCGACGTGGTGCTCGCCGGCGGTGCGATCGGTCGCGGTGTCGCGCCGGCTGGCGCCTCGCGAGGCTCGCGCGAGGCGATCGAGCGGCGAGACGGCGGGCCCCGGCTCGGCGGGCGCGATGTCGGCCTGGCGATCGCTGCGGTCCAGGGCGAGATCGCAGCGCGGCTCCACGGCCTCGATGCACTCGACCAGCCGGCGGTCGACGCGGCCCTGATCGCACTTGACGGCACGCCCGACAAGTCGCGCCTCGGGGGCAATGCCCTGGTCGCCACCAGCCTCGCGGTGCTCCATGCCGCGGCCGCCGCGTGCGGGCAACCCCTGTGGCGTCACCTCGCGGGCGACGGCCCGGTTCGCCTGCCACTGCCCGAGATCCAGATCTTCGGCGGCGGCGCGCACGCCGGGCGGCGGGTCGACATCCAGGATTTCATGGTGATGCCGGTGGGTGCGGGCAGCTTTGCCGAGGCGATGGCCATGACCGCCGAAGTCTATGCCGCGGCGGGCGCGCTGATGCGGGCCGTGGGTCGTGCGCAGGGGGTGGCCGACGAGGGTGGCCACTGGCCGGCCTTCGACACCAACGAGGAGGCGCTCGGGATGCTGGTTCGCGCGATCGAGGCGACCGGCCTGCGCCCCGGCGCCGAGGTCGGGATCTCGCTCGATGTCGCCGCCTCCGAGTTCGGTCGCGGCGGGCGCTATCGGCTCGGGCTCGAGGGGCGCGAACTCGACAGCGCCCAGCTGATCGAACTCCTCGGCGGCTGGCTTGCCATGTATCCGATTCTCTCGATCGAGGATCCGCTCGCCGAGGACGACGAGGCGGGGCTCGCCGAATTCACGCGCCGCTTCGGCGCGCGGGTGCAGATCGTCGGCGACGACTGCCTGGTGACCTCGGCGTCGCTGATCGCCGCGAGCGCCGGGCGCGGCGCCTGCAACGCCGCGCTGATCAAGCCCAACCAGGCCGGCACCGTCTCCGAGAGCCTGGCCGCCCTGCGCGCCGCCCGTGCCGCCGGCTGGCGTACCGTGATCTCGGCCCGCTCGGGCGAAACCGAGGATGTCGCGATCGCCCACCTCGCGGTCGGCTGGAACGCCGGCCAGCTCAAGGTGGGCTCCTTCGCGCGCGGCGAGCGTACCGCCAAGTGGAACGAATGCCTGCGCATCGAGGAGACGCTCGGCGCGCAGGCGCGCTTTGCCGGCCGCGACCCGCTGGCCCCGCACACGGACCCGCGTTCCGGGCCCGATACCGATACCGATACCGATACCGATCCCACCTGAGGAGACACCCCATGCACACCACGATGCAGAACGTGCCGCTGTCGCTCAACCACTTCCTCGAGCGCGCCGGCACCCTCTTCCCGACCCGCGAGATCGTCTCGCGCCTGCCCGACAAGCGCTACGCGCGCCACACCTATGCCGACTTCCACCGGCGCGCCCGCGCGCTCGCCTCGGCGCTGCTCGCCGCCGGGCTGCGCAAGGGCGATCGGGTCGCCACGCTGTGCTGGAACCACCACGCGCATCTGGAGGCCTACTTCGGGATCCCGGCGGCCGGTGGCGTGATGCACACGCTGAACCTGCGGCTGTCGCCCGACGAGATCGGCTGGATCGCGCATCACGCCGAGGACCGTTTCCTGATCGTCGACGACATCCTGCTGCCGCTGTTTCGCCAGTTCGCCCATCTGCACCGCTTCGAGCGCGTCATCGTGTTTCCGTTCTCGGGCGCTCCGGTGGCCACGCAAGCGGGCGACCCGCACGCCGGCGAACCGGCCATCGACGACTACGAGAAGCTGCTCGAGGCGGCGCCCGCCGGCTTCGACTACGTGCCGCACGCCGAGGACGACCCGATCTCGATGTGCTACACCTCCGGCACCACCGGCCGGCCCAAGGGAGTGGTCTATTCGCACCGCTCCACGGTGCTGCACTCGCTGGTGGCGGGGCTCGGCGACTGCTCGGGGCTGGTCAATGCCGACGTGGTCTTTCCGGTCACGCCGATGTTCCACGCCAACTCCTGGGGCATCCCCTACATTGCGGTGATGGTCGGCGCCAAGCTGGTGTTTCCTGGCCCGCACCTGCATGCCGACGATCTCCTCGACCAGATGCAGGTCGATCCGCCCACGCTGTCGCTGGGCGTGCCCACCATCTGGCTCACCATCGTCCAGAACCTCGAAGCCCAGCCCGGGCGCTGGAAGATGCCCGCCGGCATGCGCAGCCTGGTGGGCGGCTCGGCGGTGCCCGAGTCGCTGATCCGCGCCTTCGCGAAGCACGGCGTGCAGATTCGCCAGGCCTGGGGCATGACCGAGACCTCGCCGGTGGCCACGATGGCCTACCTCAAGGCCGAGATCGCCGACGCCGACGAGGACGAGCGCTTCCGCCGGCAGGCGCTGCAGGGCGTTCCGGTGCCCCTGGTGTCGCTGCGCATCGTCGGCGAGGATGGCAGCGCCGGTGCCTGGGACGGCAAGGCGGTGGGCGAGCTGCAGGTGAGCGGCCCGTACATCACCGGCAGCTACCACGCGGTGCCGCGCGACCCCGAGAAGTTCACCGACGACGGCTGGCTGCGCACCGGCGATGTCGCCTCGGTCGACGCGATGGCCTACGTGCGGCTGTCGGATCGCACCAAGGACCTGATCAAGTCGGGCGGCGAGTGGATCAGCTCGGTCGATCTCGAGAACGCGATCATGGCGCACCCGGCGGTCGCCGAGGCGGCCGTGATCGCGGTGCCGCACCCCAAGTGGGACGAGCGGCCGCTCGCCTGCGTCGTGCTGCGCCCCGACCAGACGCTCGAGCCGGCCGCGCTGCGCGAGTTCCTCGCCGGACGCTTCGCGCGCTGGCAGCTGCCCGACGCGATCGAGTTCATCGACGCGATTCCGCGCACCTCGACCGGCAAGTTCTTCAAGGCGAAGCTGCGCGAACGCTACGCCGGCTGGCAGTGGCCGGCCTGAGCGACGGCAACCTGCGGCTCAGATCAGCCCGAGTCGGCGCGCCCGCAGCGCCGCCTCGGCGCGACTGCCGATCTCGAGCTTGCGGTAGATGTTCTTCACGTGGTCGCCCACCGTGTGGCGCGAGATGCCCAGGGTCAGTGCGATGTCGGCCGAGCGCGCGCCCTGCGCGAGCAGCGACAGCACCTCGCGCTCGCGCCCGGTGAGCTCGTCCCCGCGCGCCGGTTCGGCCGAAGCGTCGGTGTCGGACGCGGCGACCGGCCGCTCGCCGCCACTCGACGTACCGCGAAAATGCCGCAGCAGCCGGCGTGCGATCGCCGGCGACAGCGGCGGCTGGCCCTGCGCCAGCCCGCGCAGCTGGCGCGCCAACCAGTCGCGCGGCTGGTCCTTCAGCAGGTAGCCTTGCGCGCCCGCCTGCAGCGCGCGGAACAGATGCGCGTCGTCGTCGTAGATGGTGGCAACAACAATCAGGCAGCCGGGCTGCGCGAGCGCCACCCGGGCGATCAGGTCGACACCATCGCCATCAGGCAGGCCGAGGTCGACCAGCGCCAGGTCGAAACGGGCTTGTGCCAGCAGCTCGAGCGCCGACGCGACGCTGTCGGCTTCGCTGCAGACAGCCCCGGCGAAGGCCTCGAGGACGGCGGCGCGCACCATCGCGAGCGCCGCCGGCAGGTCATCGACGATCAGGACCCGTTTCACGATGACCCGCCGCTGGCGAGGTTGAGGCGAATCCGCAGCGACGCCCCGCCCGCAGTGCCCGGCTGCAGCGAGAGGCTGCCGCCCCAGGCTGCGAGCCGCTGACGCATCCCGCGCAGCCCGCGCCCCTCCACCCAGCGCCCGGGATCGACGGCAACACCGTCATCGACGATCTGAATGCCGACCTCGTCGCCCGCCTGCTCGATACGCACCGCCACCTGCCGGGGCTCGGCATGCTTGAGCGCGTTGGTCAGCCCTTCGCGCAGCAGGCGCTCGATCACCGAGCGCTGGCGCGGATCGAGTCGCCGCTCGCCGTCGGCGACCGCGTTCTCCCAGACGAGCGCCACCGACGCGGCTTCGCAGCGCGCCGAGGCTTCGGCTCGCCAGTCGGCGATCGCCTCGGCGAGCGGCCCCGGGCGGGCATCGAGCGCCGCCAGCACGGTGCGCAGGTCGTCCATGGCGCCGCGCGCGAGATCGGCGAGGTCGACCGTGGGGGCGCGATGGATCAGCATCAGCAGCCGAGCGCCGACATCGTCGTGCAGGTCGCGAGCCACGCGGCGTCGCTCCTCCTCCACACCCTGTGCGTGGGCCTGGTGAACCCCGGCCGCCCGCCCGAGCAGCACCGCCAGCGCGCCCGCGAAGGCCGCATCGGCCGACGAGAACAGGCGCGTACCGCTGCCCGGGTGGCGCAGGATCCGCGGCGGCATGCCGGCACAGCCCGGGACCCGCAGCGCGAGCCCGTCATCGAGGATCCGCGGCTCGGGATCCGCGGTGTCGCGGGCGCGCACGCTCTCGAGCGGATCGTGCAGGCGCCTGAGCAGCGCATCCCAGAGACGCTCCCGCTCGACCGGATCGGCCTGCAGCGAAAGGCGCGTGATCTCGGGCATCAGCGCATCCAGGCCGGGCTGCGGGCGCCGAGCCAGTCGCAGCCACAGCCACTGGCGCAGCGGAAACCACGCGAGCGCGGCGAGCCACAGCGACGCGCCGAGCGCGGTGGCCTCGGACCAGCCGAGCAGCAGCACGAAGAGCGTATCGAGCCCGAGGACCACCAGCGCCCCGCCGAGCCAAAGCAGCATGCGGTAGGCCCACCGATCGAGATCGAAGAGCCGGTAGCGACGCAGGCCGAGCGCGATGCCGACATAGATCAGCAGGAAGAAGCCGAAGGCATAGCCCTGCGGCAGCGGCGGCACCATGCCGAGTGCCAGCGTGAGCACCATCAGGCCGATGAACAGACCGGTACCGAGCAGCAGCGAGACGATGAACCAGCGCAGCGCGGCGCGCTCGACGGGCTGCCCGCGGCTTGCGCGCCATTGCCACCCGGCCGCCGCGCAGGCGACCAGCAGCTCGGTGAGCACGAGGTAGCGCGTGCCCCAGTCGACATCGGGAGCCCAGCGCATGACGTCGGCCACCCCCCACAGGCCGAACACGACGAAGAGCCAGGCCAGGCGGCGCGGCGCAACCAGCAGGCGTGGATAGGCGAGGAAGATCGCGCCGAAAGCGGCACCGAAGACGAAGGCGCCGAGGTGGTTGGTGGCACTGAGCAACGCGAAGCGTTCGGCCGGTATCGCGAGCTCGCGGGTGCCGTAGACCGCCGCCGGCAGCACGAAGACCGGAAAGAGCAGGCCGGTGAAACCGAAGAGACGCGCGCCCCAGTCGCGCGGCCGCAGCGCCCATACCCAGCAGGCGATCAGGCAGCCGGCGATCGAAACCAGCGCCTGGAAGGCGAAGAGCAGCGGCAGATCCGAGACCGGTCGCAGGCCGGGTCGCACGACCGACTCGCCCTCGCGCCCCTGCGCGTCGAGCCAGCGCAGCGCGAGCGCGGGCCGCGCGAGCAGATCGGCAATCTGCCCCTGGCGCCGGAAGAAGGCGTCCATCGCCTCGTAGGTGTGGAAGACATCGGGCTCCTCGAGCAGATCGCTCGCCTCCAGCACCATGGTGTCGGCCGGCCTCGCCGGGTCGGCGATCGCGACCAGCCGGACGCCCGGCGCGACGGCGCTTGCCGGGCCACTGCTCGCCAGCACCCGGACATGACCCTCTCCGGTGGGCGCAAGACGCAGGCCGAGCCAGGGCGTATCGGTGGCAAGCAGCATCGCCGCCACGAGCAGCGTCAGCGCGTAGACCAGCGCGAGCACGAGCCAGCGGGCCGGACGACGACCGAAGGTTTCGGAACCCATACCCGATGTATAGGGCCGCGGCAGGGGTCGCGGCAACCCCCGCGAACCGGGGATTGCCCGGGAGCAGGCGCCTTCCCAGAATCCAGCTTGATCATGCGAGCAGTGGCCATCGGCCCGACCTTCATGATCCGCCCCCCTTCACGCGATCAGGAGTCCGTCGCATGCATCGCCTGCCCACCCCCCGAACCGCCCGGCGGCTCGCCGCCACGACGACCGCGGTCCTTTTCAGCGCCCTGCTCGCCGCCTGCGGTGGTGGCGGCGACGGCTCCGGCACCGCCACCGGCGGCAGCTCAAGCGGCTCGAGCAGCTCGAGCGGCTCGAGCTCGTCCACCGGCGTCACCGGCACGCTCAGCGGCACCGCCGCGACCGGCGCGCCGGTGGTCGGCGGTCGCGTCGACGTCGCCTGCGCGGGCGGTGCCGACCTCACCACCACCACCAGCGCCAGCGGCACCTGGCAGGTCGCCCTCAGCGGCCATGCCCTGCCCTGCAAGGTGCGGGTGACCGGCGGCAACCTGTCGTCCAGCCAGGCGCTGCACTCGGTCGCGGTCGACCTCGGCAACGTCAACATCACGCCAGTGACCGATCTGATCGTCGCCAATCTCGGCGGCACCACCCCGGCAGCCTGGTGGGCCGCGGCCACGCCCGCCGAGCTCGGCAAGATCAGCGCCACGCAGGTCAGCGCGGCGGTCGATCGCATCCGCAGCGGTCTCAACCTGAGCACGCTGGCCGGCGTGAATCCGGTCACCGCAACCTTCACCGCCACGCCGAGCGACCCGCTGGACAAGGCGCTCGAGGCAATCAAGGCGGTGTTCACCGACTACAGCGCGCTGCTCGCGCAGGCCCAGGGCAACAACTTTGCAGCCTTCGTGCAGAACTACGCGAGCGCCCTCAACCAGGCCCTGGCGGGCACAGGGACCGGCACGGGAGGCGGATCGACCGGCGGCGGCACCAGCACCGGCGGCGGATCGACGGGCGGCAGCACCGGCTCGCTCACGATCCAGGTCACCGCCTCGGGCATGAGCCTGCCGCCAATCACGATCAGCAACGTTCCCCGGCCCGGCAGCCAGCAGGCCTTCTGCAGCGAGATCTCGAGCAGCGGGTCGAGCACCTCGCTGTCGGCCGCTATCCCGTCGGCGGTCGGTTCCCTGACGATCAACAGCTGCAGCTTCTCGGGCAACGTCGGCAACATCAGCGCCACGCTGGCGATCACCTCGCCCTTCCCGATCTCCACCCCGTACTCGGTGGTCTACACCTACAACTGAGACAAACGCGACAACGGAGCACGGCAGCGCCGTCGCGGGCGTCGTGCCCGCGGCGCAGCGCGCCTGGCGGATCGGAGCGATGGCGCACCGCCGATACACGTCTCGGAAATCCGCCCCCCGGCGCGCGCGCCAGCCCTGGCGCGCGCGCGCATTCCGGGGGCAAGACCCCGGCCGGCGGGCGCGCCTGCGCGCGGCGGTATAGTCCCGAGGGCTGCGCAATCGCGCCCGACCTTCCGAGGAAACTCCGCCATGGCCTACGCGAACGGGCGTCTGATCCACGACGCCGACAGCCATCTGATGGAACTCGCCGACTGCCTCGACCCCTGGTTCGAGCGCAGCCTGCTACCGCGCTTCCACGCGCTGCCCGCCTACCGCGAACGCATCGGCAAGCCACGCCCCGGCCAGTCGGCGCAGGCCCATGCCGAGCCCGCTTTCCGGGCTGGTGTCGAGGCCAACCTGCTGCTGCGCAAGAACTACGAGGCCCACGGCGCCTTCCTGCCGGCCGACCGCCCGCAGGCGCTCGACCTGCTCGGCTTCGCGAGCCAGCTGGTGTTCACCACCTTCTGCCTGGGCAACTTCGGCCTCGACCAGGGTGAGGACCTCGAGTTGTGCTACGGCGCAGCGAGTGCCCACAACCGCATGATCACCGACTTCTGCCGCGTCGACCGCCGGCTGCTCGCGGTGGCCTACCTGCCCATGGAAGACTTCGAGCGCACGCTCGCCTGCGCGCGCGAGGCGATCGCGCTGGGCGCGAAGGCGCTGATGATCCCCTCGCTGTGTCCCCGCCGGCACTCGCCCAGCCATGTCGGCTTCGAGCCGCTGTGGGCACTGGCGCAGGAGGCCGGGCTGCCGATCGTGCTGCATGTCGGCGGCGAGGAGAAGCTCAACCCGGTCTACAAGGTGAACGGCCTGCCGCCGGTGCCCGACTTCCATGGCGGTGACGACAACTTCACCTCGGTCAGCTACATGCCGATCCCCAACGCGGCCATGCAGACGCTCGCCACGCTGATCTTCGACGGCGTCTTCGACCGCTACCCGCGGCTGAAGTGGGGGGCGATCGAACTCGGCGCCTCGTGGCTGCCGGGCTGGATGCGAGCCCTGGACTCCGCGGCCCACGCCTTCGTGAAGAACGAGGAGCGGCTGCGTCGGCTGTCGGACAAGCCCTCCGCGATCGTGCGCCGCCAGCTGCGCGTGGCGCCCTACCCGCACGAGGATGCGGGCTGGATCATCGCCAACAGCGGCGAGGAGATGTGTCTTTTCTCCTCCGACTACCCGCACATCGAGGGCGGGCGCGCGCCGCTGAAGCGCTTCGACGAGTCGCTTCGCGGCACGAGCGCGCAGGCGCAGCGCCGCTTCTATAGCGACAACTTCATCGACCTGATGGGCGCCGGCCTCGCGCCCGAGCTGCGCCACCCGGCGCACCTGCGGGCCGCCTGAAACCGCTGCTGGATCACGCCGTGTTCGACACCCCGATGACACTCGCCGGGCCGCTGCGCCGCCCGCGCCAGATGCTCGCCCACCAGGAGTACGGCGGCCACAGCTCGATCCACGACGACGCGATGGCCGAGAAGCTGGGCTTTCGCGCGGGCCCGATCGAAGGCCCGACGCACTTCAGCCAGTTCGTGCCGCTGCTCGCGCACCTGTGGGGGCGCGAGTGGTTCGAGCGCGGATGCCTGTCGGCGCACTACCTGAACATGGTGGTCGAAGGCGAGGAGGTCCGCGCGATCGTCGACCTGCCGCCAGCCGGTGGCCGCAGCACCCGTGTGCGCGCCGAGAAGGCCGATGGCACGCCGGTGCTCGAGGCGAGCGCGAGCCTGGGCCCGGCACACGGCCCTACACTGCTCGAGCAGCGGATGGCCGAGCTGCGTCCGCCGGGCCCGCTGGTCATCCTCGAGGCGCTGCACGTGGGCATGCGCGGCGCCCGCGACGAGCGGGTCCGGATGGACGCCACGCAACACATGGGTGCGCTCTATCCCTTCTCGCTCGCCGACAAGCTCGGGGTCATCACCGAGCATTCGCCGTGGTATGCCGATGCCGCCGCCTCGCCCTGGGGCCGGCCGATCATCCCGCTCGAGATGATCAGCGTGCTGGCGCAGTACACCAGTCGGGAAGCGCAATTCCCCGTCAAGGGACCGGCGGTGGGGCTCTTCGCCGACCTCGAGATCCGTCTGATCGAGGGTCCGCTGTTCGTCGGCGAGGACTACCTGATCCGTCGCGAAGTGGTAGCGCTCGCCGAGAGCCGTCGCACCGAATCGATGTGGATCCGCACCGACATCCTCGATGCGAGCGGGCAGCGCCTGCTCGCGCAGACCCTGCTCAACAGCGCCACGCTGAAGCATTCCTACGCCGGCTACGAGGCCGAGCGCGCCGCGAAGGGCTGAGACCAGCCCGCCCCCTGCCTGGAGAAGCATGAGCTCCTTTCCCACCCCCGCGGGTCTCGCCTCGATCGAGGCCGTCACCGCCGCGCTGGCCTCCGTCGGCTACATCTCCACCCGCCAGATCTCCACCGCGGTCTACCTCGCCCACCACCTGCGCAAGCCGGTTCTCATCGAGGGGCCGGCCGGCGTCGGCAAGACCGATCTGGCGGTATCGCTGTCGCGTTCGCTCGCCTTCGCGATGCTGCGGATGCAGTGCTACGAGGGCCTCGACGAGAGCAAGGCGCTGTACGAGTGGAAGTACGGCAAGCAGCTGCTCTACACGCAGATCCTGAAGGAGAAGATCGACCAGCTGATCGAGGACACCGATTCGCTGCAGGCCTCCTTCGCCAAGCTCGCCGGCTTCCAGGACCTGTTCTTCTCGCGCGACTTCCTCGAGCCGCGGCCGGTACTGCGCGCGATGGAGCAGGAAGGCGGCTCGGTGCTGCTGATCGACGAGATCGACAAGTCCGACGAGGAGTTCGAGGCGCTGCTGCTCGAGGTTCTTTCGGACTACCAGGTGACCGTGCCCGAGATCGGCACGATCAGCGCGCGCGTGCCGCCACTCGTGATCCTCACGTCGAACAACACCCGCGAGCTCGGCGACGCGCTGAAGCGCCGCTGCCTGCACCTGCACATCGGCTTTCCCGACGCCGAGCGCGAGCGCGAGATCGTCCGCTCGCGCGTGCCCGACATCCCCGAGTCGCTGCTGCGCCAGCTCGTCGCCTTCGTGCAGTCGGTTCGCGACGAGAACATCCGCAAGCTGCCCTCGATCAGCGAGACCGTCGACTGGGCGCGCACGCTGATGCTGCTGCATGCCGACCTGCTCGATCCCGCGCTCGTGCGCGACACGCTGAACGTCATCCTGAAACGGCAGGGCGACATCGGCGAACTGCAGCCGCGCATCGAGGAGCTCACGCAGGCGGCGCTAGCCGAAGGCAGCGCGTGAGGGCCACACCGGACCGCCGCCGCATCGCCACCGACAGCCGCCGCGCCCTGACAGACGCCCAGGATCTCAGGCGATGGAACGCACGCTGACCCGCTTCATCCGCGCGCTTCGCACCGCGGGCGCGCAGGTCTCGACCGCCGAGGCGATCGACGCGGCGCGCGCGCTCGACGTGATCGGCTTCGAGGATCGGCAGTCGCTGAAGGACTCGCTGGGCATCGTGCTGGCCAAGAGCGCCGAGGAAAAATCGGTCCACGATCAGCTCTTCGAACTCTATTTCAATCCGGCCGCCGCCGCGGCCGCTCCGCCCCCTCCCCCGCCGCAGGCCGGCGAGAACCAGCGGGACGAGAACCGGCAGCAGCCCGGGGACCCCGGCGGATCACCCGGCGAGCAGCCCGGCGGCGGTGGCGGTGGCGACCCCCTGGACGCGCTGATGCAGCTCGCGCAGGGCGGCGACCCCGACCGCGTCGCGATGGCCATGGAGCGCGCAGCCGCCGCGGCCGGTGTCGACGACATCCGCTTCGCCTCGCAGAGCGCCTACTTCGTGCGCCAGATGCTGCAGCAGCTCGGCATCGAGGCGCTCGAGGCCCGGCTGCTCGAGCGCCTCGGCCAGCGCAACGAGCAGGCCCAGCAGGAGGCGCAGGCGCTGATCGACGCGCGCGCGGCCCTCACGCGGCAGGCTCGCGCGCATGTCGACCGGCGCTTCGAGGTCTTCGGCCGCAACGCCACCGAGGCTTTTCTCGACGAGGTGGTGCTGAATCGCTCGATCGACCAGCTCGGCCCGCGCGACATGGAGCGCATGCGCGCGGTGGTCGCGAAGATGGCCCGCCGGCTGGCGATCAAGCATTCGCGTCGGCGCAAGCGCATCCGGCGCGGCCAGCTCGATCTGCGCCGCACGCTGCGCGCCAATGCCGGCAACGACGGCGTGCCGGTCGAGCTCGTCTGGAAGCGCGAACGCAGCCAGAAACCGCGCATCGTCGCGATCTGCGATGTCTCGGGCTCGGTCGCGCTCTACGTGCGCTTCCTGCTGCTGTTCCTGTACGCGCTGCACGAGGGCGTGGCCGATCTCGAGGCCTATGCCTTCTCGTCCCGGCTCTACGACGTCGGCGACGACCTGCGCCACTTCGACCCCGACGCGTCGATGCGCCGCATCATCGATCGCGCCGGCGGCGGCAGCACCGACTACGGACAGGCGCTGGCCGACCTGCGCGACGAGCACTGGGACCGCATCGACCGGCGCACCACGGTGCTGGTGCTCGGCGATGCCCGCAGCAACTACGGCGATCCGCGCCTGGACCTCTTCGCCGAGATGGCCGACCGGGCCAAGCGACTGGTGTGGCTCAGCCCCGAGGCGCCCGGGCGCTGGGGCTCGGGCGACAGCTGCATGCTGCGCTACCGGCCCTTCTGCTCGCACCTGGTGTACTGCGCCACCGCCGGCGATCTCGAGCAGGCGATGGACGAGGTGCTGTCGGCCTACGGCTGAGCGCCCCTCAGGGCGCCGGCCGGTACATCTTCGGCCGCGCGCGCACCGGGTCGAGCAGCGACCAGTCGCCCTGCTCCACCTCGAAACCTTTCGGGAAGGGCGGTCGCGGCTCCATGCCGAGCGAGACCATCACCCGGTCGTCGCGGTAGTAGCACTGCACGGTCACGCTGACCAGCAGCGCGGCGAGCGACTTCGCCGCCGTGCGGAAATCGAGCGCCGCAGCCTCGCGACCGGCAGCATCGCGATCGGCGAAGCTGCCGCCGGCGAGATCGTCGAGGCGTGCGATCGCGTCGCGGGCGAGCGCGGCATGCGCGCGCAGCGTCGCGACGATGTCGGCGAAGATGCGATCATCATCGGCGCCCGGCACCTGGTACTCGGCGCTGGGCGGAATCATCAGGCCGACCAGCGCCCGCAGCGAGCGCAGCGCCTCGGGGCCGAGCACCGGCTCGGCGGCTAGCGGGATCACAGGCAGTCGGGACACGTCAGGGCTCCTGCAAGGTCGGGGGCGAAGGTGAGGACGAAGGTCGGGGCGAAGGTCGGGCGGTGCAGCACGGGGACGGGCGATCGGAACGGCGCCTCAATCATCGAAGAGGTTGGCGAGCCGCTGCTTGATCTGGTCGGCCACGTACAGCGCGATCGCCTGGATCGTGGAGGTCGGATTCACGCCGCCCGAGGTCACGAACACGCTGCCATCGACGATGAACAGGTTCTTCACGTCATGGCTGCGACCCCAGGGGTTGACCACCGAGCGCTCCGGGTCGGTTCCCATGCGTGCGGTGCCCATCAGGTGCCAGCCGCCCACCGCCAGCGGCGCCTCGGTGCTGACCTCGTGCGCGCCAGCCGCGCGCATCGCCTCGGTACCGCGCGCTACCGCGTGGGCAAGCATGCGGTGGCTGTTCTCGCTCAGCGTGTAGTCGATGCGCGGCGCCGGGATGCCGTCGGGGTCCTTGAGCTCGGCGTCGAGCACCACCCGGTTGTGCGCCTCGGGCAGGTCCTCGCAGATCGCGACCATGCCGGTGCTGCGCCCGAACACGCGGCGCATGCCGGCGTGATGCGCCTGCCCCCACGGGATGCGCCCCGAGCTCATGCCGGCCAGCGCGGTGAGCACCGGACCGCGACCGCGCGTGAACTCGAAGGTGTAGCCCCGCACGAAGCCGCGCGCCACGTCGGTCTCGTAGAACTCCTGGCTCCAGATCACATTGCCCGGACCGCGCCAGCCGTCCAGGGCCTCGTCGAAGTAGCCGTGGATCGCGGCGTACGGATGAAACATCAGGTTGCGGCCGACCTGGTCGCTGCTGTTGGCCAGGCCCCTGGGGAAACGCCCGCTGACCGAGTTCAGCAGGATGCGCGGCGTTCCTACCCCGTTACAGGCCATGATGACCAGGCCGGCCGGCTGGAAGTGCTCGACGCCGTCGGCATCCAGATATACCGCGCCGCTGGCCATGCCGTCGGGCCCCACCGTGATCTCGCGAACCCGTGCCCGCGTGCGCAGTTGCACCCGGTTGCGCAGCGCCTGCGGCCAGTAGGTGATGTCGGTGCTGGCCTTGGCGCCCTGCGCGCAGCCGGCGATGCAGTGGCCCAGGTTGATGCATGGCGCACGACCCTCGTACTCGCGGGTGGCCACCGCACTGTCCGAGGGCCACCAGTGCCAGCCGAGCGCGTTGAGCCCGCGGCCGAGCGTGCTGCCGGCGCGGCCCAGCGGCACCGGCGGCATCGGGGGCTGCTTGTCCGGGTAGGCCGGGTCGCCGGCGAGCCCCGAGATGCCCATCATGCGGTCGTTCAGCGCGTAGAAGGGCTCGAGCGTGGCGTAGTCGATCGGCCAGTCGTCGGCCACGCCGTCGAGACTGCGGACCCGGAAGTCCGAGGGGTGCAGCCGCGGAAAATGACCGGCGTAGAGCACCGTACCCCCACCCACGCCGTTGAAGTTGGCGATCTTGATCGGCGAGGCCCGGTCGTTGACCGGGTAGTCCCAGGGGCTCGCACGCCGGTTGGGGCTGAAGTTGAACTCGCCGAGCTGCCGGGCTTCCCAGTCGCGGCCGTTGCTCGGGTAGTCGGTGGGCCTGACCCAGTCGCCCTGCTCCAGGCACAGGATGCGCATGCGGGTATCGGCCAGGCTCCAGGCCACCGCCGCACCCGAGGCGCCGGCACCGATGATCAGGACGTCGACCGGATCGTTCATCGTGGAAAGCCTCGGCGATCGGGGAGCGATGGGTACGGGGGCAAACCGAGGCTGGCGCCGGGCGTGCGCCGCTCAGGCGGCCTGCGCCACGGTCGGTGCGTCGCCCGCCACCGTGGTTCGCCGCATGTCACGCGGCAGGCTTTCGTCATAGCGGCGCACCCGGTGCATCGTCTGGCGGTTGTCCCACATCACCAGATCATGCGGCTGCCAGCGGTGCACATGGACGAACGCCGGGCTCGTGGCATGTTCGGTGAGCTCGCGCAGCAGGATGCGCGCGGCCGGCGTGGCCATGCCGACGATCGCACCGGCATGCGCCGACAGATAGAGCGAGCGCCGCCCGCTCACCGGGTGTGTGCGCACCAGCCGCTGCAGCACCGGGCGCCAGAGCTCGCGCTCCTCGGCGGTGGGCTCGGGAAAGCCGAGCGAGCCGCGCGAGTGCAGCAGCGAATGCTCGCAGACGAGGTCCTCGACCTCGGCGCGGGTCTCGGCGTCGAGCGCATCCCAGGCGGCACGCATGTCGGCGAACTCGGTGTTGCCGCCGCGCGGATTGACCACGCGCGCCGACAGGATCGAGTACTTCGCCGGGACCGCCCGAAAGGAGCTGTCGGAATGCCAGAGCATGTTGCCGAGGTTGAACAGCCGCTGGCGGCTGTCGGCGGCGAGCGGGCGGCCGTGACGGTCGAGATTGGAGACATCGTTCATGCCCACGCGGATGCGCCGCTCCTCGACCGGGATCGGGATGTTCCCGCCGCGGGCGTTCTCGAGCTCCCCGAAGCAGCGCGCGAACGCCATCTGCTGTTCGTCGCTGACCGGCTGGCCGCGAAACACCAGCACGGCGAACCGGTCCATGCCGTCTTCGATCGCCGCCACCTGCGCGGCCGACAGCGCTTGCGTGAGGTCGACGCCGCTGACCTCGCCGACAAAGCCGGGGTTCAGCGGCCGTATCACGAGCCCTGCTGGCGTCGACACGCTCAGCACCGCCAGTCGCTGCCCTTGGTCGCCACCACCCGGCACAGCGCGTTCCACTCGTGCAGGCCCCAGCTGGCCTCGCCGCGGATCTGCGGCATCTTCGAAGACAGCGCCGCGACCACCTTGGGATCCACCAGCTGCGGCGGCTCCGAGAAGGTGCGCGAGATGAGTTCCAGCTCACAGGCGCGCTCGAGCATGTACAGGTTCATCAGCGTGCCGTGCACGGTGGTACCCAGCGTCAGCAGGCCGTGGTTGCGCAGCACGACGCAGCTGCCCTTCTGGATGCTGACGCCGAGTGCATCGCACTCCTCCTGCGTGGCCGGCACGCCGTAGTCGTGATAGATCACGTCGTCGAGCACCAGCAGCACGTCCTGGCTGATCGGGCGCAGGCCGTCGCGCAGCATCGCCACGCCGGCGCCGGCGCGGGTGTGCGTGTGCATCGCGCAGTTGGCGTCGGGGCGGGCCTTGTAGACGCCGCTGTGGATCGTGAAGCCGGCCTTGTTGAAGCGGCCCTGCTTGCCATAGACCTTGCCGTCGAGGTCCATCTTGATCAGGCTCGAGGCCGTGATCTCGTGGAACATCTCCTCGTAGTGGTTGATCAGGAAGCAGTTCGGCTCGCCGGGCACGCGCACCGACATGTGCGTGGCCAGGATGTCGGTCCAGCCGAGATGGTCGCAGATGCGGTACAGCGCGGCCAGGTCGCAGCGCGCCTGCCATTCGGCATCGCTGAACTCGTCGCGGACGCTTTTCAGGACAGCGGACATCGGTCTTCTCCCATGGTGTTCGAATCAGCGCCGGCTGCGAGGCCGGACAGGGTCAATGCTTGCGCACGCAACCGCCGCGCAACCGGATGCATCGGCCGACTCAGACGCAGGCCAGCGCCTGGTCGAGGTCGGCCTTCAGATCGTCGATGTGCTCGATGCCGACCGACAGCCGGACCATGCCCTCGCTGACGCCGGCCTTCGCGAGTTCGGCCGCATCGAGCTGTCGGTGGGTCGTGGACGCCGGGTGCGTCGCGAGCGACTTCGCATCGCCGATGTTGACGAGCCGCGTGAACAGCTTCAGCGCATCGAGGAATCGGGCCCCGGCGGCACGGCCATCGTCGCCGTTCAGCGTGAACGACAGGATGCCCGACGCGCGCCCGCCCATCGTGCGCTGCACCAGCGCGTGCTGAGGGTGGTCGGGCAGGCCGGCATAGTTGACCGTGGCAACCTTCGGGTGCGCACGCAGATGGTGCGCGACCGCGAGCGTGTTGTCGCAGATTCGATCCATGCGCAACGCGAGCGTCTCGATGCCCTGCAGGATCAGGAAGGCGTTCATCGGCGAGATCGCCGCGCCCATGTTGCGCAGCGGCACGACCCGCGCACGGCCGATGTACGCGGCCGGCCCGAGCGCCTCGGTGTAGACGACACCGTGATAGCTGACGTCGGGCTCGTTCAGGCGCCGGAAGCGCGCCTTGTGTTGCGCCCACGGGAACTTGCCGCTGTCGACGATCGCGCCGGCCACGCTGTTGCCGTGGCCGCCGAGGTACTTGGTCAGCGAGTGCACGACGATGTCGGCGCCGTGCTCGAAGGGCCGGCACAGGTAGGGACTGGGCACCGTGTTGTCGACGATCAGCGGCACGCCGGCGGCGTGCGCGATCGCCGCGAGCGCGGCGAAGTCGGTGACGTTGCCCAGCGGATTGCCGATCGACTCGCAGAACACCGCCTTCGTCCGATCGTCGATCAGCGACGCGAAGCTCGAGGGATCGCGCGCATCGGCGAATCGCACCTGGATACCCATCTGCGGGAAGGTATGGGCGAACAGGTTGTAGGTGCCGCCATAGAGCTGCGAGGCCGACACGATGTTGTCGCCGCTCTCGGCGATCGTCTGGATCGCGTAGCTGATCGCCGCCATCCCCGAGGCCAGCGCGAGCGCGCCGATGCCGCCCTCGAGCGCCGCCAGGCGCTTCTCGAGCACGTCTTCGGTGGGGTTCATGATGCGGGTGTAGATGTTGCCCGGCACCTTGAGGTCGAAAAGGTCGGCGCCGTGCTGGGCGCTGTCGAAGGCGTAGGCCACCGTCTGGTAGATCGGGACGGCCACCGCCTTCGTGGTGGGATCGGGGCTGTAGCCGGCGTGGACGGCAAGGGTCTCGATGCGCATCGGGTGCCTCGCTTCAGTCGGGGATCGCCTTCGCCGCCGCGACATAGCCGCGGTTGTGCGTCGGGCTGATGATGACCTCGTTGATGCAGACATGCGCCGGCATCCGCGCAAGGAACAGCATCAGCTCGCCGCAGTCCTCGGGCTGCACCAGCAGCGCGCGCTGCTCGGGCGTCACCGGGATCGGTCGCTTGTCGAGGATGGGTGTGGCGACCTCGCCGGGGCATACCGCGGTCGCGCGGATGCCGTGCAGGCCCTCCTCGATGTTGATGGTCTCGGTCATCGCGTTCACACCGAACTTCGCGGCGTGGTAGGCCGGCCCGGTGACGGAGCCTACGAAGCGGCCGGCCCACGACGACACATTGACGATCAGCCCGTCCTTCTGCCGGCGCATCACCGGCATCAGCGCATGACAGCAGTGGAAGACGCCGTCGAGGTCGATGCGCACGACCTGGTTCCAGTCGGCCAGCGACAGGTGCTTCCAGTGGCGCTTCTGCACGTTCAGGCCGGCGCTGTTGACCGCGACGTCGATGCGTCCTTCGGCGGCGACGATGCCGTCGACCACCGCCTGCACCGCCGCCGCGTCGGCGACGTCGAGCGCAGCCACGCGGGCGCTGCCGCCGGCCTGCGCGATGCGGGCCGCGACGCGGTCGAGTTCGGCCTTGCGCCGCCCCGACAGCACCACGCGCATGCCGGCGCCGGCGAGCGATACCGCCGCCGCCTCGCCGATGCCGGTACCGGCCCCGGTCACCCAGGCCACCTTGCCGTTCAGATCACGCATCTTCAGTCTCCGTATGCTGGTGTAGTCGGGATCGGCGCCGTTCAGGGCCGGAACTGCAGCCCGCGCGGCACGAGCCGGGAGGGCTGCGCGACGATCCGGTAGGCATTCTCCACCCATTCGCAGATCAGGCGGCGGGTGTCGCGCGGATCGATCATCTCTTCCATCTGGAAACGGTTCAGCGGACCGACCGGGCCGCGTGCGCTCTCGATGCGCGCGTTGATCTCGGCACGCAGCGCCGCCGGGTCGGCAGCCTCGGCGAGCTGGCGCTTGTAGGCGGCCTCGATGCCGCCCTCGGGCGGGATGCCGCCGACGTCGGCGGCCGGCCAGACCACCCGCATCGACACCGCCGCGCGCGGCGTGGCGTAGTTGTTGCCGGCCACGCCGAAGCTGCGGCGCATCAGCACCGTGAAGATCGGCACCGAGACCTGCGCGAAGGCGACCATCCACTCGCCGCCCTTGCGGATCGTGCCGGCCATCTCGTGCTCGATGCCGACCGCGAAGCCGGGGTTGTCGACCAGGTTCAGCACCGGAATGTGGAAGCTGTCGCACAGATCGAGGTGGCGGCGCAGCTTGTCGCAGCCATCAGCGGTGAGTGCGCCGCCGTTGACATGCCGGCTGTCGGAGGCGATCACGCCCATCGGATGGCCGTTGAAGCGCACGAAGCCGGTGACCTGGTCGGTGCCCCACAGCGGACCGATCTCGAAGAAGGAGCCGCGGTCGGCCATCAGGCGAATCGCGCGGCGCACGTCGAAGGTGGTGGTGCGCTTGCGCGGGATCAGCGTGAAGAGTTCCTCGTCGCGCCGATCCGGCGGATCGGCAGGATCGGGCGGCAGCACCGGGGGAACCTCGAAGGCGCTCGGCGGCAGGTACGACAGGAAGCGGCGGGCCATCGCCATCGCCTCGTCCTCGCTCTCGGCGAGATTGTCGACCGAGCCGTTGGTGCAGTGGATATGCCAGCCGCCGAGGTCCTCCTTCGTGACCTCGTAGCCCATCGCGTGGCTGACCACCGGCGGGCCGGCGACGAAGAGCTGCGCGATGTCGCGGACCATCACCGAGAAGTGGCCGAGCACCGCCTTGGCCGCGCCGATGCCCACGACGCTGCCCAGCAGCAGGTTGACCACCGGGACGGTGGCCAGCTGCTCGGTGTACATCGTGCTGTGCAGGTGCGCAGGCAGGAAGGAGCCGCCGCCGCCGGTGACCCGTGGGCGGCCGGCCTGGATCGCGCCGCTGCTCTCCTGCACGCCCCCGCCTGCCTTCTCCTGCTTGGGCACCATCGCCGCGACGCTGCCGCCGCCCGAAGAGCCGTCGAGCAGGCGCAGCGAAGGCACCTTGAGCTCGATCGACAGCCGGTCGAGGTACACGCTCTTGGCCGCGATCGATCCGTCGGCATGGCCGCCGCGCGACGTGAAGTCATCGGCACAGACGATCGCCGTGCGACTCGCGATACGCCCCCAGCCCCCGACGTGATTGGAGGGCGTGAACTCGGCGATTGCGCCGTCCGCGTCGTAGGACGCGAAACCCGACAGGCTGCCGATCTCGTGGAAGCTGCCGGCATCGAGCAGGCGCTCGATGCGCTCGCGGCAGGTGAGCTTGCCGCGGTCGCGCTGGCGCACGACGCCGGGTTCGCGGGAGTTGGGCGACAGCCTCGCGCGCGCCATCGCGCGCAACGTCTCGACCTCGGCCAGTACCGGCGCCCAGCTGTCGGCCGGATCGCGGGCGACCGCGCCTGCCGCGTCGCCCGCGGCCGGCGCGAGCAGCACGAGCACCTCGCCCGCGGCCACCGCATCGCCGGCGGCCAGGGGCTGCAGCTCGACCACGGTACCCGCGCAGGGCGCGGTGACCGCGGTCTCCATCTTCATCGCGGTGATCACGACCAGCGTGTCGCCGGCGGCCACCGTCGCCCCCGCGGCGACCTTGAGCTCGATCACCGAGCCGGCCATCGGCGCCTCGGCGGCCTGCAGGCCGTCGCGCAGCGCGAGCGCGGGGCGCGCGGGCGCGGCTGGCGCCGCGGGCCGCCCGGTGCGCCCGAGCGCGGCGGCCTGCTCGTCGAGAAAGCGCAGCGTGTTGCGGGCCCCGGCGGCGGGCGAGCCATCGGTGCCCGCGGGCGCGCCGCCGGGGGCCGCGAGTGCCGGTACCTCGGCCAGCAGCGTGGTGCGCGCATCGCCCGCCCGCACGACGGGGTGCGAGAGAATCGCGCGCAGCTGCTCGCGGTTGGTGGGCACGCCCGCGACATGAAACTCGTCGAGCGCGCGCAGCGAGCGATCGACCGCCGACTCGAAGCTGCCCAGCGAGTTCGACTGCACGATCAGCTTGCCGAGCAGCGGATCGAACTGCGGCGGCGGCGCCAGCCCCAGGTAGCCGCAGGCATCGACCCGCACCCCGGGGCCCGAGGGCTCGCGATAGGCCGACAGCACGCCTGCGCCGGTGCTCACCAGGCGCGACTGGATCGCGTAGCCGCGCGGGCGGCCGACCGCCGCCTGGTCGGCCAGGCCGAGGTCGGCGAGCGAGGCACCCGCCGCGATGCGGAACTGGGCCTCGACCAGGTCGATGCCGGTGACCGCCTCGGTGATCGTGTGCTCCACCTGGATGCGCGGATTGCACTCGATGAAGAAGTGCTCGCCGGTCTCGGGTCGCACCAGGAACTCGACGGTGCCGGCGTTCAGGTAGTTCGCGGCGCGCGCCAGACGCAGTGCATCGTCGAGCAGGCGCTGGCGCAGCGCGGGATCGAGCCCGGGCGCGGGCGCGATCTCGACCACCTTCTGGTTGCGCTGCTGCACCGAGCAGTCGCGCTCGTGCAGATGCACCACGCCGCCGCGGCCATCGCCGAGGATCTGCACCTCGATGTGCCGCGGCCGCTGCACGATCTTCTCGACGAAGACCGAGGCGTCGCCGAAGGCGGCCTGCGCCTCGCCCTGGCAGCGCGCGAAGGCTTCGGGCAGATCCTCGGCGCGTTCGACCTGACGCATGCCGCGACCGCCGCCGCCAGCCGCCGCCTTCAGCATCACCGGGTAGCCGATGGCAGCCGCCTGCGCGAGCGCCTCCTCGACGCTGGCGAGCGCCTGAGCGCTGCCCGGCACCACTGGCACGCCCTGGGCCTGCGCGAAGGCGCGCGCGCTCACCTTGTCGCCGAACAGGGCCAGCGTCTCGGGCCGCGGGCCGACGAAGACGATGCCGACCTGCGCGCAACGGCGCGCGAACTCGGCGTTCTCGGACAGGAAACCATAACCGGGATGCACGCAGTCGGCGCCGCTGGCACGCGCCACCTCGATCATCGCGTCGATGTCGAGATAGGCGCGCACCGGGTCGCGCGCGGCCTGCGCGCCGGCGCCGATCGGATGGGCCACACTCGCGGCCCGCAGATGCAGCCCCTGCGCATCGGCCGGCGCGTACACCGCCACCGACTCCACGCCCAGGCCGGCCGCGGCGCGGGCGATGCGGATCGCGATCTCCCCACGGTTGGCGATCAGCACGCGCTCGAACATCTCAGTCTCCTTGTCGTCGGGCCAGGCGCGACTCGCGCCGGGCGATCCAAAGCAGTGCGCCCACGATCACGACGCCGCCGGCGAGCGTCGAGGCGCTCGGCTGATCGCCGAACACCAGGAAGCCCCACAGCGTGGCCCAGATCAGGTCGAGGAACTTCACCGGCTGCGTGGCCGACACGTCGGCGGCCTTCAGCGAGTGGGTCATGCAGAAATGCGCGAGCGAGCCGAGCGCGCCCGCGACCAGGAAGAGCAGCCACTGGGTGGGCGTGGGCCAGGTCCAGACCGCAACCGCCAGCGGCAGCGAGAACAGCGACACCGCGATCGACTGCCACGCGACGATCACCGCCGGCGAGTCGTGCCGCGTCAGCATCTTGGTGAGCAGGAAGGACAGCGAGAACACCGGCGCCGACGCGAGCATGATCAGCGAATACACGCCGCCGGTGCCGGCGAGCCGCGGCCCGACCACGATCATCACGCCGGTGAAGCCGATCAGCGCCGCCACCCAGCGATCCCAGCGCATCTTCTCGCCGAGCAGCCAGGCGGCGCCGAGCATCGAGAAGATCGGGCCGGTGTAGCCGATCGCGGTGGTGTCGGCCAGCGCCAGGTGCGGCAGCGCGTAGAACCACAGCGTGATGCCCAGCGCATGCACCGCGCCGCGCGAGAACTGGCCGCCGATGCTCTTGGGCAGGTAGTTGCGCAGGCCGGCGCGCATCACCAGCGGCACCATCACGAGCACGCTCGCGAGGTTGCGCAGGAACTGGGTCTCGAAGGGATGCAGCTGCAGCGAGAGGTCGCGCACCAGCGTGTTCAGCACCGAGAAGGTGAAACCCGCGGCCACCGCCCACAGGATCGCGCGGCTGTTGCCGGGCAGCCGCTCGAAGCGCTCGGCCAGGCGGCGCAGCATCTACGCGTAGGTGATCGCACCGCGCCGGTCGGCGCGTTCGAGGTGCGGCACGTTGTTGAAGCTAGCCACCCGGAGCCGGTCGCCGTTGGCGATCAGCTCGCAGAAGCCGGTGTTGCGGTACTGCAGGTTGAACTCGATCGCGCTGGCCGCGCTCGCGCCGGTGAGATCGCCAAGCAGCCGTCCGATGGCACCGCCCGAACTCACCACCAGCGCGATGTCGTCGCGCCCAAGGCCCTCGGACGCGCTCAGCAGCGCCGCGCGCACCCGCCCGGCGAAAGCGCCCCAGGTCTCCGGCATCTGCGGGAGGCGATCCTCGGACCACGCGAGCATCGCCGCGCGGAAGGTCTGCCAGTAGGCGCGGTAGTCGGCGCGCTGCTGCGCGATCGGGTCGGCCCCACCGGTGTAGGCCGCGTAGAGCTCGGCACCGTGGTATTCATCGAGCCCGCCGTGGGTCAGGATGCGCGCCGGGTCCTCGCCGAGCACCCCGAGCAGTTCCTGCGCGGTCTGCTGCTGGCGTTTCAGCGTACCCGCCATCACGCGGGCAAAGCGCGTGCCGCGTTCGGCGAAGTACTCGCCGAGCCAGCGCGACTGCTGCCGACCGAGGTCCGAAAGGCGATCGTAGTCGTGCGTGCCGAAGGAAGCCTGTGCGTGGCGAACCAGGAAAATCAGCGCCATCGGTCGCCCCGCGCTCAGACGACCGACGCGGCACGCAGCGTCGCGATCTCGTCGGCGCTGTAGCCATGCTCGCCGAGCACCTCGTCGGTGTGTTCGCCGAGCATCGGCGGCCTGCGTCGCGGTACCGCTGCGGTCTCGCTCATCCAGACCGGCACGGCGGCCACCGGCGCCGGGCGCGGCAGGCCGGGGTAGTCGGTGTCCTGCAGCACGCCCAGCGCCCGCACCTGCGGGTGATCGAGGGTCTGCTGCGGCGCGAGCACCGGCGCGCAGGGAATCTTCGTCTGGCCGAGGATCGCGACCACCTCCTCGCTCGTGCGCTCGGCGCACCAGCGCGCCATGCGTTCGCTGATCAGCGCGCCGTGGCGGCCGCGCGAGTCATCGTCGACGAAGCGCGGATCGGTGGTCCACTCGGGCTCGCCCATCAGCTTCGCCCAGCGGTTGTAGAGGGGCTGCCCGGTGACCGCCACCAGCACCGAGCCGTCGCGCGTGCGATAGATGTCGTTGGGTGCCGAGGTCTGGCCTCGGTTGCCGGTCGGCACACGGTTGGCCACCGCGACCGCCTGCTCGATCAGCGAGGCGTTGTTGATGGTGACCGCCGTGGCGAGCAGCGCGCCGGTCACCATCTGCCCGCGGCCGGTCTGCTGGCGGTGCATCAGCGCGGCCATCGCACCGAAGGCGCAGTGCAGCGCGGTGCCGAAGTCGACCCAGGGTGCGGCGAAACGGTAGGGGTGACCGGGCTCGCCGGTCATGTAGACCGCGCCCGACATCGCCTGGCCCACGCCGTCGAAGCCGACGTTGGTGCTCATCGGCCCGACCGGGCCGAAGGCGGTGTTTGTGACGAAGATGATGTCGGGCCGATAGGAGCACAGCGTGGCGTAGTCCAGGCCCATCGAATCAAGGGTGGCCTGCGGCAGGTTGGCGATCACGATGTCGGCCGAACGCACCATCCGCGCGACGACCTCGCGCCCCTTCGGCGAGGCGGGGTCCAGCGTGATCGAGCGCTTGTTGCGGTTCATCTGCAGGAACAGCGCACCGACACCGCCCCCCACCTGCGCGGGGAAGCGATCCTCGCTGCCGTCGCGCTTCTCGATGCGGATGACGTCGGCGCCGTACTCGGCGAGAAGCGCGCCGCAGTAGGGGCCGGCGATGTAGCGGCCGAAATCGAGCACGCGGATGCCGTGCAGGAGGGCAGGCATGGGAAGGTCCTTCAGGATGCGTTGACGGGGCTCGGGCCTGGCGTGGGCTGGGGCGCAGCGCTCAGGCGGTGGCGATGCCGAGCAGCCGCGCGGCGCGATCGACACGCCGCGGGATGCCGGCCTTGTAGGACTCGAGGTCGATCTCCTCGTCCTGCGATCCCTGCTGGCCGCCGAGGTAGCGCGCGTAGACGCCCTCGCCGATGCAGGCCAGGCGCCATTGCGCGAAGGCACGGTAGTAGTCGACCGCCTTCAGCGACACGCCCATCTTCTCGGCGTACAGCCCGGCCATCTCGTCCTGGCTCAGGAAGCCCGGCAGGCCGGTGGTGGCAGGATCGCCCCCGGCCTCCGGTTCGGAGGGGTCGTACCAGTAACCCAGCAGCCCGCCGAGATCGGCCATCGGCTCGCCGAGCGTGCACAGCTCCCAGTCGAGGACCCCGGCCACCGGCCCGGTCGGATCCATCATGCAGTTGGAGAGCCGGTAGTCGCCGTGGGCGATGGTCGCCGGCGACGGTGGCGGCATCATCGCCTGCAGCGCGTCGCGCACGCGATCGATCATCGGCAGCTCGCGGGTCTTCGACTGCTCCCACTGCGTCGACCAGCGCTTGAGCTGCCGCTCGATGTAGCCCTCGCGCTTGGCGAGGTTGCCCAGGCCCACCGCGTCGATGTCGACACGGTGCATCGCGACCATCGTGTCGAGCAGCTCGCGACTCATGCGCTCGCGCACCGCGGGCGTCAGCGTGCGGCCGATCTCGACGTCGCGCACCACGATGCCCTCGAGGAAGTGCATCACGTAGAAGTCGCGCTCGTTGACCGCGGGATTCTGGCACAGGCCCACCATGCGCGGCACCGGCACTGCAGTGCCGGCCAGCGCCGACATCAGCCGGTGTTCGCGCGCCATGTCGTGCGCGCTCGGCAGCAGCTTCCCCAGTGGCGGGC
>JBIIHU010000332.1:0-3794 GCA_044235405.1 Burkholderiaceae bacterium
GGCGCACTGCTCGATGCCGAGCTGCTCGCCGATGTCTACCTTGCGATGACCCGCGGCCAGGAGACCCTCGAGATCGGTCTGCATGCCGATCCCGCAGCGGGTACCCGCGGTGAGGCTCCCACCGATTGGCCACCGGTCGGGCTGCGCGTGGTGCGCGGCAGCGAGCGTGAGATGCAGGCCCATCGCGACTACCTCGCCGCGCTCGCACGCGATGCGCGGGGTCCGTCACTCTGGGAACGGCTCGACGCCGTCACCGGCTGACCGACGAACGGTCGTTCGTCGAGCCCGCGCCGTCCGGCTCGGGCTTTGTTCACGAAGAAAGTGTGAATTAGTGCCGCTTTTGTTCCGCTCGTCCGTGCTCCAATGCCACGCGTCGGCTTGAGGTTTCCACCGGTCCCGCGGTCCTTGGGCTCTCCTTCGCGTGAGGTCATCATGAAGCACACCCTTTCAACCCTCGTGGGCGTCAGCTTGTCTGTCCTGTCCGGTCTCGCCAGCGCCGATGTCGTGTTCAGCCCCTTCCAGGCTGGCCCCAGCGCTGCCGGCACGGGCGCGAACGCGAGCTTCTTTGCCGTCGATCCCGCGTGGCAGGGGAGCACGGTCGCCTGGAACGAAACCACCATGCAGTACGGAACTGACCCTGGTGCAGCCGGATTCGCACCGATCGGCAGTTTCGGCTGGGGCACGGGCATCTGGGGCCGGGCGGACTGGAACGCGGTCACCGCGCCGTCGTCCACCGTGCCGATCACGTCGAGCTTCTCGATGGTCCTGCCATCGATCGCCTTCGCCGACACCTGTTACCTCCAGAACCCGACGCTCGGTGCCGGCTCGCTTCCCCCGTTGGCCTTCCCCTCGGGTACGAGTGCCTGCCCGGGAGCCGCGGGTCCGGTGGTCGGTAACCACGACAACTGGGCCTCGCGCTTCACCGGCTTCATCCGGGTGACCGACCCGGGCACCTACAATTTCAGCGTCGGTTCGGATGACGGCTTTTTCTTCGACCTCTATGGGGCCGGCGGCAGCAAGCTCTCGATGGGGCGCGATTTTCTGAATGCCCGCAATCGCGATTCCTTCGCCCAGAACCTCGTGCTTAGCGAGGGGCTCTACCAGTTCGAGCTCGGCGCCTGGGATCGTCTCGAGGCCGGTTTCGTCGATCTGCGCTGGAAGCTTCCCGGGGCATCCGATTTCACGCTGATTCCGGCGCAGAACCTGCTCTCGAGCGCCGGCGGGGGCAGCGTCAGCCTGCCTGGCACGCTCGCGCTGGGCGCGGCAGCCGGTCTGTTCGGCTGGGCTGCCCGTCGCCGCCGCCCCGTGTCCTGAGGGCATCTCCGTGAGCCATGGCTTCGCCGTCTGACCGCCTATCATCCAGGGTCCCCCGGGCCTATTCGGCGAGCCATTCGCCACCCCTCGAGTGGTGGCAGAAGGTCGGGCACGTTGTCTTTGTCATCCTCGGCTGGGTCCTTTTCGTCTGGTTCTGGAGTCTGGTGGCGGCCCGGCCCTGGGATAGCGCCCCGATCATCCTTCTTATCGTCGGCTCCCTGATCGTCTCGCCGCTGGTCACGCTTTACTGGATCTTCCACAACATGGGGATCTACAAGCGGAAGGGCCCGCGCAAGGGCATGGCCGATGTCAAGCCCATCTACGACGCGGACTGGAGCGGTCGCGAGATAACCGCCGACTGGGATGCGCTGACTTCCGCCCGCGTGATCGTCATCGAGATCGACGAGTTCGGCAAAAACTATCGCGTGGCAAGCACGCGATGAGCACCGCGATCTCCCTCGACTGGCTTCGCGAGTTCCTGATCTGGATTCAGGGAACTGGCATCTACTGGTTCGCGCTTTTCTACTTCGCGGCCTACCCGATCGTCACCAGCATCATGTGGATCACCACCTCGTGGATGTTCCGGATCCGCTGGGAGGAGGAGTCCGACGAGATTGTGGCGCCCAAGGCCGGCTGGCCGACGGTCACGGTGATCATCCCCGCCCACAACGAGCAGGCCGTGATCCGGCACTCGCTGAGAACCGTGATTGCCCTCGACTACCCGGATCTCGAGGTCATCGTGGTCGACGACGGCTCCACCGACCGTACGATCGACGCGATGCTCCCGGTCCTGCCGAACGGTTCGTTGCGGGTGGTTCGCAAGCTGAACAACGAGGGCAAGGCGCTGGCGCTCAACGACGTGCTGCCGCTCGCCCGGGGCGAGTTGCTGCTGGTGCTCGACGCCGACGCTCAGCCCGAGCCCGACATGCTGCTCTGGATGGTGCCGCACTTCAGTTTCGGTCGCACGGCGGCCGTCACGGGCAACCCCCGGGTGCGCAACACCAACTCCTTCCTCGCGCGCCTGCAGGCCATCGAGTTCTCGTCGATCGTCAGCCTGCTGCGCCGCTCGCAGCGCATCTGGGGCCGCATCACGACGGTGTCGGGCGTCGTCACGATGTTCCGCAAGAGCGCGGTCTTCGACGTCGGGGGATTCAGCCCCAACATGCCGACCGAGGATATCGAGCTCACCTGGAAGCTGCAGAAGCGCTTCTACGACGTGCGCTACGAGCCCCGCGCCATCTGCTGGATGACGGTGCCGGTGTCGCTGCGCGGTCTGTGGCGCCAGCGGCTGCGCTGGGCGCGAGGGCTGATGCAGGTGATGCGCAAGCACTACGACGTTTTCCTGCACTGGAAGTTCCGCCGGATGTGGCCGTGCTTCATCGAGTCGATCATGTCGACCTTCTGGTGCATATGCTTCGTCGGGCTGACGCTGATCTGGTTCCTTTGCCTGGCTTTGAGCTTGCCGCCGGCTGGCGCCACGCCGATGCCGAACCTCTGGGGCATGACCATCGGCACCATCTGTCTGGTGCAGCTGGCCACCGGAGCGCTGATCGACCGCCGCTACGATCCGTTCATCAGCCGCTATTACCCGTATGCGGTCTGGTATCCGATCATCTACTGGGCACTCCTCGCCGCCACCACGGTGGTCTCGCTGACCTACCTGTTTCGTCGGCCCGGCAAGGACTCGATCACCTGGAACACCCAACGCAAGGGCAAGGCGGCATGAAATCGGCGGCAGGCGCGGTGGTGCTGGCGGGCGCGGTCATCGCGTCGCTGCCGGCCTTCGCGCAGACCCGCGCGCCGGCGTTCACGGTTCGCGGCGGGCCGACCCTCGCGGCGCCGCTGCGGCCCGAGCTGATGGCCGATCTCGGCACTGCGCGCCGTTTCGCGCAGGCCAACGACTACCGCACCGCGCTTCCGATCTACCAGATGCTGCTCGCATCCGATCCGACGGATGTGGAACTCTCGATCGAGGTTGCGAGGGTGCTCGGATTCGCCGACCGCAACGCGGAGTCCGCTGCGCTTTACCGCCGCGTGGTCACGACCGCCCCCGCCCGCCGTACCGAGCTGCTCGATTCCCTTGCCTGGCAGACGCTGTGGGGTGGCGACGCGGCCGCTGCCGAGCCGCTGTTCGTCGAGGTCGCGGGCCTTCCGGTGTCCGCGACGTTGCGCGCGTCCGCATGGCGAGGCGCCGCGGAGGCGCGCCAGACGCTCGGCCGACTCGAGGATTCGCTGCGCGCCTACGATGCGGCGATCGCGCTGGCGCCCGATGATCGGGCACTGCTGCGGCGTCGAGCCCAGATGCTGCTCTGGCTCGATCGGCATGCCGAGTCGATCGCGGCCTACGAAGCCTTGGCAGCCTCCGACCCCACGGATCGTCTCACCCAGGTGGGGCTGGCCCAGGCGCTGAATTTCTCTGGCCGACACCGGCAGGCGCTTGCGACCTGGCATGCCGCTGGCGCGCCAGTGGGCGCCGAGGA
>JBIIHU010000333.1:0-3788 GCA_044235405.1 Burkholderiaceae bacterium
GATCGCCGCGATTCGCGCCAGCAGCCGCGGTTCGATCGTGAGCGCGAGCATGTCGGTGCGATGCGCGCTGCTGCTGCGCGAGTATCGCCACTTCATCGAGTCCCCTGAGCGTCTGCTGGCCCGGCTTGCCGCGCTGGTCGCGCACCATGGCCACGGACGGGTGGCGCAGTGGTCGTCACTTGCGCAGGACCGACACTGGGAGCAACTGGTCGCCTCGCTGCTGGAACATCACTACGACCCCGCCTACGCGAAGTCGATGCAGCGCAACTTCATGCGTCTTGCCGAGTTCGCTTCCGTGACACTCGACGATGCGTCCGAGGCCGCGATCGACGCGCTGGCGCTCAGGCTGCTCGCTGACGCATCGGGCTCCTGAACGCAGGCAGCAGAAAGACGCGGCCGCTTCGGGAGTGCCGTGGCGCGCGAGCTGCGCGAGCAAATGCCACCCGCCCCTCGCGCTGCCCGCTCCCGCGTAGCCCGCCTATCGTGTAGCCAGCGCCTCGTGGAGCCCGTTTCAGCGCGTGCGTTCGCTTCGCTCGCCGAGCCGCGCCTCGAAACGTTCGATGCTGGCTCGCGCCTTGAGGTAGGTCAGCCAGGTGCTCGCGTCCTGCTGTGCCTGCAGCCTCAGCAGCTGCGACTCGTAGGCTGCGCGGCGTTCGGCGATACGCTCGGGCGGTAGCTGAACGGCCTTGAGCACCTGCGCGACAAGGTAGCCACCGTCCGGCAGGCTCGCACCCACCCAGGCAGGCAAGGAGGCGGCCGGGGTACGAAAGATCGCATCCAGCGCATCGCCTGGCAGCTGGGCGTCGGTACCGCGCCCCAGCGTACGTACTGCCGCGAGCCCAGCCGGGGGCGCCTCGCCACCCCGCAAGGCCTTCAGCTTCGCTTCGCCGGCCTCGCGCGCGAGACGCCGCGACTCGCGTTCGATGACCTGCGCGAGCACCTCGGACTGGACCTTCTCGAAGGGCTTGCGGCGCGCCGGGCTGTGCTCGAGGATGCGAGCCGCCACGAGCGTGTTGTTTCCGACCTCGATCGCATCGGTGTTGCGGCGATTCCTGACCGATTCGTCGGCAAAGAGCGCGGCAAGCAGTTTCGGATGCTGCAGCGGCGACTTGTCGGCACTCGCGGACGGCCGACGCTCGACGCCGTCGGCGGTTCGGATCGTGAGCTTGAAGCGCTCGGCCGCCGGCTTCAGTGAATCGGACTGCTCGTAGACAAGGTTGCTGAAGGCCTCGGCAGCCTCCGCATACTGCCGCGCCGCCAGCTGACGGCGCAACTCGGCCTCGATCGCGGGACGGACGATCGAGAAGGCCTGCTCAGCGGCTGGCTGGATCGCGGTCAGACGGATCACATGCAAGCCGAAGTCGGAGCTCACCACGTCGCTGACCTCGCCGACCTTCATCGCAAACGCGGCGTCGGCGAAGGGCTTGACCATGGCATCGCGCGTGAACAGGCCAAGGTCACCGCCCTGGGAAGCCGAACCCGGATCCTGCGACTGCGCCTTGGCGAGCGCGGCAAAATCGCCACCGGCGCGAGCCTGCGTGACCAGCGACCTTGCCCTGGCCATCGCACGTTCGCGATCGGCGGCCGAGGCGTTGGCCTCGAGCCGGATCAGGATGTGGCTGGCACGCCGCTGCTCCGGCGCGACATAGCGCGCCTTGTTCTGATCGTAGTAGCTGCGCAGGTCGTCCTCGGAGACGCTGACGCCGCGGGCGAGGTCGTCAGCACTGAGCACCACATACTCGATCCTGGCCGACTCGGAGCTCTCGAAGGCCGCCGCATTGTCGTCATAGTGCTTGCGAAGCTGCTCGTCGGTCGGACGAACACCCGCCGCGTGGTCGGCGGGCGCAAAGCGCAGGGTGCGGACCTCACGGCGCTCCTCCTGGAGCGCAATCAGACGGTCGACCACCGCTCGCGGCATCGCGGCTCCCGCACCGGCCGCATCCGGCAGCAGGCGCAGAGTCTGGTCGCGGCGCAGCTGCGCTTCGAAGGATGCCTCGTTCAGACCCTGCCCCTTGAGCAGCGCCTGGTAGCGGGCCATGTCGAACCCGCCATCGGCCTTGCGCAGCCCCGGTATCTCGAGAATCGTGTTGCGCAACTGCGCATCGCTGACGCTGATGTGCCGCCGCTCGGACTCCTGAGCCAGCAGGCGCTCGACGACAAGTCCGTCGAGGATCTCGCGGCGCGCCTCGGGCGTGTCGAGCAGACTCGCGTCGATCTGGTCGCCGAGCACTTCGCGCAGTTGCTCGAGTCGCCGACGGGTCGCCTGATCGAATTCCTGACGCGTGATGCGCGCACCGCCAACCTTCGCGACGTTGTCGTCGTCGGAGAGAAACTGGTCGTAGCCCGACACCCCGAAGAAGACGAAGGCAGGGAAGATCAGCAGCAGCAGGATGCTGAGCAGGATCCGCTGGTATTTCCGGATGGCGTCGAACATGATGCCCACATGGAAGCGGCGGATTGGTCCCGCCCGGCGGCGAATCTTAACCCACCGGGATAAAGCTGCCCGCGGCTGCGGATGAACCACAAGGTGCGGCAGACGTCGGGAGACCTGGCTCCGGGGACGGCGCGGAGAACAGCGAAAAGAGCCGAGAAAAGTCGAAGGGCCCGCTCATGGCGGGCCCTTCGGTACTGCTGGCGGAGTGGACGGGACTCGAACCCGCGACCCCCGGCGTGACAGGCCGGTATTATAACCCACTGAACTACCACTCCTTGACGTCGGTTGGCTGGCAGAGACCAGCCGGTGAAGCGTTTGACGCTAGCTCTGGTGGGTGCTGAGAGGTTCGAACTCCCGACCTACGCCTTGTAAGGGCGCCGCTCTACCAGCTGAGCTAAGCACCCCCTGAACGAGCCCGGCGTCTGCGCTTCGGCAAGACCACAACTATACACGATTTCAGCGGGTCTGTGTGCGCCTTCTCAGTTGATGGCGTCTTTCAGAACCTTGCTGGGGCGGAATTTGGGGACCTTGGCCGACTTGATCTTGATGGTGGCACCGGTCTGGGGATTGCGACCGCTGCGCGCCGCACGTTTGCCGACGACGAACGTCCCGAAGCCCACCAGCGTTACCGTACCGCCTTTTTTCAGCGTGGCGCGGATCGCGTCCACCATCGAGTCGAGCGCACGCCCCGCAGCCGCCTTGGAGATGTCGGCCTGCTTGGCGATGTGCTCGATCAGATCGGTCTTGTTCAAAGGAGCCCCCTCGGGAAATCAGGACGCGTTCGGCTCGGCAAATACCGTGGCCTGCCGACGCAACTGGGTTGTTATGGGATGATCCCGCAGCGCAAAGGGCGAGAGTGTAATCGATTTAAGCGCCGGGCCACCGGGGTGTCAAGCGCTCGGCGGGCGATCCGGCGGGGGACCGGTGACGAGGCCCGCCGACCGCGCGGCGCGGACAGCGCGGCGTCGCAGCCTGCGAGGCGACAGGCCAGCCCGCCGCCTCGCGCTGCGCTCCGATCAGTGCGCGACGATGTCGCCCGGCGCTGCCGGCTGGGCGGGCTTGCCGGGAGCAGCGGCCGCCGTCTCGGCGCCCTCCTCGTCGGGCAGCGCCTGCGGCAGACGTTCCAGGGCGATCTCGAGAACGCGATCGATCCATTTGACCGGGACAATCTCGAGCCGGTTCTTGACGTTGTCGGGGATGTCGGCGAGATCCTTGACGTTCTCCTCGGGGATGATCACCGTGCGGATCGCGCCACGATGCGCCGCCAGCAGTTTCTCCTTGAGACCGCCGATCGGCAGCACTTCGCCTCGCAACGTGATTTCGCCGGTCATCGCGACATCGGCACGCACGGGAA
>JBIIHU010000097.1:0-12167 GCA_044235405.1 Burkholderiaceae bacterium
CGCGCGCAGGACCCGGGCCAGAACGACCCGCACCGCCATGTCGCCCGCCTCGACCGCGAGGAGCCGTCGCTCGAGCATGGCACCGACCCAGAGCGCTCCCAGCAGCGTGACCATCACCCAGAAAGCCGCCGACAGGATCGTGAGGAGCGACACGCGTTCCTTGCCGACCGGCAAATCCAGGTCGTCGGCGAAGGCGATGACATCGTCGGCCAGACCGGTGAGATACAGGGCCGCAACCAGCCAGACGAGCGCGACCAGCAGCCGCTCGAAGGCGACGATGGCAGGGGTCGGCGCCAGCCGAGAGACGCCGTGAACGATGCCGCGAACGAGAGCGAGCGCGGCGAGCAGCACCGCGGCAAGATGCAGCAGGTGCGTGCTGTGCCAGATACCGAGCACGGGACGTGCAAGCAGCACGAGCATCGCGGCAAAACCAGGCAGCAGGATGCGTCCGAGGGCGGCACGCGCGGCATCGGCGGCCAGCCGGGTTCGCGAGGGCGCCTCGGAGCTGGCACCGCCACCATCGGCACCGGCGACGCCGTCGATTCCGGCATCGCCCCCGGCTTCCCGACGACGCGCCCGCTCGACCACACGGCGCTCGGCCAGCATCGCGACCAGCAGGCAGACGATCACGGTACCGACCTGCCACAGCACGTCGGGCTGCTGCAGATCGGCCCACAGGCCGCGAATCAGCGGAGGCCAGCGCGAGTCGGAAGCGATGGTCGACGAAGGATCCATGATGATGCGGGTCTTGCGGGATGAAGCGATCGGCCCGAGATTCAGCGAGGGCTGCGCCAGCGCACCGCGTAGAAGCCATCCGTGCGATCGCGATCGGGACGCAGCGCGAGCACGCGGGCCGACGGCTCGGCGAGGACGACGCCCTGCCCTGCCAGGCACTCGCCGGCCCCCTGCAGTTCCCAGGCTGGATGCTCGCGCTCGAAGTCCTCGCGGACAGCCTCGTTTTCCTCGGCCAGCAGGCTGCAGGTCGCATAAACGAGCACGCCGCCGGGCCGCACCAGCCGCGCCGCGGCAGCCAGAATGCTGCGCTGAGTCGCGCCGAGCGCCGTCAGGCTGACGGGGTCGAAACGCCACTTGAGATCAGGGTTGCGACGCAGCGTGCCGGTCCCGCTGCAGGGGGCATCGACGAGCACCGCATCGGCGCGACCGGCGAGCCGGTCGAGCTTGCGGTCGTGCTCGCTGTCGATCCCGAAGGGTTGCACGTTGCTCGCGCCCGAGCGCGAGAGGCGCTCGCGCATTCGCGCCAGACGCGTGGCCGACACGTCGCACGCGAAGACCTGACCCGATCCGCGCAGCAGAGCCGCGAGCGCGAGGGTCTTGCCGCCCGCGCCAGCGCAGAAATCGACCACGGTCTGCCCCCGTCGTGGCGCGACGAGGTGCGCGAGCAGCTGGCTGCCGGCATCCTGGACCTCGACCAGCCCTTCGCGAAAGGCGCGCGTGCGCTCCAGCGCGGGCTTGCCCTCGACGCGCAGCGCCAGCGGCGCGAGCGGCACGGGCTCGGCCGCGATGCCTTCGGCGGCGAGCGCGGCGCGCGCGCCCGCGACATCGGTCCGGAGGAGATTGACCCGCAGATCGAGTGGGGCAGGGAGGAGCAGGGCGGCACCCAGACGCTCGAGCTCGTCCGGCGCAAGCTGCGCCGCGAGCCGATCGTCGAGCCAGTCCGGCAGGCTGAGCCGGATGGCGCGCGGCAGGACGTCAG
The DNA here is from genome assembly GCA_044235405.1 of Burkholderiaceae bacterium. Taxonomy (GTDB): domain Bacteria; phylum Pseudomonadota; class Gammaproteobacteria; order Burkholderiales; family Burkholderiaceae_E; genus Quisquiliibacterium. The sequence goes on from JBIIHU010000097.1 coordinate 1,715, forward strand.
CCTCGATGCGCTCGCGAGCGGCATGAACCGCGAGCAGGCGCGCCGCGAGCGATCCACGACCGGTCTGCGCGAGATGGGCGTACAGGCGCCGGTTGCGCAAGATGTCCCAGGCAGCCTCGGCGAGTCGCCCGCGATCGTTGCGCCCCATCGAGGGGTGGGCGCCGAAGAAGCGGCGCAGGCAGACATCGGCGGGTTCCGCTCCCTCGAGCAGACGCTCCAGGGCCGCATGGGCGAGCTCGCCGAACCCGGGCGCGGGACGCGAGCCTCTGCGCGCCTTCAGCGGTGATGCCTTCACCGGGATGCCCCGGCGGGGAGTTTCTGCATCGGGCGTGCCTGGCGTGTCAGGAGCTCGCGCAGCACCCGGGGGTAGAGCCGATGCTCGGCCTCCAGCACCCGTGCCGCAAGCGTGGCCTCGTCGTCGGCGGGAAGGACCGGCACCACCGCCTGCCCGAGAATCGGCCCGCTGTCGAGTTCGGGCTCGACCAGGTGTACGGTGGCACCATGACGGTCGACACCGGCCTGCAACGCGCGCCGGTGGGTATCGAGGCCGGGGAATGCAGGCAACAGCGACGGGTGGATATTGACGATGCGCCCGGCAAAGCGGCGCACGAAAGCGGACGACAGGATGCGCATGTACCCCGCGAGCACGATCCAGTCGATGGCCTCCGCGTCGAGCCGATCGGCGAGTTCCTGATCCTGAGCCGCCCGGTCGAGAGCCCGGTTCAGGGGTACGATGCGCACCGTCAGCCCCAGCGCGCGAGCCCTCCGGACCGCGTCGATGTCGTCGCGATGCGCAATCACCGCGGCGAGTGTCGCGGGCCAGGCTTCGGCGCGCGCCGCGTGCACGATGGCCGCCATGTTCGAGCCGCGACCCGAGACCAGAATGGCCAGTCGGGGCAGACGCGAAGGCACGGGGGCGGTCGATACAGGCGTCTGCATGGGCGAGATGGTAGCACCAGCGCGCGCACCATCCTTCGGAAACCTTTATAATTCAAAGTTTTACCCGATTTCACGGACTTCGGACACGCCCGATGAAAGTCTTTCGCCGTCTGCCCCCGCCTGCGCAGCGCCAGCCCTGCGCGCTGACGATCGGCAATTTCGATGGGGTGCATCTCGGCCACCAGGCGGTTCTTCAGCGGCTGGTCGAGGTGGCGCGCGAGCGCTCGCTGCCCGCCTGCGTCCTCACCTTCGAACCGCACCCCCGCGAGTACTTCGCCCGCCAGCGCGGCGCCCCGACGAACGAGGCGCCGGCTCGCATCCTCACCGAGCGCGACAAGCTCGACGCGCTGGCCAGCTGCGGCATCGATCGCGTCTGCCTCGCCCACTTCAATGCATCGATGGCCGCGATGCCGGCCGAGGCCTTCGTCGATCAGCTGATCGTCGAGGGCCTGCAGGCGCGCTATCTGCTGATCGGCGACGACTTCCGCTTCGGCGCCGGGCGCCGCGGCGATCACGCACTGCTCGAGGCCGGCGCCGAACGGCATGGCTTCACGCTCGAGCGCATGCCGACCATCGCCGACAGGGGGGAGCGCTACTCGAGCTCGGCGGTGCGCCGGGCACTCGCGGCCGGCGACCTCGCGCGCGCCCGGGAACTGCTCGGTCACCCCTACTGCATCTCGGGGCATGTGATCCACGGCCGCAAGCTCGGACGCACGCTCGGCTTCCCCACGCTCAACATCCGTATCCCGCATCCGAACCCGGCGGTCAGCGGCATCTTCATCGTGCAGGTTCACGGGCTCGCCGACCACCCGCTGCCCGCCGTGGCCAGCCTCGGCACCCGCCCCGCGGTCGAGCAGGGCGGACGCCTGCTGCTCGAGGTGCATGTCTTCGATTTCGCCCGCAGCGTCTACGGACGGCTGGTGCGGGTCGAGTTCGTCGCCCGGCTGCGGGAGGAGCGGCACTACGACAACCTCGATCTGCTCGTCGAGCAGATCCACCGGGACGCCCGCGCCGCGCGGGACCATTTCGGCATCTGACTTCCAGGAACGCTTTCATGGCCGACGACAAGGCACCGCGCAAGGCGACCGCGAACGCCGCCAGCGCCTGGCGCGACACGCTCAACCTGCCCGACACCCCCTTTCCGATGCGCGGCGATCTCGCCCGGCGGGAACCGCAATGGGTGCAGCAGTGGCAGGACAAGGGCATCTACCGACGCATCCGGCAGCACAGCGCCGGGCGCCCGCTGTGGGTGCTGCACGACGGTCCGCCCTACGCCAACGGTGATCTGCACATCGGTCATGCGGTCAACAAGATCCTCAAGGACATCGTCGTCAAGAGCCGCCAGATGGCCGGCTTCGACGCGCGCTACGTGCCGGGCTGGGACTGTCACGGGATGCCGATCGAGATCCAGATCGAGAAGCAGTTCGGCAAGCACCAGCCGCCCGATCTCGTGCAGAGCCGCTCGCGCGCCTATGCCACCGAGCAGATCGCACGCCAGAAGAAGGACTTCATCCGGCTCGGCGTCCTGGGGGAATGGGAAAACCCCTACCTGACGATGGCGCCGCGTACCGAGGCCGACGAACTGCGCGTGCTCGGTCGGCTGCTCGAGAAGGGTTACGTGTACCGGGGACTCAAGCCCGTCAACTGGTGTTTCGACTGCGGCTCGGCGCTCGCCGAGGCCGAGGTCGAGTACGCCGACAAGACCGACATCGCGGTCGACGTCGGCTTCCCTTTCCTGCCGGCACAGGCTGGCACGCTCGCGGCGGCCTTCGGGCTGACCGAACTGCCGCTCGAGCGCGGCTTTGCGGTGATCTGGACCACCACGCCCTGGACCCTGCCCGCCAACCAGGCGCTGAACCTGCACCCCGAGATCGACTACGCGCTGGTGCGCAGCAGCTGGCAGGGCGAGCCGGCGCTGCTCGTGCTCGCGGCGAGCCGGGTGGAGGCCTGCCTCGCCGAGTGGGGCCTGGAGGGCGAGGAGATCGCCCGCTGCCGCGGCGCCGCGCTGGAACTCGTGCGATTCGCGCATCCGTTCTACGAGCGCGAATCGCCGGTCTACCTCGGCGACTACGTCACCACCGACACCGGCACCGGGCTGGTCCACTCGTCGCCCGCCTACGGTGTCGAGGATTTCCTGTCGTGCAGGCGCTACGGCATGCCCGACGCCGATGTGCTGCAGCCGGTGCTCGGCGATGGCGTCTACGCCGAGTCGCTGCCGCTGTTCGGCGGTCGAGGCATCTGGGAAGCCAATCCGATGATCGTCGAGCACCTGCGCGGCCTGGGGCGGCTCTTCTCGGCGAAGAAGTACGTGCACAGCTACATGCACTGCTGGCGACACAAGACCCCGGTGATCTACCGCGCCTCGAGCCAGTGGTTCGCCGGCATGGATGTCGCGCCGCGCGACGGCGGGCCCACGCTGCGCGAGACGGCGCTGCGCGGCGTGGAAGCCACCGCCTTCTACCCGGCCTGGGGCAAGGCGCGACTGCACGGGATGATCGCCAACCGACCCGACTGGACGCTGTCGCGCCAGCGCCAGTGGGGCGTGCCGATGGCCTTCTTCGTGCATCGCGAGACCGGCGCACTGCATCCGCGCACGCCCGAGCTCCTCGAGGAGGTTGCCCGACGCATCGAGGCCGGGGGCATCGAGGCCTGGCAGCGCCTGGACGCCGCCGAACTGCTCGGCGACGAGGCAGCGCTCTACGAGAAGAATCGCGACACCCTCGATGTCTGGTTCGACTCCGGCAGCACCCACGCCACGGTGCTGCGCGGGTCGCACCGCGAGCAGTCGCACTTCCCGGCCGACATGTATCTCGAGGGCAGCGACCAGCATCGCGGCTGGTTCCACTCGTCGCTGCTCACCGCATCGATGACCGATGGTTGCGCGCCCTACCGATCGCTGCTGACGCACGGCTTCGTCGTCGACGGCGAGGGCCGCAAGATGAGCAAGTCGCTGGGCAACGTGATCGCGCCGCAGAAGGTCTCCGACACGCTCGGCGCCGAGATCCTGCGCCTGTGGGTCGCCTCGACCGACTATTCGGGCGAGCTGTCGCTGTCCGACGAGATCCTGAAGCGGGTGGTCGAGGGGTACCGGCGCATCCGCAACACGCTGCGCTTCCTGCTCGCCAACCTCGCCGACTTCGACGCTGCCACCGATCTCGTCGAACCCGACCGGATGCTCGAGATCGACCGCTACGCGCTCGCGCTGACCGCGCAGTGGCAGTCCGGCATCGAGGCCGACTACGCACGCTTCGAGTTCCATCCGGTGGTCGCCCGACTGCAGACCTTCTGCTCGGAGGACCTCGGCGCCTTCTACCTCGACATCCTCAAGGACCGGCTCTACACGACCGCGCCCGGCAGCCACGCACGCCGCTCGGCGCAGTCGGCGCTCCACCATGTCGCCCATGCGCTGGTGCGTCTGATGGCCCCGATCCTGTCCTTCACCGCCGAGGAAGCCTGGCCACTGCTCGCGCCGCGTCTGCACCAGGAGGCTGGGGAAACCATCTTCACGCAGACCTGGCCGGCGCTGCCACAGGCGGCCGACGCGCAGGCACTGCTGACCCGCTGGGCCCGGATCCGCGAGCTTCGCGCGCAGGTGCTGCGCGAACTCGAGACCTGCCGGGCAGCGGGCACCATCGGCTCGTCGCTGCAGGCCGACGTCGAGCTCGCCGTGTCCGCCGAGGACCACGCGCTGCTCGCCACGCTCGGCGACGACCTGCGCTTCGTGCTGATCACTTCGCGCGCCGCGCTCGCCCCCGCGCTCGGAGCCGACCAGCCGGCACAGGTACGCATCGCGGCAAGCGGGCATCCGAAATGCGAACGATGCTGGCATCTTCGCGCCGACGTCGGCCACGACCCGGCGCATCCGACGCTTTGCGGCCGCTGCACCAGCAACCTGTTCGGCGAGGGCGAGGCACGCCGCGCGGCCTGAGCGCGCGGCCTTCCACACCAGGCAACCCGCCACGCGCCCCACGCCCCGGAGATCGTCTTGGCCCGCTCGAAATCCCGTCCGTCGCGCCTGCTGACGCCTTGGCTGCTGCTGGCGCTCGGTGTCATCGTCGCCGACCAGCTGACGAAGATCCTCGCGCTGCGCAGCCTCGCCCACGGCGAACGCGTACCGGTCATCGCCGGCTGGTTCGACCTGACGCTCGTCTACAACCCCGGCGCCGCCTTCAGCATGCTGGCCAACGCGGGCGGCTGGCAGCGCAACTTCCTGATCGGCATGGGCCTCGTGGCCGCCTGCGTGCTGCTATGGCTGCTGTGGCAGCACGGCGCGCAGCGGCTGTTCGCCACCGGGCTCGCGCTGATCCTCGGCGGTGCGCTCGGCAATGTCATCGACCGGATCTTCCTGGGACAGGTTGTCGACTTCGTGCTGCTCTACTACCGCGACTGGCACTGGCCCGCCTTCAACATCGCCGACTCCGCGATCACCGTCGGCGCGGCGCTGCTGATCATCGACGAGCTGCGCCGGGTGCGCCGCAGCCGCTGAACGGCGCGCCCCTCGCGCCCTCGGCCCCGTTCATTTCGCGCCTCTTCTCGAGCCTGCCGTCATGGAACTGCTGAATCGACACCTGCTGCTCGGCATCACCGGCGGCGTGGCCGCCTACAAGGCCGCCGAACTGGCGCGCGAACTTCAGCGCCGAGGCGCGAGCGTCCAGGTCGTGATGACCGAGGCGGCCACCCGCTTCATCGGTGCGCCCACCTTCCAGGCGCTGACCGGGCAGCCGGTGTTCACCGACGCGTGGGATCCACGCATCGACAACGCGATGGCGCACATCGAACTGTCGCGTCGCGCCGATGCGATCCTCGTTGCCCCCGCAACCGCCGACTTCATCGCCAAGCTCGCGCACGGACTGGCCGACGATCTGCTGTCGACGCTGTGCGTCGCGCGCAGTCGACCGCTGCTGATCGCGCCCGCGATGAACCGCGAGATGTGGGCGCAGGCGCCGACGCAGCGCAATGTCGCGCTGCTGCGCGGCGACGGCGTGCGCATCCTCGGGCCTGGCGCCGGCGAGCAGGCCTGCGGCGAGACCGGCCTCGGTCGGATGCTCGAACCCGACGAGATCGCCGAGGATGTCTGCGCGCACTTCGTCGCGCAGCGGATGGCCGGCCTGTCGGTGCTGGTAACGGCCGGGCCCACCTTCGAGCCGATCGATCCGGTGCGAGGCATCACGAACCTGTCGTCCGGCAAGATGGGCTTCGCGATCGCCCGGGCCTGCCGGCAGGCCGGCGCAACGGTGCTGCTGGTCGCGGGGCCCACGATGCTGGCCACGCCACGCGGCGTCGAACGGATCGATGTGCGCACCGCGCGCCAGATGCACGAGGCGGTGATGGGCCGACTGGCTGCCCCCGGCGAACGCACCGACGTCTTCGTGTCGGTGGCGGCGGTCGCCGACTGGCGGGTCGCCAACGCGAGTTCGAGCAAGCTGAAAAAGGGCGACGACGGCAAGCCGCCTGCACTCGAGTTCGCGCAGAACCCGGACATCCTCGCCGGGGTCGCGGCGATGCCCGGCGCCCCCTTCTGCGTCGGATTCGCCGCCGAGAGCGAGGATCTCGAACGCCACGGACAGGAAAAGCGAGCGCGCAAGGGCGTGCCGCTGCTGGTCGCCAACATCGGTCACGAGACCTTCGGCCAGGACGACAACGAACTGCTGCTGATCGATGCGGCCGGCTCGCATCGCGTGCCGCGCGCGAGCAAGCAGGCGCTCGCCGCGCGGCTGGTCGACGAGATCGCGCAGCGCCTTGGCGCCCGTGGCGGTTGAGCGCGCAACTGTCCGGAGAAAGCCGATGAATGCAGGCAACGAGCTTCGAGTGGCCGTCCGCATCCTCGACGAGCGGATGCGCGAGCGGCTCCCCGCCTATGCGACCGCGGGCAGCGCGGGCCTCGACCTGTGCGCCTGCGTCGACGCCCCGGTCACGCTCGTCCCGGGCGGCACCACGCTGATTCCCACCGGCCTCGCGATCCACATCGGCGATCCCGGCCACGCCGCGATGATCCTGCCGCGCTCGGGGCTCGGGCATCGGCATGGCATCGTGCTCGGCAACCTGGTCGGCCTGATCGACGCCGACTACCAGGGACAGCTGATGATCTCGTGCTGGAACCGCGGCAGCGCACCGTTCACGATCGAGCCATTCGACCGGATCGCTCAGCTCGTGATCGTGCCGGTGGCGCGAGCGGCCTTCGACGTCGTCGACAGCTTCGAGCTCAGCCAGCGTGGCGACGGCGGGTTCGGCAGCACCGGGCGCCAGGGCTGAGCGACCGACTCACGCCGAGCCGAGCGCCTCGGCAATCAGTGCGTCGAGCTTTCGGGAATCGGCCACGAACAGGCGAATGCCTTCGGCGAGCTTCTCGGTGGCCATCGCGTCCTCGTTCAGCTCGAAGCGGAAGTGCTTCTCGTCGAAGCGCACGCGCTCGATCGCCATCGCCTGCGCGACCTCCGGGTCGAGACGGCGGGTGACCTCCGCCTGCGATGCCTGCAGTTGCGCGAGCAGCTCGGGGCTGATCGTCAGCAGGTCGCAGCCGGCGAGCGCGAGGATCTGGCCGGTGTTGCGAAAGCTCGCCCCCATGACCTCCGTCGGATAGCCGAACTTCTTCAGGTAGCGGTAAATGCGGCGAACCGACACGACACCCGGATCATCGTCGGGCGCGTAGTCGACGCCATCGCGCCGGCGGTACCAGTCGAAGATACGGCCCACGAAGGGCGAAACCAGCGTGACGCCCGCGTCGGCGCAGGCCACCGCCTGGCCGAAGGAAAACAGCAGCGTGAGATTGCAGGCGATGCCGTCGCGCTCCAGGCGCTCGGCCGCGCGAATGCCTTCCCAGGTCGCCGCGATCTTGATCAGGACCCGCTCGCGCTCGACACCGGCCGCCTGGTATAGCTCGATGAGTCGGCGCGCACGGGCGAGGGTCGCCTCGGTGTCGAAGGACAGCCGCGCATCGACCTCGGTCGACACGCGTCCCGGCACGATGCTCAGGATCTCGCAACCGAAGCGCACGATCAGCCGGTCGGCAAGCCCGGCCGCACCTTCGCCGCGGTAGGTCGCCACGGTCTCGTCGAGCAGACCGCGATACTCGGGCTTGCCGACCGCTTTCAGGATCAGCGAAGGATTGGTGGTCGCGTCGCGGGGCGCGAAGGCGCGCATCGCGAGAAAGTCGCCGGTATCGGCCACCACGGTGGTGTGCTGGCGCAGGCGTTCGAGGGCGTTCATGCGACACGGGCTCCTGTAGGACGACGCGGCGCGAAGCCGAGGCGATGAGTGCTCAAGGGCGCGTGCCGCGACGGGCACGCAGCAGGACTGCGGCAGCGACGGCGCACATCAGCGCACTTGCCGCGAACAGGGTCGCACTCCAGAGCGCGAAGGGCACGCCGAGCAGGGGCGCATTGGCCTCATCGCAGCGCGCGGTCGGCATGAACATCCAGGGCGCGAACTCGTGCAGACGCCCGGCCATGATGATCCGCTCGGCCAGGCTAAGACCGCAGGCATCGGTGCGCGCAGCCACCAGGTGCTGGTACAGCGCGGCCCACAAGCCGGCAACAGCGAGCACGAACCCCCCCGCCGACCAGGCCAGGGCGCCGGCCCTGCCCCCTGTCAACGCGCCGGACGCGGTCACGAGCAGCAGCAGCAGCACCAGCAGGCGCTGCAGCACGCACCAGGCGCAGGGTTGCATGTCGAGGGCATGCTGGAGGACCACGGCCGCAGCGAGCGCGAGCAGCGCGAGCAGCGCGCATGCCGCGAGGAGCCGCCGGACGGACATTCGGGTATCGGTGAGGCGAGAGGAGCCAGCGCTCGCGCGGCTGGCTCCCTCGGGAAGCGTCAGGCCTGGACGACTTCGGCCTGTTCCTCGCCGTCGCCGGTCGCCGCCGGCGTGGCAGCGTCGCTGAACGAAAGGACGACCTGTTCGGCGTCGTCGAGGTCGACGATCACCTTGCCCCCGCTCGTGAGCCGCCCGAACAGCAGTTCGTCGGCGAGCGCCTTGCGGATGGTGTCCTGGATAAGGCGCTGCATCGGCCGCGCGCCCATCAGCGGATCGAAGCCCTTCGAGGCCAGCATGCGCCGCAGGCGGTCGGTGAAGATCGCCTCGACCTTCTTCTCGTGCAGCTGTTCCTCGAGCTGGATCAGGAACTTGTCGACCACGCGCATGATGATTTCCTCATCGAGGGCGCGGAAGCTGATGATGGCGTCGAGCCGGTTGCGGAACTCGGGCGTGAACAGCCGCTTGATCTCGACCATCTCGTCGCCGAGCTGGCGATTGTCGGAGAACCCGATGGAGCGCTTCTGGAGATCGGCTGCACCCGCGTTGGTGGTCATGATGATGATCACGTTGCGGAAGTCGGCCTTGCGCCCGTTGTTGTCGGTGAGGGTGCCGTGGTCCATCACCTGCAGCAGGATGTTGAAGATGTCCGGATGCGCCTTCTCGATCTCGTCGAGCAGCAGGACCGCATGCGGCTTCTTCGTGATGGCTTCGGTGAGCAGGCCACCCTGATCGAAACCGACATAGCCCGGGGGCGCACCGATGAGGCGGCTGACCGCGTGGCGCTCCATGTACTCGGACATGTCGAAGCGGATCAGCTCGATGCCCATCGTGAACGCGAGCTGCTTGGCGACTTCGGTCTTGCCCACGCCGGTGGGGCCCGAGAACAGGAAGGCACCGATCGGCTTGTCGGGCTTGCCGAGGCCCGAGCGCGACATCTTGATCGCCGAGGCCAGCGCTTCGATGGCGTTGTCCTGGCCGAAGACGACGTTCTTCAGATCGCGGTCGAGATGCTGGAGCTTGTTGCGGTCGTCGGAAGATACCGAGGCCGGCGGGATCCGCGCGATCTTGGCGACGATGTCCTCGATCTCGTTCTTGCCGATGATCTTCTTCTGACGGCTCTTGGGCAGGATGCGCTGCGCCGCGCCAGCCTCGTCGATGACATCGATGGCCTTGTCGGGCAGATGCCGGTCATTGATGAACTTGGCCGAGAGCTCGGCAGCCGCGGACAGCGCCGACGACGAATACTTGACGCCGTGATGCTCCTCGAAGCGTGTCTTCAGGCCACGCAGGATCTGCACGGTCTGTTCGACCGAAGGCTCGTTGACGTCGATCTTCTGGAAGCGCCGGGACAGCGCGTGATCCTTCTCGAAGATGCCGCGGTACTCGTTGTAGGTGGTAGCGCCGATGCACTTGAGCTGCCCGGAGGACAGCGCCGGCTTGAGCAGGTTGGAAGCGTCGAGCGTGCCGCCCGAAGCCGAACCGGCCCCGATCAGGGTATGGATCTCGTCGATGAACAGGATTGCGTGCTGCGCGGCCTTCAGCTGCTTGAGCACCGTCTTGAGGCGCTGCTCGAAGTCACCGCGGTACTTGGTGCCGGCCAGCAGCGAGCCCATGTCGAGGGAGTAGACGGTCGCGTCGCCGAGCACCTCGGGCACATCGCCCTGGGTGATCCTCCAGGCCAGGCCCTCGGCGATCGCGGTCTTGCCGACCCCGGCCTCGCCGACAAGCAGCGGGTTGTTCTTGCGACGACGGCAGAGAACC
>JBIIHU010000098.1:0-12119 GCA_044235405.1 Burkholderiaceae bacterium
GCGAAACGCGGACAGCCCACCCAGCGCCTCGAGGGCCTTGTCGAGCGCCTTCGGGTAGTCGCCGGTGTCGTAGACGATCGGTTCACCATCGCGATAGGGGATGCCCACGGCGTAGGGCATGTCCTCGGGCCGAACCATGTTGCGGCGGCGTACCTCGGCGGGCTCGATGCCGAGCTCGCCCGCGATGAGGTCCATCATGCGCTCGATCGCGTGCGCCGCCTCGGGACGACCGGCGCCCCGGTAGGGCGCGTTCGGCACCTTGTTGGTGGCCACCACGCGCGCCTCGACACGCAGGTTGTCGATCCGGTAGGGGCCAAGCAGGTGGGACGCGGTGTTGTACGGGATGCCGACGCCGACCGGGTTCCAGGCCCCGCAGTCCATGATGAAGCGATCCTGCACCGCGAGGATGCGGCCGCTGTCGTCGAAGCCGACCTCGATGTCGTGGATCTGGTCTCGCGAGTGGCAGGCGCTCTGCAGATGCTCGCGGCGATCCTCGATCCAGCGCACCGGACGACCGAGCTTCATCGCGAGGAACGGGATCAGCAGGTCCTCGGGGTACACATGGCCCTTGGTGCCGAAGCCACCGCCGACATCCGGGGCGACGCAGCGGATACGGGCCTCCGGCAGGCTCAGCGTGTGGGCGAGCTCGCGACGGACCCAGTGAACCACCTGCGTGGATGACCAGACGGTCAGGTGACCGGTTCGCCGCTCGTACTGGCCGAGCACGCCCCGACACTCCATCGGCATGCCCGCGTAGCGATGGTGCCGGAAGCGCCGCTGCAGGCGGCGCGGGGCGCGATCGATCGCGGCGCGCGCATCGCCCTTGCCGACCGAGAACTCGGCGAACAGGTTGCCGCGCGCCTGCGCATGGACCTGGGACGCCTCGGGTTCGATGGCCTGCTCGGGGTCGACGACCGCGGGCAGCGGGTCGAGGTCGAGCTCGACCAGATCGACGGCATCCTCGGCGACGTAGCGGTCGACCGCGACGATCACCGCGACCGCCTCGCCAACGTGACGGACCTTGTCGATCGCCAGCAGCGGCTGGCGCGGGTCGACGATGCGGTGAGGCACCGTGGTCCGCCACTTCGCCGGCAGCGGCAGCTGCTGGTCCTTGACCGGTGGCATCAGGCTCGCGAGCTCGGCGCCGCCGATGGCCATCAGCACCCCCGGCAGCGCGGCCGCGGCGCGCAGGTCGATGCCCTGAATGCGGGCATGCGCCATCGGGCTGCGCACGAAGGCGACGTGCACCATACCGGGCAGCACCATGTCGGCCAGGTACTCCCCCTGGCCACGCAGCAGACGATCGTCCTCGCGACGCGGCAGCGACGCGCCGACATGAGAACCCGAGACATGACCCGTCCGTACATCCGCGCGCATCCGCGACCTCCGCCAGGAACCTCGCCAAAGACAGCGGCCGAGCTTGACAGTCGTTGACTGGACAGTCAATATTGACTTTCATCAATCGTCGGTGGCGCGCTCCTTCGCGGTCGCATCCCGCCCCGGCATCACGCGAAAAACAGCTCCATGCCCCATCGGCCCCGCACAGCGCTGCGCGTCGGAAAGATCGGCGCGTGAAGCCGCCCTCCTTCGACTACCACGCACCGCGCTCGCTCGACGAGGCCATCGAGCTGCTCGCGCGCCACGATGGCGCGGCTCGCCCGCTGGCCGGCGGGCAGAGCCTCGTCCCGATGCTCAACTTCCGGCTGGCCCAGCCGGCGGCCCTGATCGACCTGCGGCGCATCGAGGGCCTCGGCGGCATCTCGCTCGACGGCGATACCCTGCGCATTGGCGCCATGACCCGCCAGCGGCAGGCCGAGCACAGCGCCCTGGTGGCGCAGCACCTGCCGCTGATGCGCGCGGCGCTGCAGTGGGTGGGGCATGCCCCCACGCGCTCGCGCGGCACGGTGGGCGGGTCGATCGCTCACGCCGACCCAAGCGCCGAGCTCCCGCTGGTGCTCAGAGCTCTCGATGGCGAGGTTCGGGCGGCCGGCCCCGAGGGCGTGCGTACCATCCCCGCCGAGGCGCTGTTCCGATCGATGTTCACCACGGCCCTTGCGCCCGACGAGATCCTCACCGAGATCCGCCTGCCGCGGATGCCCGCCGGTTACGGATTCGCCATCGAGGAGTTCGCGCGCCGCCCTGGCGACTTCGCCATCGTCGCGGTGGCGGTCGTGCTCGAGCCTTGCGGCGAAGGCGCGATGCGCGCCCGCATCGCGATCGCCGGGGCTACCGACACCGCATTCCGGGCCGCCGACGCCGAGCGCCTGCTCGGCGCGGGCCCGCTCACGCCCGATGCCATCGCGGCGGCGGCGGCCAGCGCCAGCGAGTTCGGCACCCCGATGTCCGATCCACGCATCTCCGGCGATTACCGCCGCCACCTCGTCCGGGTGCTGACCCGCCGCGCGCTCGAGAAGGCCGCGGCGATGCCCGGTCCGTGGCAGCCGCGCTGACCCACCACCGGAACCGAACACGGTCATGCCCCCGACGATCGACATCCACCTGACGGTCAATGGCGAGCCCCGCAACGGGCGCTGCGAAGCGCGCAAGCTGCTCGTCGATTTCCTGCGCGAGGATCTCGGCCTGACGGGAACGCATGCCGGGTGCGAGCATGGCATCTGCGGCGCCTGCACCATCCTGTTCAACGGCGAGGCCGCTCGCTCCTGCACCACGCTGGCCGTCCAGGCCGACGGCGCCGAGATCCTGACGATCGAGGGACTCGCCGCCAGCGACGGCACGCTGCACCCGCTTCAGCAGGCCTTCAAGGCCTGTCACGGCCTGCAGTGCGGCTTCTGCACGCCGGGCATGCTGATGCTGTCGCTCGACCTGCTGCGGCACGATCCCGCGCCGACCGAGGCAGCGGTGCGCGAGGCGCTGTCCGGCGCGATCTGCCGCTGCACCGGCTACCAGGGCATCGTCGACGCCGTGCTCGCGGCGTCGCGCAGTCAAGCGGCGGACGACACGCGCTGAACCGGTCCTCGCAGGCTGCGGGCTCGCGCGTGCCCGATCCCCCTGCCAGTCGACCTTGCGACCACCAGACCAATCGCGCCTCAGGAGAACGACGATGAAGATTGCCAACGGGTTACGAGCCTTTCTGAAGAGCAGTGCCGCCATCGCGGTGGCCGCCGCGCTGGCGCCCGGCAGCGCCGTCGCCCAGGCTCGCGAGAAGCTGAGCGTGGTGCTCGATTTCACGCCGTGGGGCATCCACGCCGCGATGCATCTGGCCAAGCAGAAAGGCTGGTTCGAGCAGGCGGGGCTCGATGTCGACGTCCAGGACGGCAAGGGAACGCTGCCCGGGCTGCAGCTCGTGGCCACCGGCCAGATCGATGTCGGCGCCGTGCAGCTAGGACCGATGGCGGTCGCACGCGAAAAGGGCCTGCCGCTGATCTCGATCGCGGGCTTCGCGCGCCGCGGTGATCTCGCGATCATCGTCGCGGCCAATTCCAACCTCGACAAGGCGCAGGATCTCGCCGGCAAGAAGCTGGTGTGCTTCACCGGCAGCCCGTGGGTTCCGTTCATCGACTCCTTCCGGCGTGCCGCGAAGATGAACGAGCAGCAGCTCGCGGTCACGATGGTGGCACCGCCCGCGATGGTGGCCACCTATGCGTCGGGCGACGCCGACGGCTTCCTGTCGCTGGCGCCCTTCGGCGTGCCGCTGGTGGCCAAGTCGCGGCCCGGCAAGGCGATCCTCGCCGAGGATTACGGCATCCACTTCCCGAGCTACGGGCTGGTCACCAACGAGGCCACGCTCAAGAGGCGCCCCGACGCGCTGCGCAAGCTGGTCGGCGTGCAGATCCGCGCCTGGGACTACATCTACCAGAGCCCCGCCAACCTCGACGAGGCGGTTCAGGCGATCATCGCGCAGCGCCCGGGCGCCAAGCTCGACGCCGACCTGCTGCGCGGCCAGATCGTGGCCTACCGCGACTTCTTCGAGACCCCGAATACGCGGGGCAAGCGCACCGGCTGGCAGTCCGAGGCCGACTGGGCCAAGGCGATCCAGTCGATGGAAGCGGCCGGCGCGATCAAGCCCGGGCAAAAGGCCAGCGCCTTCTTCACCAATGCACTCGTCGACTGACACGACGCGGGCCGCGGCGCCCTACATCCGGATCTCGCACGTCGACAAGACCTACGAGTCGCGGCGCGGTCCGGTGCAGGCGCTGCGCGACATCGACGTCGACATCGCCCAGGGCGAGTTCGTGTCGATCCTCGGACCCAGCGGCTGCGGCAAGAGCACGCTGCTCAAGTGCGTCGCGGGCCTCGAGTCGATCTCGGGCGGCCGCATCGAGGTTGCCGGCACCGCGGTCAGCCAGTCGCCCGAGAACCTCGGCATCGTGTTCCAGCGCGACGTGCTCCTCGACTGGCGCACGGTGCTCGACAACGTGCTGGTGGTGGCCGAGCTGCGCGGCCTCGACCCGCGGCCGCTGCGCGCACGCGCCCTCGAACTGCTGCGGCTGTTCGGCCTCGAGAGCTTCGTCGACCGCTACCCGTGGGAACTCTCCGGCGGCATGCGGCAGCGGGCCTCGATCTGCCGTGCGCTGCTGGTCGATCCGGAGCTGCTGCTGATGGACGAGCCCTTCGGCGCGCTCGATGCGATGACCCGCGACGAGCTGAACGTCGAGCTGCGCCGCATGTGGATGGAGACTCGCAAGACCATCCTCTTCATCACGCACTCGGTGACCGAGGCGGTCTACCTGTCGGACCGCATCGTCGTCATGTCGCGCAACCCGGGCCGCATCGCCGAGGTCATCGATGTCGACCTGCCGCGGCACAGGCCGCTGTCGCTGCGGGGCGAACCCGATTTCAGCCGTTACACCGCCCGGATCTTCGGGATGTTTTCGTCGATGGGCATTCTCAAGGGGGACTGATGCGCCAGTGGTGGGTTCGAAGCGAACGGGTCCGGTGGCTCACGCTGATGCTGGTGGGCCTGCTCGTCGTCTGGGAGGCCGGCGTCCTGATCACCGGTGTCAAGCCGTTCATCGTGCCGGCGCCCAGCCACATCGGCCGCGAACTCGCGTCGGCCTGGAGCTATTTCCTGGGGCATGCCGCGTACACCACCGGCACCACGCTGCTCGGCTTCGCGATCGCGGTGGTCGGCGGCGTGGCCGGCGCGATCGGCATCGTCTATTCGAAAGTGCTGAACCTGCTGCTGTCCTCGCTGCTGGTATCGCTGAACTCGGTGCCCAAGGTCGCGCTCGCCCCGCTGTTCGTCATCTGGATGGGCACGGGTGTCGAACCGAAGATCGCGATCGTGGTCATGATCGCGATCTTCCCGATCGTCATCGACACCGTGATGGGCCTCAAATCGGTCGACCCCGAGATGCTCAATCTCGCACGCGCCTGCCGCGCCTCGGCCTTCAAGACCCTCTGGAAGATCCGCTTTCCCAACGCGCTACCCTCGATCTTCTCCGGCATGAAGGTGGGGATCTCCTTCGCGCTGGTCGGTGCGATCGTCGGCGAGTTCGTCGCGGGCTCCAGCGGGCTGGGCTACGTGATCCTCATCGCGCAGGGCAACTTCGACACGCCGCGGGTGTTCGCCGCGCTGGTGCTGCTGGGGCTGCTGGGCACGGTGCTCTTCTACCTTGTCGATCTCGCCGAGTCGCTGTGCCTGCCCTGGCATGTGTCGCAGCGCGGCGACCAGCACGCGAACCCGGTGGCGGCGCTCGGGCCGGGCGGCTGATCGCCGGCACGCGAGCCTTTTCGCGCCCGCGTCTAGACCATCAGGTAGCGCAGCACCATGTCGGCCGCGTGCTCGAGCCGCTGCCGAACCCGCCGCGGCGACATCAGGTCGGTCTGGAAGATCGCCTCGAAGGTGAAGCGATTGTTCATGTAGTGCGCGGTCAGCGAGCTGATCGAGATGTACAGGTCGACCGGGTCGAGATCGGGGCGGAACACGCCGTCGGCCTGCCCGCGCGCCAGCAGCTCGCGCAGCGTGTCGAGCAGCGGGTTGTACATCATGCGGATGCTTTCCGACTGGCTCACGTGCTTGCCGCGATGCAGGTTCTCGCTGTAGAGCAGCCGCTGGAACTCCGGGTAGCGGATCCAGATGCGACCGGTCGAGATCACCAGCTTGCGGGTTGCGGCGACCGGGTCCATGCCGCGCAGGCTGATGTCGTTCTGGCTTGCGCGGATCGTCGCGTAGGTGCGTTCGAGCACCGCCGCGAACAGCCCGTCCTTGCTGTCGAAGTGGTGGTAGAGCACATTCTTGTTCAGCCCGGTCAGCAGCGCGATCTGGTCGACCCGGGCGCCATCGAAGCCCTTGTCGGCGAACTCCCGCAGCGCGGCGTCGAGGATGATCTCCCGGGTTCGAACCGAGCTTTCGCGGGGCCGGCGAGCGGTGGTCATGGCCCCTCAGGACTTCAGGTGGGCATCCCGGCGTTCGAACAGCGCCTGATCGGCATAGCCCATGGTGTCGGGGCGGCCCTTGCCCAGCATCACCTGGAAATAGACCGGCTCGAGGCTGTTGTTGACATAGCCGTGCACGACACCCGGCGGGCACGAGATGCACTCCCAGGGTCCGAGCCGGTGGGTCACCTGGCGACCGGTCTCGTCCTGCAGGAAGACGTCGAGGAAGCCCTGCAGCACGAAGAACACCTCCTCGACCTCGTGGGTGTGGGCGGCGTTGCCCTGACCGGGCTCCACGAACATGATGCTCAGCGTGAAGGCGCGCGGTGGAATGACATTCTGGTCGCCGTGCTTGCCCGAGCCTCCCGCGCCGATGAACCGGTGCTGGGCACGCTTGAACCCCTCGATGCGCGCGTCCTCGAAGGCGTCCCAGTCGGGCTTGCGGTCGCGGAACCGCGCGATGAAGCGATCGGCGATTTCCTCGATCGATGCGCCCACCAGCTCGGCTGGTCTTGGATGCCTTGCGACGGTCATGGTCACTCCTGTTGGACGATTCACTCGAATGAATCGACCGAGTCTACTCTTGACTATTTAGTCAATCAAGACTACGGTCGACTGGTTTCCGCCCTGCGAATGGTCGCCGCTCCATGACCGACACGCTGAACACCTTCATCGCCGGCCATGAGGTCTCGCATCCCGTCGATGCGCCCGTCGCGCTGCACAGCCCTGTCAACCTGCAGGCCTACGCGCGCCTCGGCGACGCTTCGCCGGCCACCATCGAGGCCGCGGTGGCCGATGCGCACGCCGCGTTCCGGCGTCACCGCACCGCACCACTGCACCAGCGCATCGCGTGGCTGAACGCCGCCGCGCAGGCGATCGAGGCGGCCGCCGACGAACTGGTCGCGCTGATCATCCACGACATCGGCAAGCCACGCCGGGCAGCGAGCTTCGAGGTCCAGCGCTCGGCGCAGTTCTTCCGGGCTTGCGCCGCCACCGCATCGACCCTCGGCGGCGAGACCGTGCCGGTCGATGCGGTCGCCAACGGCGCCGGGCGCCTCGGCTTCACGATCCGGGTTCCCTTCGGCGTGGTGGCCGCGGTCACACCCTTCAATGCGCCGATCAATCTGCTGTCGCAGAAGGTCGCTCCGGCGCTGGCCGCCGGCAACGCGGTGGTCGTCAAGCCGCATCCCGCCGGAACCCGGGTCGCGCTGCGACTCGCGGCACTGCTCGCGGCGGCCGGCCTGCCGCCCGGCCTGTTCAACGTGGTGACCGGCCATCGCGATGCGGCGCTCGCGCTCGTGTCGCACCCGCAGGTCGCCGCGGTCACCTTCACCGGCGGCACGGCCGCCGGCGACGCGCTCGCGAGTGCCGCGGGCGCGCGCAAGTTCGTCGCCGAACTCGGCTCGAACGCGGCCAACATCGTGCTCGCCGATGCCGACCTCGCCGATGCCGCCACCCGCATCGCCGCGGCGGCCTTCGAGGCGAGCGGCCAGCAGTGCGTGTCGGCGCAGCGCATCATCGTCGAGGCGCGCGTCCTCGAGGGCTTCGTCGAAGCCTTCGTGGCGGCCGCGGGCGCGCTGCGAGTGGGCGACCCCCAGGATCCCGCCACCGACATCGGCCCGATGGTTTCACTCGAGGCTGCCGAGCGCGTGATGCGGATGGCCGAGGCTTCGGTCGCCGCCGGAGGGCGGTTCGCGCTCGCGCCAAGCCGCCGCGACTGCCTGGTGAGCCCCGGCATCCTGGTCGGCTCGCCCACCTCGTCGGCGATCTGGCGCGACGAGGCCTTCGGTCCGCTCGCGGTGGTCGTGCCTGCCGATGACCCTCGGCATGCGCTCGCGCTCGCCAACGATTCACCCTTCGGCCTGCAGGCGGCACTGTTCACGCGCGACCTTGCATGGGCGATGCGCTTCGCGCGCGACCTCGAGGTCGGCGCCCTGTGGATCAACGAGGCAAGCCGATTCCGGCTCGACATGTACCCCTTCGGCGGCGTCAAGCGCTCGGGCACCGGCCGCGAGGGCGTGCGCTACGCGATCGAGGAACTGTCGCAGCCGAAGTTCATCGGCATGCGCTTCGACCTTCCGGACTGATACCGCGATGGACGCACCCGTCATCCCGGCATCGCTGCATGCGCTGATGGCCCGAATCGGTCCGCGGTGGCGCGAAGACATCCAGGGCCATGTCCGCCAGATGATCGACGCCTTCAGCGACGTGCTCGAGGCGGCGCCCACGGACGGTGTGACCCTGACGCGCGACCTGCCCTACGGCGACCACCCGAGGCAGCGCATCGATGTCTATCGCCCGGACGCGGCGAACTCGGCACCGGTCGTGCTGTTCGTGCACGGCGGGGCCTTCGTCGAGGGCGATCGCAACCGCAGCCCGCAGGTCTACGCCAACGTGCTGCGCTACTTCGCGCGGCACGGCCTGCTCGGCCTGAACATGGGTTACCGGCTGGCCCCCGAGTTCCGCTACCCCAGCGGCAGCGAGGATGTCGCGGCCGCGGTGGCCTGGGCCCGCACCCACGCACGGCAGTACGGCGGCGACCCCGACGCGATCGTGCTGATCGCGCACTCGGCCGGCGCAGCGCACGCCGGCTGCTACGCCTACGACCGTCGATTCCATCCGGCTGGCGGACCGGGCATCCGCGCGCTGGTGGTGCTCAGCGGGCGCGTTCGCGCCGACCTCCGGCCCGATAACCCGAATGCGAACCGCGTGCGCGCCTACTACGGCGACGACCCCGCGGTGCTCGAACAGGGCTCGGCGGTGAACCATGTCGGTCCGGACAGCGTGCCGACGATGGTCGCCTTCGGCGAATACGAGAACCCGCTGATCGATGTCTACTGCGCCGAACTCGTCCACCGCCTGGCCGTGGCGCGCGGCACGGCGCCGCCGGTGATGCGCCTCGACGGCCACAACCACACGTCGGTCATCGCCCATTTCAACACCGCCGAAGACGCCCTCGGCAGCATGATCCTGCGCTTCGTGCAGCGCTGCCTGCAGCCGCCGGCGCCCTGAGAAGCTGCCGCAGGCCGCCCGGACTGCCGCTCAGAGAAGGCCGAGCCAGCGCCCCCAGACCAGCTGCCCGAGATACCGATTCGGCAGCAGCGTGAACACGCCCGCCCCGACGCAGGCGCCCAGGTACAGCAGGATCATCGTGCGCCGGTGCGCCACGATGTTGCGCCGGGCAAGGAACCAGAAGGCCGCCACCAGGTTGCCCAGCGTGAAGGGCACCAGCAGATGGATCGGCGTGTAGCCCGCGATGTTCGGCAGCCCGTAATCCCGGATGAAGATCGCCGAGACGGCACTCGTCACCATCAGCGTGGCCCACGCGTAGCCGGCGGCGCGGTGCAGCACCGCCCTGGGCGCGGCGCGCCGCCGAGCCCAGAGGGCGACCGGCCCGATCACGAGGGCCGATAGCGACGCGGTCAGGTGCACGGCGATCACGGGGCTCATCTGCATGGGGTTCTCCTGGCGTGGGTCGGAAGGACGAGACCCCGACATTGAGGCCTTGCCACCGCCGCCGCAGCGGCCTGCGACGAAACGCACGCCGGCGCGCGCGAACGGCGCCGATATGGCGCCAACGGCGGCCGGGTCCTCAGGCCTGCGAAGCGGCCCTATCGCGCCGACTCGGCCCTCGATCCATCCGCACGGACCGGCTCGCCCAGGTTCAGCATCAGCCGGTTGGCCCACGCGAAGATCGCGATCGCGTGGATCATGTCGAGGATCTCGATGTCGCTCAACCCGGCCTGCCGGGCCGCGGCCAGGTGGCCGGGGCCGAAGCGCCCGGGATCGCGGGTGAGCGCGACGGATGCCTGCACGATCGCCCGCTCGCGAGGCGTGGTACCGGCGCTCTCGGGATCCTCGAAGACCTGCACGATGATGTCGTTGCGCCCTGCGAGCTGCTCGAAGCGCAGTGCGTGCACCGCGGCGCAGTAAACGCAACCATTGATGCGCGAGGTGGCCGTACTCGCCAGTTCGCGCTCGGCGCGGCTCAGGCCGCCGGGCGCGTACATGATCGCGTTGAAGGCCGCCGAACGCTGCTCGAGGATGCGCGGCTGGCGCACCAGCGTGAGGTAGTAGTCCGACGAGCTCGCGGTCGGGTGACTGGCCTTCAGCACCGCGCGCTGGTAGTCGGTGGCCTGCGCGAACGGAAGCACCGGCAGCCAGGCCTTCCAGTCCAGCGGCTCGCTGGTGAAACCCGCAACCCGCACCGGCTCACCCGGCGGCGGCAGGTGGGCCGGGTGCACGAAGGGCGCGCCGGGCGCCGCCTCGGGCGTTGCCGCTGGGACCTGCAACGCATCGGACATCGCGGCAAGGCCCGCCACCACCCTGACCTGGAAGGCCACCAGGCCGATCAACTGCGCCAGCGTGACCACCGCATCGACGTCGATGCCCGCCGCAGGCAGCGCGAGGAGTCGGTCCCGGCCGGCCTCCTGGGGTCGCTCGGCCAGGGTACGCGCGAAACCGAGAAGGGCCTCGCGCCGCGCGCGGCCCGCGGCGCCGTGACCGGCGGCCGCAACCGCGCCCGCTGCCTGCGCCGCCCCGGAGGACGACGCGACCGCCGCGAGCGCCTCACGATAGTGTCGCGCCAGCGCCTCGCAGCCGCTCGCCTGTGCCACGACCCACGCCGCCTCCAGGCGCTCGTCGATCGCGAGGCCGGGCAACGCGACATCGAAGATCGCCTCGTGGGCGGCCTGACTCGCGTCGACCACCCTGGCGCGCTGCCGGCGCAGCCGGTGCCGCGCGCTGCCATCGGTGGCCCCGAGGGCGAGGTCGAGAAGATCGTCGGGAGAGGTCGAGCTCAAGATGCGCTCCGCAGGGGATGGTCGGACGCGGCCGCGCGACTGCGCAACCGCGTAACCGTCGCGGGGGGCCCGGCGCGCTTCAGTCCAGGCTGATGTTGGCGGCCTTCACCACCTCGGCCCAGCGCGCGCGGTTGGCCTTGACGGTGGCGCGGAACTGCTCGGGCGTCTCGATGCGCACGCTGTTGCCGGCGCTCTCCAGGCGTGCCCGGATCTCGGGCGTCTCGAGCACCTGCCGCAAAGCACCATTGAGGCGCGCGACGATCTTCGGGTCGGTGCCCTTCGGTGCGAACAGGCCGAACCAGATCGAGCTGTCGAAGCCGCGGGTGCCCGGCAGGCCACTGTCGGCGATCGCCGGCACCTCGGGAATCGCGGCCACGCGCCGGGCGGTCGTGACGCCGAGCAGCCGCACCTTGTCGGCCTTGTACTGCGCGAGCACGGTCTGGACCTGATTCATGATGCAGCAGGTCTCGCCACGCAGCACGGCGCCCAGCGCCTCCGGCCCGCCCTTGTAGGGAACGTGGACCATGTCGAGGCCGACGCGCGCATTGAACTCGGCGAAGGCCATGTGCGTGCCGGTGCCGTTGCCGGTCGAGGCGAAGTTGTACTTGCCCGGATTGGCCTTGATCGTGTCGACGAACTCCCGCAGCGTGCGCACGTTGATCACATCGGGGTTGATCGTGAGCACATTCGAGACATCGAGGATCGGCGCGACCGGCACGAAGTCGGTCTCGACGTCGAAGGGCAGCTTGCGGTACAGCGCGGCATTGCTGCCGTGCGTGGCGGCGGTGCCGAACACCAGCGTGTAGCCGTCGGGCTTCGCGCGCGCCACGTACTCGCTCGCGATGTTGCCGGCGGCGCCGGGCTTGTACTCGATGACGATCGGCTGGCCCAGCGCCCTGCCCAGCGGCTCCTGGACATGCCGGGCCACGACGTCGACCCCGGAGCCGGCCGGGAAGGTCATCACGACCGTGATCGGCC
>JBIIHU010000334.1:0-3752 GCA_044235405.1 Burkholderiaceae bacterium
GGCACCGGCGTGGCGGTGTCGGCGGTGCGTCGCAACTACGACGAGTTCGTCGAGTCGAATCTGCGCCAGGCGGTGAGCAACCTCGAGGGGCAGCAGCCGCTCACCACCTACACCGACCGGGTGGTCGACCTGCTCGCGGGAGCCGACACCGGCCTGACGACCGCGATGAACCGTTTCTTCGAGTCCGCCCGGGCGATCACGGTGGACCCGGCCTCGCCGATCGTGCGCGCAGCCTTTCTCGGCGAAGCCGGGGCGATGGTCAACGCCTTCAAGGCGTTGAACGCGCAGTTCGCGGCGCTCGACGAGGAAACCCGCTCGGGTCTGGACACCGCGGTCTCGCAGGTGAACACGCTCGCCGGCCAGCTCGCCCTCGTCAATACCCAGCTGCACAAGCAGCCCGAGCTCGCGCGGCAGCCCGCCGAGCTGCTCGACCAGCGTGATCGGCTGCTTCGCGAACTCGCCTCCCACGCGCAGCTGAAGACCGCCTTCGAGCCCAACGGCGAGGTCTCGGTCACGCTGACCGACAGCTTCAGCCGAGGCACCATCGTCGCGCGCGGCGAGGCCTTTGCGCTCTCGAGTTTTCATGTCGAGGCCACCGGCCATGTCGACCTGCAGATCGGCGCCCTCGACGGACGGCTGCAGGTGCGAACCCGCAGCGGGCTGGCGACCGATGTCGACCGCATCAATCGCCTGATCGAGGAACTTGCCCTCACCAACCGACGCCTGCAGGAGCGGACCACGCTCGATGCGCAGCCCGCCGAGCTGCTCGAGCAGCGCGACCGGCTGCTGCGCGAGCTCGACGCGCTGGTGCAGATCGAGTCGCGCTACCAGACCGACGGACAGGTCACGGTGAGCCTCGGCGGCGACCTTGCCCGCGGGCTGGTCGTGGATCGCGATCGGGCGATTCCGGTCGGCGGCGTGCAGGTGCCCGAGACCGACCGTGTCGAGCTGCAGCTCGGCCGGCGCTCGCTGCTTGGCGTCTCGGGAGGCGACATCGGCGGGCTGATCGCCTTTCGCGAGCAGGTGCTCGCGCCCTCGCGCGCGCGTCTGGATGAGTTCGCGCGCGCCTTCGCGCAGGGCGTCAATGCCGCGCACCGGGGCGGCATCGACGCGCTCGGTCGTCCCGGCCAGGATCTCTTCGAGCTGCCCACCGCGGGTCGCGCGGCCGACGGGCTGGCGCTGCGGATCACCGATCCGCAGCAGGTGGCGGCGGCGGGTCTGTTCCGGGCGGTGGCGCAGGCGGCCAATCTCGGTACCGCGACCGCAACCGTCAGCTATCGCGAGCCCGCGCTGGCGCAGCCGGCGGGCATCGACGGGCTCTACCCGAGCAGCGGCCTGGAGTCGGCACCGCGCACCCTCGACATCGGCCTGAGCCACCGGGTGGTGGGCACGCTGAGCGCGGGCATGCGCGACGCCGCGGTCTACCTCGACCCGGCCACCGGCCAGTGGCCGCAGGTGCTCACGCGCGACGGCCGGCACCTGCTGGGCAGCAGCCTGTCGGCGCAATTGCAGGAAGACATCCTGAAGACCGCCGGCATGGACGCCGGGGCGCTCTACGATGACAGCTACCTGAACCGAGGCGGCACGGCCACGCCTCGGGTCGAGACCGGCCCGCTGACGCTGCCCTGGCCGGCCGACCTGCCGGCGGGTGCCTTCACGATGAACGGCACCGCGCTGCCGGCGCTTGTCGCACCTACCACCATCGATCAGGTGGCCAGCTGGATCAACAGCGTGGTCGATACCACCGGGGTGCGGGCGAGCATCGCGGCCGATCGCCTCGTGCTGACCGCTGAAGCGCCTGCCACCGAGATCCGGCTCGTGCCCGGCACCGGCCCGGGGCCAGGGATAGGCGCGCCCGCCACCGCCGCCGATCTTGCCCGGCTCGGCCTGCCGGCGCAGGGCGGCATCGCGGGGGCCTACCTCGGCGGCGACTACTTCGTGGGGGCGCTCGCGCAGCCCACCCGCGTGCCGGTCTACGACCCGCGCAACGGCGTGGCGGTCAGCACCAGCATCGCGCCGGCGCGCCTGGACAGCGGCCCGGTGTCGGTCAACTGGGCGACGGGCCTTGCGGCCGGTGCCTTCACGCTCAATGGGGTGTCGATGCCGGCGCTCGCGCCGCCCGCGAGTGTCCAGGACATCGCCGACTGGATCAACGGCACCACCGCGCTCACGAAGGTGAGCGCCCGGGCCGAGCAGCTGATCCGGCTGCCTTCCGATACGGTCTTCGACGAGAACCTCGCCGGCTCGCAGCTCACGCTCACCTCCACCGGCAACGGCACGGCCACCATCACCGCGCCGGCGGGCGGGTTTGCGTCGGTGCACGCGCTCGCCGAGGCGATCAACGCGCAGGCCGCGATCAGCGGGGTGCGGGCCGATGTCTCGCCGCAGGGCGACCTGCTGCTCTCCAACCCGGATGCCGACAGCGTGACCATCGGCGGCCAGCTGCTGGCCATCAACGGCAGCTTCGGCGGCCAGCTCACGCTGGTGGCGCAGGACACCACCACCGACATCCGGCTCGCGCCCGGCCCGGGGCTGGGCGCGGCCACCGCCGGCACGCCCTCCGACCTCGCCCGCATGGGGCTGCGCACCGGGGTGCACTGGCTCGGCGAGCTGCCCGAAGACCTGGTGGTGGTGGTGAGCGGCGCGGGCGTGGCCGAGGTGTCGGCGGCGTACCGCAGCGATCCCGGCTTCGATCTCACCGAGGCGATGCGCGCGCGCCGCTATCAGGTCGAGTTCCTGAGCGCGAGCCGCTATGTGATCCGCGATGTGACCGCAGGGGCCTACCCCGGCACCGCGGTGGCCGAGCGCAACTACGACGCCACGGATCCAGATGCGGTGATCGCCTACCGCGGGATCGAGATGCGCCTGTCGGGCGCTCCGGTGAAGGGCGACCGCTTCATCATCGACGGCAACCGCAGCGGCGTGGGCGACAACCGGGCGATGCTCGTGCTGGCCACGCTCGACGAGGCCGCGCTGCTGCCCGGAGGCCTGACCATCGCCGAGGGTTACCTGCAGCACGCGGGCCGGGTGGGGGCGGTGTCGCGACAGGCGACCATCGCCACTGAGGCTCTCGCGGTGGTTCGCGACCAGGCGGTGCAGGCGCGCGAGGCAGTGGCCGGCGTGAATCTCGACGAGGAGGCGGCCGACCTGATCCGCCTGCAGCAGGCCTACCAGGCCAACGCCCGCGTGATGCAGGCCGCCACGACCATGTTCGATACACTGCTGGCGATCCGCTGACGCGGCGCCGCCGGAGCCCTCGCATGAAGGTCTCGACCTCCTATTTCTACGACCGCTCCACCACCGGCATCACCGAAGCCCAGGGTCGCCTGGCCACGGTGCAGGCCAAGCTCGCCTCGGGCAAGCAGCTGGTGGCGCCGAGCGAGGATCCCGACAAGGCGCTGGCGATCGACCGCATCAACACCTCGATCGCCGGTCAGGAGGCGCTGCGCGAGCGGCTCGATACCGTCCGTGCGCGGATCGATGCGCAGGAAACCGCGCTCGGTTCGGCCAGCACGATGCTGATCCGCATCAAGGAGCTCGCGCTGCGCGGCGTCGACGACACCCTCAGCCCGAGCAACCGCGAGGCCATCGCCCTCGAGATCGAGCTGCTGCGCGAGCAGATGGTCACCGTGGCCAACAGCCGCGACGACGGGGGGGCGTACCTCTTCGCCGGATCCGCGGTGGGGGCCCCCCCGTACCAGGACGGCGGCGATGCGGTCGCCTACCAGGGCGACCAGACCGCAGGCTGGCTG
>JBIIHU010000099.1:0-12057 GCA_044235405.1 Burkholderiaceae bacterium
CACCATCGCCGACTGGGAGTGGATGCTGCGCGTGAACCTGATGGGCGTGCTGCATGGCGTGCGCGCCTTCGTGCCCCGGATGCTCGCCGGCGGCGACGAAGGTCATGTGGTGAACACCGCGTCGGTGGCCGGGCTGGTCACGGCCGCCAATCCGTACCATGTGTCCAAGCATGGCGTCGCCTGTCTCACCGAAGGACTCTATCGGGACCTGCGCGCTCTGGGCGCGCGGGTCTCGGCCTCGGTGCTCTGCCCGGGACTGATCCGTACCGCGATCCTCGATGCGGAGCGCAATCGGCCGGCGCAGTTCGGCCGTACGGAACTCGAGCGTCTACCCGAGGACTTGCAGCGCTGGGCTGGCGGTTTCCGTCGTTCGCTCGAGGCAGGCTACGAGCCCGAGGTGGTGGCTGACGCGGTGCACGATGCGGTGCTGGCCGATCGCTTCTACATCGTTCCGGCGCAGCCAGCGCTTCAGGAGCTCATCAGGGTGCGCATGCAGGACATCATCGAGCAGCGCAACCCGACGCTGCCGGCAGGCGCCTGATCGACACGCCCGGCGCGCGGACTGTGCTGCGGTCCGCCGCGAGCTTCAGGGAGCCGAGACCGGCGCGCCGAAGCTGTCCTCGAAGCCGTTGAGGATCGCATCGAGGCCGCAGTGCTGCAGCGCCCACGTGGTGCGCTGTCTGACGATCGGTTTGGCCCGGTAGGCCACCGACACGCCGGCGATTGCCATCATCTGCAGGTCGTTGGCGCCGTCGCCCACGACGATCGCCTGCCGCGGCGAACAGCCCAGCCGCTCGCACAGGGCCGCGACGGTGTCGCGCTTGACGCCGGCATCGACGACCTCGCCGTCGAGTTCGCCGGTGAGCAGGCCGTCGCGAACCGCGAGCCGGTTCGCGCGGACATGATCGATGCCCAGGCGCGCGGCCAGTCGTTGCGTGAAGAAGGTGAAGCCACCCGAGACCAGCAGTATCTGCAGCCCGCAGCGCTTGGCGGTGCGGATCAGCGCCTCGGCCCCCGGCGTGACGCGCAGGCGGTGCTCCCAGATCTCGGCGAGTGCCGATTCCGGCACCCCGGCGAGCAGCTCGACCCGTCGCCGCAGGCTCTCGACGTAGTCGGAGATCTCACCGCGCATCGCTGCTTCGGTGATCGCCGCGACCTCGGC
The DNA here is from genome assembly GCA_044235405.1 of Burkholderiaceae bacterium. Lineage (GTDB taxonomy): Bacteria > Pseudomonadota > Gammaproteobacteria > Burkholderiales > Burkholderiaceae_E > Quisquiliibacterium. Next base: position 1,163 of record JBIIHU010000099.1, read on the forward strand.
CTTTCGGCCGGCCAGGTCGGCGATCTCGTCGACACACTCGATGTTGATCAGCGTCGAGTCCATGTCGAACGCGATCAGGCGATGATCGGCCAGTCGCAGCCCGGGTACGGCGAGCGCGATGTCGACGCCGTGGGCTGCCGCAAGCGCGTCTGCGCGCTCGCGGTCGAGGGTGGCGGGCAGGCTCAGCCTTGCGCTGTGCGCAGTGCAGGGGCCCGGCTGCGCGCCGACCTCGGCGGCGATCGCCGCCACGGTGGCTTTCGCGAGCATCGGATGCTGGACGACGAGGTTCATGACAGGGCTTTCAGGACTTCGCGGATGCGCTGCACCCGTGCGGCGAGATCGGGGGTGGCGACCGTGAGTCGCAGCCGCGGGCCGTCGAGGCGGGCGTCGCGCCGGCTCTGGATGAAGCGGATGATCCGCTCGGGCGCGATCGGCGGTTGAGGCACGAACTGGAACTGGATGGCCTCGGCCGCGGCATCGATCCGGGTGATGCCGAGCGGCTTGCTCAGGATGCGCAGACGGTGGGTTTCGAGCAGTGCGCGTGCAGCGTCGGGTAGGCGGCCGAAGCGGTCGACGAGTTCCTCCTGCGCGGCCTCGAGCGCATCGAGGCGCTCGCAGCTCGCGAGCCGCTTGTACAGCGTCAGGCGCTCGTGGACATCGGCGCAGTAGTCGGTGGGCAACAGCGCGGGCAGGTGCAGCCGGATCTCGGTGGTCGCGGCGAGCGGCGCCGACAGGTCGGGTTCACGTCCCGCCTTCAGCGAGCGAACCGCCTCGTTGAGCATCTCGGTGTACAGGGCGAAGCCGACCTCCTGCATGTTGCCGGACTGGTCGTCGCCGAGCACCTGGCCGGCGCCGCGGATCTCGAGGTCGTGCATCGCGAGGTAGAAGCCCGAGCCGAGCTCCTCCATCGCCTGGATCGCCTCGAGGCGCTTGGTCGCATCGCGGGTGATCGCCGACTCGTCGGGTATCAGCAGGTACGCGTAGGCCTGGTGATGCGATCGGCCGACGCGGCCGCGCAGCTGATGCAGCTGGGCCAGACCGAAGCGGTCGGCCCGATGCATCACGATCGTGTTGGCGGTCGGCACGTCGATCCCGGTCTCGATGATCGTCGTGCAAAGCAGCACGTTGAAGCGCTGCTGGTGAAAGTCTCGCATCACCCGCTCGAGCTCGCGCTCGGGCATCTGTCCGTGGGCGACCGTGATGCGCGCCTCGGGCACCAGCTCCGCGAGCATCGCGCGCCGATTCTCGATCGTGTCGACTTCGTTGTGCAGGAAATAGACCTGGCCGCCGCGCTTCAGTTCGCGCAGCAGCGCCTCGCGGATCGTGCTCTCGGTTTCGCGGCGCACGAAGGTCTTGATCGCGAGGCGCTTGCGCGGCGCGGTTGCGATCACCGAGAAGTCGCGGATGCCTTCGAGGCTCATCGCGAGCGTGCGCGGGATCGGCGTGGCGGTCAGCGTCAGCACGTCGACCTCGGCGCGCAGCGCCTTCAGTGCGTCCTTCTGGCGCACGCCGAAGCGGTGTTCCTCGTCGATGATGACGAGCCCGAGCCGCGGAAACTTCAGCTCGCCACCGAGCAGCTTGTGGGTCCCGATGACGATGTCGACGCGGCCTTCGTTGACGCCGGCGATCGCGGCCTTGACCTCGCGGGCCGAGCGAAAGCGCGACAGTTCGACGATGCGCACCGGCCAGTTGCCGAAGCGGTCCGAAAAGGTCTGGTGGTGCTGCTCGGCGAGCAGCGTGGTCGGCGCGAGCACGGCGACCTGCTTGCCGTCGGCCACCGCGACGAAGGCCGCGCGCAGCGCGACCTCGGTCTTGCCGAAACCGACGTCGCCGCACACCAGGCGGTCCATCGGCCGGCCCGACACCATGTCCTGCACGACCGCGTGGATCGCAGCGAGCTGGTCGGGGGTTTCGTCGAAGCCGAAGCCCTCGGCGAAGGCTTCGTAGTCCTGTGCCTTGAAGCGGAACGCATGGCCTTCGCGCAGCTCGCGCCTCGCGTACAGGTTCAGCAGTTCGGCGGCGGCGTCGCGCGCCTGGCGGGCCGCCTTCGCGCGGGCCTTTTCCCACTGGCCGGAGCCGAGCTGGTGCAGTGGCGCATCCTCGGGGGCAGCGCCGCTGTAGCGTCCGATCACGTGCAGCTGCGACACCGGCACATACAGCGTGCTGTCGTTCGCGTACGCGAGATGCAGGAACTCGGTGGGGCCATCACCCATGTCGAGGCTGACGAGCCCCTGATAGCGCCCGATGCCGTGCTGCGCGTGGACCACCGGATCGCCGGCCTTCAGCTCGGACAGATCGCGGATGATCGCGTCGACGTCGGTCTGGGTCTCGCGTCGGCCGCGGCTCGTGCGGCGCGCCACGCCCGCGAAGAGCTCGGCTTCGGTGATCAGGTCGACGCCGGCCGCTGCCAGCGAGAAGCCGTCGTGCAACGGGCCGACGCCCAGCGCGATCTCGTGCGAAGCGGCGATGAACGAAGCCCAGTCGTCGCACTGCGGCAGGTTGGCGCCGGCGCCGCCGAGCAGGCGACTTTCGGCGAAAAGCTGCGACAGCGTCTCCCGGCGGCCCGCCGATTCGGCGACGATCAGCTTGCGGTGCGGCGATTCGACGAGGAAGCGCTCGAGCGCCTGCAGCGGCGCCTCGGCGCGACGATTGACGATGATCGACGGCAGCGGCTGCGCCCACCCGCTGCCGTCGGCACTGCCGGTGATCGCGAAGCGGCCGAGTCGGGTCGCCGCAGCGAACAGTTCCTCGGCACCAACGAACAGTTCATCGGGCCGCAGCAGCGGCCGCTCGACGTCGTGCTGCAGGAACTTGTGGCGCTGCTGCGTGTCCTGGCCGAAGGCCTGCACGGTCGACTGCACGTCGCCGTGCGTCAGCACCGTCGCTCCGGGCGGCAGGTAGTCGAAGATGGTTGCGGTCGCATCGAAGAACAGCGGCAACCAGTACTCGATGCCGGCCGGCGCGATGCCGTTGCCGACGTCGCGGTACAGCGGCGACTTCGACGGGTCGCCCTCGAAGCGCGCCCGCCAGCGGCCGCGGAACGCGGCGCGCGCCGGCTCGTCGAGCGGAAACTCGCGCCCCGGCAGCAGGCGCACGTGGTCGATCGGGTAGAGGCTGCGCTGCGTGTCGGGGTCGAAGGTGCGGATCGACTCGAGTTCGTCGCCGAAGAGATCGAGCCGGTACGGCAGCGTGGCACCCATCGGGAACAGGTCGATCAGGCCGCCGCGCACGCTGTATTCGCCCGGCCGGACCACCTGCGACACATGGTCGTAGCCGGCGAGGACAAGTTGCGCGCGCAACCGGGATTCGTCCAGCCGCTGCCCCTTGCGGAAGAAGAACGTGTGCGACGCGAGAAACGACGGTGGGGCGAGCCGCTGCAGCGCGGTCGTCGCGGAGAGCACGAGGAGGTCGCAGCCGCCCTGCTGGACGCTGTACAGCGCATCGAGGCGTTCGGAAACAAGGTCCTGGTGCGGCGACAGGCTGTCGTAGGGCAGCGTTTCCCAGTCGGGCATCAGGCGCACGCGCAGCCCGGCTTCGAACCACGCGGCTTCGGCGGCGATCCGCTGGGCATCGGTGGCCGACGCGGTGAAGACCGCCAGCGTTCGGGCCTGGCCATCGACGGCTCGGGCGGCCAGACGCGCCGCGAGGCTGGCGATCAGCCACGCGTCGCCGCATCCGGGTCGGGCGTCGAGCGCGAAGGAGGATCCGGGACGGGGCTGCTCGGGGATGGAGGCGAGGGCAGCGGCAAGCGCCGGCCGCGGCGCCGGGGCGACGGAATTCAATGCGCGGAACGACGAGGCTGCGACGCAGCGAAGCTAGAATTCTAGCCGATGAGCCCGTCGAACCTCCCCGCACGTTGCGTTGCCGTCGTTCCCGCCGCCGGCGTGGGGGCGCGTGTCGGCGCGCAGCTACCGAAGCAGTACCTGTCGCTTGCCGGCGCCACGCTGCTGGAGTGGTCGGTGCGCTCGCTGCTGGCCGGTTCGTCCGTCGATGAGGTGCTCGTGGTGGTCTCACCAGGCGACACGCGGGCCGAGGCGCTGCTTCGGGGCTGGCCCCGGGTGCGGGTGCTGCCGGTCGGCGGTGCGACGCGCCGGGATTCGGTGCTTGCCGGTCTCGAGGCCGCGATGAGCGGCTGGGCGGCGCACGACTGGGCGCTGGTCCATGATGCGGCGCGCCCCGGCCTGAGCGCCGAGGCGCTCGGCCGCCTGCATGCGGCGCTCGTCGACGATCCGGTGGGGGGGCTGCTCGCCGAGCCGGTCAGCGACACCGTGAAGCGCCAGCACGACGCGGCGGACAGCGTGGGCGCTACCGTTGCGCGCGAAGGGCTCTGGCTGGCTCAGACACCCCAGATGTTCCGGCTGGGTCTGCTTCGGCAGGCGCTGCATCGTCATCCGGGGGTGACCGACGAGGCGGCGGCGATGGAGGCCGAGGGCCATCGGCCGCGGCTGGTGCGTGGCGAGCGTGGCAATTTCAAGGTAACCACCGCCGACGACCTCGCGCTGATGGCGGCCCGGCTCGCCGGCATGCCGGTGAGCCGATCGGCCGAGTCGTTGTCGGGGCAGGCTGAAGGAATGGCGATGATGCGCATCGGACAGGGCTACGACGTTCACGCGCTGGTACCCGGGCGTCGGCTCGTGCTTGGTGGCGTGAGCATCGACCATCCCCGCGGCCTGCTCGGCCACTCCGACGCGGATGCCCTGCTTCATGCCGTGACCGATGCGCTGCTCGGTGCGGCAGGGCTTGGCGACATCGGCGGCCACTTTCCGGACACGGATCCGCAGTGGCGTGGAGCCGACAGCCGGCAGCTGCTGCGGGCGGCCCTCGACACGGTGCGGCGGGCCGGCTGGCGGGTCGGCAACGTCGACGCGACCGTGATCGCACAGGCCCCTCGACTGGCGCCGCACGTGCCCGCGATGCGCGCCAATCTTGCCCAGGACCTCGGCGTGGCGCCCGAGTGCGTCAACGTCAAGGCCAAGACCCACGAACGTCTCGGCTTCGAGGGCCGCGAGGAAGGGATGGCCGCTCAGGCGGTCGTGCTGCTCGTGCCCCTCGGCGCTGAAGGTCGACCCGGAGATCCCCGATGAACCCGAAGCCCGATCCGCAGGCCGCCGAAGTCGTCCACCGTCCCGAGCGCGCCCGTTTCGAACTGCTGGTCGAGGGACAGCTCTGCCGGGCGGATTACCGCATGCAGGGGTCGACCATGGTGGTGCACCACACCGAGGTGCCGCCTGCGCTCGAAGGGCGGGGGCTGGCCGCGCTGCTGGTGCGCGCCGTCTTCGATCATGCCGCAGCCCACGCGTTGCGGGTCGAGCCTCGCTGCTCCTACGTCCGGGTCTGGGCGCGTCGCCACCCGGAGGTGGCCTCGCTGCTCGCCTGAGCGAGCCCCGGCTCAGGCGCGCGGACTCGGGCCCGGCCGCAGCCCGGCAGCGAGCGCGGTACCCGCCAGCACGACCGCGCTGCCGGCGACCGTCTGCGCCGTGATCGCCTCGCCGAGGTACAGCGCCCCGCTGATGATCGCCACCACCGGCGCGAGGAAGGTGACCGACATCGTCGGCACGGTGCCGACCTCGCGGAGCAGCCGGAAGTACATCAGCATGCCGGCGCCCGAACTGGCAACGCCCAGGAACAGGGCTTCGAGCCAGGCGCGCAGGCTCGGCCGCCCCTCGCGGGGGCTGCCCCATGCGCCCTGCCACTCGGCCCAGGCGAAGGGTGCAAGCGCGATCGCCGCCGCGAGCATCGTGCCCACGGTCATGGCCAGCGGATCGATACCCGCCATCCGCACCCTCGCGAAGTTCGCCGACACGCCCCACACGAGCGAGGAGCCCAGGCCGGCGAGCACCGCCAGCGCGACCGCGCTCGACGAGGCGTCCAGCCGCAGCGAGAAGCGGCCCCACAGCAGGATCGCGACCCCGCCGATGCCGACCAGCAGACCGAGCCGGCGCCAGGCATCCGCGCGCTCGCCCAGCCACAACCAGGCGACCACGGCACCGAACATTGGAGCCGTCGCGTTCAGCACCGCCGTCAGGCCGGCGCTGAGCGTCAGTGCCGACCATGCGATCAGCACGAAGGAGAGCGCGGTGAACGCGGTGCCCTGCAGCGCGAACAGGGCCGCGTGGCGCCGCAGCAGACCCAGGCCGCCGCGAGCGGCGAGCACCGGAGCGAGCATCAGCGCGGCGATGCCCATGCGCAGCGCGATCAGCGTGACCGGTCCGAACTCCGGTACCGCGGACCGGGTGAACAGGTAGGCTGCACCCCACAACAGGGCGAGCACCCCGAGTTCGAGGGCATGACGAGCGGCGAAGCGTCGTGGCGCGGGCGTCGCGGTGTTCATCGGCGCGGGCACCGCGGCGCGCGGTGGTCGAAGGGCATCGGTGATGGCCTGCTCAGGCTTCGTCGCGCAGGCGCCCGAGAACTTCGTCGGCGATCGCCAGGCTCGAGGTCAGGCCGGGTGACTCGATGCCGAAGAGGTTGACCAGCCCCGGCAGTCCGTGAGCGGACGCCGACTGGATCACGAAGTCGGAGGCCGGCGCGCCCGGGCCGCCGAGCTTCGGGCGGATGCCGCTGTAGCCGGGGGCGAGGGCGTCGTCCGGCAGCCCTGGCCAGTACTGGCGGATCGCGTCGGCGAAGCCGGCGCAGCGCTGCGGGTCGACGCGGTAGTCGAGCGTGTCGATCCACTGCACGTCGGGACCGAAGCGCCCCTGACCGGCAAGATCGAGCGTCAGGTGCACCCCCAGGCCCGCGGCTTCCGGCACCGGGTAGATCAGCCGCGAGAAGGGCGCGCGGCCGATCAGCGTGAAGTAGTTGCCCTTGCAGAGATGACCGGTCGGCACCAGGGCGGGGTCGAGTCCGCCGATACGGGCCGCGAGTGCCGGCGCCCACAGGCCTGCGCTGTTGATCAGCAGGCGGGTGCGCACCCGCATCGCTTCGGCGCCTCCGGTGTGCAGCTCGAAGCCCCCGGCCACGGCCTCGACGCGCAGCACCGGCGACTTCAGCGCGAGCATCGCGCCATGATCCTGCGCGTCGCCGAGCAGCGCCAGCATCAGGCCGTGGCTGTCGATGATGCCGGTGACCGGCGACAGCAGGGCCGCATCGCAGCGAAGCGCCGGCTCGAGCGCGCACGCTGTTGTGCCGTCGATCAGCGCGAGTTCCTCGACGCCGTTGGCCAGCGCGTGACCTTCGATGCGCGCGAGCTGGGCGACCTGATCGTCGCCATTGGCGACGATCAGCTTCCCGCAGGCCTGGTGGGCGATGCCTCGCTCGCGGCAGTAGGCATACAGCTGCCGGCGACCGGCCACGCAGAGTCGTGCCTTCAGCGAACCGGCCGGGTAGTAGATGCCGGCATGGATCACTTCGCTGTTGCGCGAGCTCGTCTCGGTCCCGATTGCGTCGGCGGCCTCCACGATGACCACCTCGCGACCGTCGCGCGCGAGGGCGCGCGCCACCGCGAGGCCGACCACGCCCGCTCCGATCACCACGCAGTCGAGTGTTTCCATGGGTATCTCGTCTCGAGCCGATCGAGCAAGTAGTCGACCTCCGCGCGCGCGGTCGGGGTCAGGGCTGCCGCCGGGCGCCGCTGGCTGTCGCTGCGCAGCACACCGCGGCGCATCAGCACGTGCTTGCGCACCGCCAGCCCGACGCCGGGCTGCTGCTCGTAGCGCAGCAGCGGCAGGTGCGCGTCGAAGAGGTCGTGGGCCTCGTCGCGACGGCCCGCGGCCGCCAGCGAGACGATGCCGGTGAGCATCTCGGGGAAGCAGTAGCCGGTCATCGCACCGTCGGCGCCACGCTCGGTCTCGAAGTCGAGAAAGAGCCCGCCGTTGCCGCAAAGGATGGCGATCCGTCGCATCGCGCCCTCGCGCTCCCAGGCGCGAAGTGTGGAGATCTTCTCCAGGCCCGGCCAGTCCTCGTGCTTGAGCATCACGCAGGACGGGTGGTCGGCGACGATCCGGCGGATCACGCCGGGGCTCATCACGACGTTGAAGGTCAGCGGATAGTCCTGGATCACGAAGGGCACGTCGGCGCCGATCGCCTCCACCGCCTGCCGGTAGTAGCCCACGATCTGGTCATCGGTGCGCAGGGTGTTCGGTGGTGCGATCATCACGCCGGCAGCACCCGCGGCCATCGCGTCGCGCGTCAGCGCGCGCATCGCCGCGAAGCCGGGCGCGGTGACGCCCGCCACGATCGGCACGGCAAGCTCGCGCGCGAAGGCCTCGATCACCGCGATGCTTTCCGCGTGGTCGAGCTTGGCCGCTTCGCCGAGTTGTCCGAGCACGGTCAGTCCGGTGACGCCGGCGCGCGCGTAGAGGCGACACAGCGCCGCGATCGACGTGTGATCGATGCTGCCGTCGACATCGAAAGGGGTCGGCGCGATCGCGTAGACGCCGCGCGCCTGTGCGCTAAGGCTCATCGTGGTGGTTCTCCCGTCATCAGGACCCATCGCTCGGGCGCAGCGCCATTGTGCCCAAAGCGCGACGGCATCCGCCGCTGCCCGTGGATCGAAACCGGAGTCGAGTCGCGGGGCCGGCGATCGCAGGTACGATCCTCGGGCTCGTGGCGAACCCGCGCCGCGGCTTCAAGGGAAGACAGCGTGAACCTCGAATTCATCAATCCGCCCGGCATGTCGACGGGCAGCTACTCGCACGCGGTCGTGGTCGGCGGGGGCGGGCGCCTGGTGTTCCTTTCTGGACAGGTTGCGCAGGACGCCTCCGGCAACGTCACCGCCGATACCTTCGAGGGGCAGGTCGAACAGGTCTTCGACAGCCTCGGCACGGTGCTCGCGGCGGCCGGCGCGCAGTGGAGCGACGTGGTGAAGATGACGGTCTTCGTCTGCGACATCACGCCGGAACGCGTGCTGGCTTTCCGCGAGATCAGGGGACGCCGGCTCGGCGGCCATCGGCCCGCAAGCACGCTGGTGGGCACCTCCGGCCTCGTCCACGAGAAGCTGATGCTCGAGGTGGAACTGGTCGCGAGGATCCCCGAGGCGCCGCAGCCGGGCTGATAAGGTCGCCGCCCGGGCGCCCTGCGGCCGCCCGGGGTCGTGCGGAAGCCCGCCCGCCATCGTCGCGGCGGGCACCCTGGCGCTCAGGCGAGATCGGCCAGCAGCGCGAGCCGCGTCTCGTTGCTCACGGGCTCGGCCGCGGCGCGGTAGTTCGCGTGGTCGACGCCAATCGACAGCGACACGCCGTATTTCAGCGCAGCGGCCATGTCGTCGGTGAGTTCGAAGCGCAGGAAATGCACCGAAGAGGTCTTCTCGTCGTTCTCGCGGTCGAGGTCCTCGTCGGCGATCGCGTAGACCTTCGGGGCGCCTTCCACCTGCACCCAGACCTTGTCCTCGATACCGATGAGCCGGCCGAGTTCGCGCCGACGGATCTCGGGGTCTGGATACTCGATCAGCATCGTCGCCTTGAAGTTGCGGCCGTCCGGGACCAGTGGGTTGTAGGCCTCGAGTTCATGGCAGATGCCATCCTCCTCGAAGATCTTCTCGATCCGCAGCATCTCCTGGATCTGGTAGCGCACCGTCAGTTCGTCCTCGAAGAGGAGCGTCACGTGCTCGCCGAGGCGCACGCTGCGGTGGCGCTTGTGGCTTAGAACCCTGCTGCGGAAGTCCGGTCGCGCCTTCGAGTAGGCCTCGAGGGTCATCAGGGAGTCGCGGGTCACCTTGGGCATCATCATCACTCCTTCAGTCCGTAAGCCTTGCGCAGCAGGGTGAGCGGGTGCGCGAGCTTGCCTTCGGTCGGCTTGCCAGCCAGCGCCATGCCCTGCTCGATGTGATGGCCGGCAAGCTGGCAGTCGGAAGCGATCCAGTCGGGCTCGCCACCGGGGTGCTCGGCCATCTGGCGGAAGACCGGCCTGCCGATCTTCAGCGCGGTTTCATGGAATTCCTTCTTGACCCCCCAGGTTCCAGCGTGGCCCGAGCAGCGCTCGATGGTGTTCACCTGGGTGTCGGGGATCATCTGCAGCGTCTCGCGAGTCTTCTGGCCGACGTTCTGGACGCGCAGGTGGCAGGCCACGTGGTACGAGACCTTGCCCAACGGCTCGGCGAAATCGGTCTTCAGCAACCCGTCCTTGTGGCGTGCCACGAAATACTCGAAGGGATCGAACATCGCCTTCTGAACCGCCTTGACATCCTCGTCGTCCGGGAACATCAGCGGGAGTTCCTGCTTGAACATCAGGCCGCAAGACGGAATGGGCGCGACGATCGCCCAGCCCTCGCGCGCCAGCCGCGCGAGTTTCGGGATGTTCTTTTCCTTGAGCTGCGCGACCGATTCGAGGTCGCCGAGCTCGAGCTTGGGCATACCGCAGCAGGCTTCCTTCTCGACCAGCGCGTAGGGGATCGCGTTGTGGTCGAGCACCTTGAGCAGGTCGTGACCGATGCCGGGCTCGTTGTAGTTCACGTAGCAGGTCGCGAAGACCGCGACCTTGCCCGGTGTGCGCTCGCCGTCGCGCACCGGATGCTGCGGCGACGCGGCGGCGCTCCCCGGAAAGGGCCTGGCGGCGAAGTCGGGCAGCCAGGCGTCGCGGTGCACGCCGAGCGCATCTTCGCCGAGCTTGCGCAGGGCGGGCGTTTCCTTGGCCTTGTTGACGGCCTGCACGACGATCGGGATCGTCGCGAGCTTGCCGTTGCGGTCGGTGGACGACAGCATGCTGTCGCGAAACTTCGTGGGGGTTCCCTCGCGGAACTGGATCGCCTTGCCGCGCAGCATCAGGTGCGGGAAGTCCAGGTTCCAGGGGTGCGGCGGAACGTACGGACACTTGGTGAGGTAGCAGACGTCGCACAGGTAGCACTGGTCGACGACCTTCCAGTAGTCCTTGCGGTCGACACCGTCGATCTCGCCGGTGCTGCTCTCGTCGACCAGGTCGAAGAGCGTGGGAAAGGCGTTGCACAGACTGACGCAGCG
>JBIIHU010000335.1:0-3746 GCA_044235405.1 Burkholderiaceae bacterium
GATGTCTCGGAGGTCTTCGCGCGTGACCGGCTCAACGTCACCGCGGTGCAGACCCGATCGCGTGCCGGCCTCGCGCAGATGCGCTTCACGGTCGAGGTGCCGGATGCGGCGGGGCTGGCGCGGGCGCTCGGGGCGTTGCGGTCGGTGCCGGGGGTCGGGGAGGCGGGTCGGGGCTGAGGTACCTGCCGGAGGTGGGGCGCTGTCGGCAAGGCGTCGGTCGTCAGCCGTGCCGGGGAATCCTGAGCGCGGCGAGCCGCTCGAAAACCGACCGCGCGCCCGCACCGAGCACTTGTGACGCCTGCGCGGCGACGACCACCGGTCGGGTGGTGTCCGGCTCGATCACCGGCCGCGCCACCAGTCCGTCGCGCAGGAGCATCCCGGCCACGTGGCTGGTCGTCGCGCCGATGCCGAGGCCGGCGATCACGAGGCCCGCCATCCCGGCGAAATCCGAACAGGTCTGGCCGATCGTGAAGCGCAAGCCGTGTTCGGCGAGGATTCGTTCGACCGTCGTGCCGTAGGATCCGCGGTCGGCGAGCACGACCAGGGGTTCCGACTGCAGCGCTCGCCACGGGATCGCGGGCATCGTCGCCAGCGGGTGGGAGGAGGGCAGCACGGCCTGCACCTCGACCGTCCCGATGGTGCCCACCTGCAGCCCGGCGACCGGGTTGTCGAGATAGCCGACCGCGATGTCGCAGTCGCCCCGGGACAGTCGTTCCAGGGGATCGCCGGCCGGCAGCACCAGCAGGCTCAGGCTGATCCCGTCGAGCTCGCTTGCCGCCCGGCGCAATTCCTCCGCCAGAAAGCGCTCGAGCAGCGCCGACAGCGTGGCGATCCGCACGACGCCCGCGTGCGAGCGCAGCAAGGCCAGGGTCTCGGCCTCGGCGCGCAGTTTTTCCTCGATCAGTCGCCGCGCGGCGGGAAGCAGCTGCTCCCCGGCCGGCGCCAGCGTGACGCGGCGGGTGTCGCGCTCTACCAGCCGAACGCCGAGCTCCTGCTCGAGCGTGCGCAGCGCGCTGCTCAGCGCGGGCTGCGACACCGACAGACGGCTCGCGGCCACGGTGAAGGAGCGCAGGTCGGCGATCGCGACGAAGGCCTGGATCTGGGCGAAGCTGAAGCGCACGGCGGCTCCTGGCGAGGATCAGCGCAGCATCGGCAGCGGGGCGGTGGCGATGGTGTCGAAAAGGCGGCCCACGCTCGGCGGCTGTCGAACGCCGGCCAGCCTTGCAACGACCAGCGGGCGTGCCACCTCGGGCTCGACCAGCGGGCGAATCGCCAGATCGTGGTCGGCGATGCTCTGGGCCGTGGGGCTGCCCAGCAGCCCGATCCCGAGGCGCGCTCGCACGATGCCGGCCAGCGTGATCGCCTGGGACACCCGCTCGACATGAGCGATGGGATGACCCCACGCCAGCAGCGCCTGCTCCGTGATGCCGCCCATGCGACCGCTGATGCTCATCGCGAAGAGCGGCTCGGCGAGGATCTGCGACCAGGCGATCGTCGGCTGCCGTGCCAGCAGATGATCCTGCGGCAGCAGCGCAACGACCCGCGTGATGCCGATCTGCCGCGTTTCGAGCCGGGCGGCGTCGCTGGTGAGGGGCATCAGCGCGAGATCGACGATCCCGCCGCTCAGCATGGCGGCGCCATCCTGGCTGTCGAGGTCGATGGGGAGCACGTCCACCGAGGGTTCGGCGGCACGGAAGGCGGCCAGCAGGTCTCCCAGGAACAGCGGGATCGCCGATGCCCATGCGGTGAGACGCACGCTGCCGCGCTGGTTGCGCGCGATCCGGGCCGCATCGGCCTTGGTTCGGGCGACCTCGTCGAGCAGGCGTCTTGCGATCACGAGGAAGGCCTGCCCCAGCTTCGTCGGCGTCAGCGGCGGGCCACGGTCGATCAATCGCGCATCGAGTCGCGTCTCGAGGGCGCGCAGTCCGGCCGCCACCGTGGCGGGCGAAAGGCCAAGGCGCCTCGCGGCCAGCGGGAACGAACCGGTATCGACCACGGCCGCAAAGCCGCGCAGGTTGCCGATCGTGAGGTTGTGGCCGGTGAGCCTGTCAGTGCTGGATGACGGCGACGCTACCTCGGCGATCTCGGCGGATGAGTGGTCGCTCGATGCGGATAGACGACTATTCATAAATAACTTTGTTTGAAGGGCGCAGTTTATTTTCTTTCTGTTCGGCTGTCGTCCCACTAGGATCGGCGCCGTTCACAGGGCGACAGGTGGAGCTTCCGGAGAGGCGAGAGGGCGTCGTGGGGAGACGGATCTTGGATCGGGGCGTTCTCCAGCAGCGATCGTCGGTTGCGACACTGGCGTCGCCCTGGTGGGTCGTGCTGGCGGCCACCGTGATGGCATTCGGCGATTCGGCGGGACTGGGTTTCCGCTTGGTGCTCTGCCAGCTGGGCGCCTCCTCGAGACACGCTCCCCTGCTTGCCGCTGTCTCCGGGCAGGCGTCGCCTGCGCTCTCGCCGAACGATCCCTGTGCCGGCGTCGTCGACGAGGCCGATGCGGTACTTCCCGCCGGTACACCGGCGAAGTCGCAACTGCAGGTCCGAGCGGCCTTCGACGTCCGTCGTATCGACTGGCAGCTGCCCAGCCTCGCCGACCTGTCGGAAGCCGGGAAGCGGGGCAGTCCGGTGCTCGAGTTAGCGCTCGTCATTCCCGATTCCCTCGGCGTGCATCTCGCGGTCGTCGCCTTTGAAGCCCGCGGCGCGGTGCTCGGGATGGGTCCGGGGCGGCTCGCGCCATGAAAACCTCCACGATCCGAGGTCCGCATGGGATGCGAGACCGCGCCTGGATCGCCGTGCTGGTTGCCGCGACGCTGGTCATTGCCGCCGGCATGGCGCAGCGCGTGCTGACGGAGGCGGGCCGCTGGCGCGACCGTGCCGCGCTCGAGGAGGCGCTCGCAATCGAGGCGGTCGAGCGTATCGAGGCGCTGCGTGCGCTGGGTTGGGCCATCGCGCTCGACGACGACCCGTCGCGGCGCAGCGCCCGCCTGGCCGAGGCGAATGCCCTGAACGCCCACCTCGCCACGCAGGCATCGACCGCGTTAGCTCTGGCGCTGCGGTTGCTGGGGCAGACGCAGCCCGCCGAACAGCGCGGTGCGCCATCCGAGGCCTGGCGGCGTTTCGAGCATGCGCTGGCAGGCGCAGCGCGTTCACAGGCCGCCGCATCCGTCGGGCGGGTGTCCGCCGGGTCGAGGAATGCCGAGGGCGCTTTGCGGCAACTCGTGGCATGGACGCTCGCGGGTTGCGTTCTCGTTTGCTTGCTCGCTTCGTTGTGCAGTTGGCGACTCGCCGCTGTACGCATTGCGCGCTTCGAGCGTCTCGCGATGACCGATGAGCTCTCGGGTCTTCCGAACCGTCGCGCGAGCCGCCGGGTGGGGCGCCTGGAGTTCGAAAGAAATCGTCGGTACCGGCGCGGCCTGTCGCTGATCCTGTTCGATATTGACGAGTTCAAGCGGATCAATGACGCTTATGGCCACGCGACGGGTGATCGAGCGATTGCGGCCTTCGGTCGAATGCTCGGAGCATCGCTGCGGGGAGCGGACTTCGCGTCGCGCGAGGGGGGCGAGGAATTTCTGCTGATCGTGCCAGAGGTCGATCTCGGCAGCGCGGTCTACCTGGCCGAACGGCTTCGCCGCGAGACCACGAATATCGACCTCCGGGCCGAAGACGGCGCGCGGATCGTGCTGCGGGTCAGTGCCGGCGTTGCCAGCGCGCTGGTTGCCGATGCCAGCTTCGAGGGACTGCTG
>JBIIHU010000100.1:0-12041 GCA_044235405.1 Burkholderiaceae bacterium
TTCGACGCCGGGCCCGCAGGCCTCGGGCTAGCATCCGCCGCAGAGCGGTCCGCGCTCGCACGCCCGAGCGTCGGGCGTCGGTCCGGTCCGATCCGAATCAACCCGACCACTCGGCGAAGCACGCCAAGGAGATCCCCCGATGAACATGAAGTTGCTGAGCGCTGCGATCGTCGCGGCCCTGGCCGCTGGCCCCGCCGCCGCGCAGACCGTCGTCAAGATCGGCCATGTCGGCCCCCTCACCGGGTCGATCGCACACCTGGGCAAGGACAACGAGAACGGCGCCAAGCTCGCGATCGAGGACCTCAACGCGAAGAAGCTCAAGATCGGTGGCAAGGAGGTCCGCTTCGAGCTGGTCGCCGAGGATGATGCCGCCGATCCCAAGCAGGGCACGGCAGCCGCGCAGAAGCTGGTCGACGCCAAGGTTGCGGGCGTCATCGGTCACCTGAACTCGGGCACGACGATCCCCGCCTCGCGCATCTACAAGGACGCCGGCATCCCGCAGATCTCGCCGTCGGCGACCAACCCCAAGTACACGCAGCAGGGCTTCCCGACCACGTTCCGCGTGGTCGCGCATGATGGCCAGCTCGGCGGCACGCTGGGTCGCTTCGCGGTCAAGGAAGTGAAGGCCACCTCGATCGCGATCATCGACGACCGCACGGCCTATGGCCAGGGTGTGGCCGACGAGTTCGAGAAGGCCGTGAAAGCTGCCGGCGGCAAGATCGTCGGTCGCGAATACACGAACGACAAGGCCACCGATTTCAACGCGGTGCTGACCAAGCTGAAGGCCGCCAAGCCCGACCTGGTGTTCTTCGGCGGCATGGATGCCGTGGCCGGCCCGATGCTGCGCCAGATGAAGCAGCTCGGCATCAATGCGAAATTCATGGGCGGCGACGGCATCTGCACCGGGGAACTCGCCAAGCTGGCCGGTGATGCGATGGGCGACGGGCAGGTGGTGTGTGCCGAGGCCGGCGGCGTGACCGCCGACAAGGCGAAGGCGATGGACGACTTCAAGGCGAAGTTCAAGACCAAGTTCAATGCCGACGTGCAGATCTACGCGCCTTACGTCTACGACGCGATGATGACGATGGTCACCGCGATGCAGAAGGCCGACTCCACCGATCCGAAGAAGTATCTGCCCGAGCTCGCCAAGGTCAGCTACGAGGGCGTGACCGGCAAGATCAGCTTCGATCCCAAGGGCGACATCAAGAACGGCGCGCTGACGCTCTACACCTACAAGGGTGGCAAGCGCGAGCAGATGCGGGTCGTTCAGTAAGTCCCCGCATCTCAGCGACGGGCGCCATGGCGCCCGTCATCGGGCCTCGCCTCGCGGGGCTCACACATCAAGACGCGGCCACGAGGGCCGCGTTTTGATGTGGACGGGTGCTGCGGCGCGCGTCGAAGCATCCGGCGGGGAGCCTCTTGCTCCCGACCCGTGACGAATCCTCCGAGCTCGGGGATGTGTTCACAGGCTCTCAGTCGGCAAGCTCGCCCGGCGGCAACGACTCGGCCAGACGCTTCCAGGTCGCGACCACGGTATCCGGATTCAGCGAGATCGACGCGATGCCCTGACGCATCAGCCACTCGGCGAGATCCGGGTGATCGGAAGGGCCCTGACCGCAGATGCCGACATACTTGCCGGCCCGATTGCAGGCCGATATCGCCCGCTCGAGCAGCGCCATGACCGCAGGATCGCGCTCGTCGAAGCCTTCGGCCACCAACCCCGAGTCGCGGTCCAGCCCGAGCGTCAGCTGCGTCAGATCGTTGGAGCCAATCGAGAAGCCATCGAAGTGCTCGAGGAAATCCTCGGCGAGAATCGCGTTCGACGGAAGCTCGCACATCATGATGATGCGCAGCCCGTTCTCGCCGCGACGCAGGCCATTGCGCGCCAGCAGCTCGATGACCGCGGCCGCCTCGCGCACCGTGCGCACGAAAGGCACCATCAGCTCGACGTTGGTCAGGCCCATGTCGTCGCGCACGCGCCGCAGCGCCTTGCACTCCATCTCGAAGCACTCTCGGAAATCGCCGGCGATGTAGCGCGACGCGCCCCGGAAACCGAGCATCGGGTTTTCCTCCTCGGGCTCGTACCGGGTGCCGCCGATCAGCTTGCGGTATTCGTTGGACTTGAAGTCCGACAGGCGCACGATGACCGGCCGCGGATGAAAGGCCGCAGCGATCGTGGCCACGCCTTCGGCAAGCCGCTCGACGAAGAAGTCGCGCGGGGTGCGATGGCCGCGCGCGATGCCTTCGACCGCCTTGCGCAGCTGAGGATCGACGTTCGGGTAGTCGAGGATCGCCTTCGGGTGGATGCCGATATGGTTGTTGATGATGAATTCGAGCCGGGCCAGACCCACGCCGGCGTTGGGCAGCTGGCAGAACTCGAAGGCGAGCTGCGGGTTGCCCACGTTCATCATGATCTTGGTCGGTACCTCGGGCATCGCGCCGGTGTCCACCTCGCTGACCTCGGTATCGAGCAACCCCTCGTAGATGTAGCCGGTGTCGCCCTGCGCGCACGAGACGGTGACGAGTGCACCGTCTCGCAGCCGCTCGGTCGCGTCGCCACATCCGACCACCGCGGGGATACCGAGCTCGCGCGCGATGATCGCCGCGTGGCAGGTACGGCCGCCGCGGTTGGTGACGATCGCCGAGGCCCGCTTCATCACCGGTTCCCAGTTGGGATCGGTCATGTCGGTGACGAGCACGTCACCGGGCTGGACGCGCTCCATCTCGGCAGGATCGGCGATGACGCGCACCGGGCCGGCTCCCACCTTCTGACCGATCGCGCGCCCGGAGGCGAGCACATCGGCGGTTCCCTTGACGCGGAAGCGAAGCTGGCGCGTGGCCGAGCCCTGCGACTTCACGGTCTCGGGCCTCGCCTGCAGGATGTAGATTCGCCCGTCGATGCCGTCCTTGCCCCACTCGATGTCCATCGGGCGACCGTAGTGTCGCTCGATCTCGACGGCGTAGCGGGCCAGCTCGACGACGTCCTCGTCGTCGAGCGAGTAGCGGAAGCGCAACTGCTCGGGGGTATCGATGGTGCGAACCGTCCGGCCGGCCGACGACTCGGGTCCTTCGGTTCCCGGTTCCGCGAACGTCATCCGGATCAGCTTGCTGCCGAGCTGCCGTCGGATGATCGGATACTTGCCCGCCCGCAGGATCGGCTTGTGGACATAGAACTCGTCGGGGTTGACCGCCCCCTGGACCACGGTCTCGCCCAGACCGTAGGAACTGGTGATCAGGATCGCGTCGGCGAAGCCCGACTCGGTGTCGATCGTGAACATCACGCCCGAGGCACCAAGATCGCTGCGCACCATCCGCTGCACACCGGCCGACAGCGCGACCTCGCCATGGGCGAAGCCCTTGTGGACCCGGTACGAGATCGCCCGATCGTTGTACAGCGACGCGAAGACATGGCGGATGCGGTCGAGGACCGCCTCGATGCCATTGACGTTGAGATAGGTTTCCTGCTGACCGGCAAAGGATGCGTCCGGCAGGTCCTCAGCGGTTGCCGAGGAACGCACCGCGACGGATACCGGCCCTCCGGAAGTCGCGACCAGCCCCGCGTAATGCTCGCGGATCGCGGCTTCGAGCGGTGCGGGCAACGGGCTGTCGATGACCCAACCGCGAATCTCGGCGCCACAGGCCGCCAGCGCCTTGACATCCTCGGTGTTGAGGCCCTCGAGTCGCGCGGCGATCCGCTCGGTGAGCCGGTTGTGCTGGAGAAAATCGCGGAAGGCCTCGGCGGTGGTGGCGAAACCACCCGGCACCCTCACCCCCGAGGCGGCGAGCTGACTGATCAGCTCACCGAGCGACGCATTCTTGCCGCCGACCGATTCGACATCGGTCATGCGCAAGTCCTCGAAGGCGACGACGTATCGCCCATCGAAACGGTTCATGGAAACATCCTGGCATGTTGGAAAACCTTGGGCGGCCGTGCCGCGCGACACTCGCGGCATCGGCGTGAAGCGCTGTAGGCGTGCTCGCGCGGGCGGCCCGAAGAACGGCCTGAGGCGGGCACGGCTGCAACACTCCAGCCGGGGGAACGCGATTTTACTGCGCGCGATCCCGCACCGCACGAAAATGCGAACTCCCGCTGATCGCGCGCCGCCCTCGCCCCGCCATGCCCGACTCCTTGCCGCACGACCGAACCGTCTTCTACCTGTCCGACGGGACCGGCATAACCGCCGAGACCTTCGGCCACTCGCTGCTCAGCCAGTTCGAGAACCTGCGACTGCGCGAGGTGCGCATGCCGTTCATCGACAGTGTCGAGAAGGCGCACGAGGCCCTGCAGCGAATCGACCAGCAGTCGCGAAGCGATCCGAACCGCCCGATCGTCTTCAGCACGCTCGTCGACCCCGACATCAGCCGCGTGCTGCGCCAGAGCGAGGCGATGTGCATCGAGCTGTTCTCGACCTTCGTGACGCCGCTGGAGGCCGAGCTCGGCCTTCGCTCGACCGGCAAGATCGGACGCTCGCATACGGTGTCGGACACCGGTCAGTATCAGCGGCGCATCGAGGCGATCAACTTCGCGCTCGCTCACGACGACGGTCAGTCCAACAAGGGGCTCGAGAACGCCGACGTGATCCTGGTCGGCGTGTCTCGGTGCGGCAAGACGCCCACCAGCCTCTACCTCGCGATGCAGCACGGCATCAAGGCGGCCAACTACCCGCTGATTCCCGAGGACTTCGAGCGCGGGCGACTGCCCGAGGTGCTCTACCGGCACCGCGGCAAGCTGTTCGGGCTGTCGATCGCACCGGAGCGCCTGTCGGAGGTGCGCTTCGAGCGCCGGCCGAACAGCCGCTACGCTGCCCTCGAGAATTGCAGGGCCGAGGTCGCGGCGGCCGAGACGATGATGCGGCGCGAGGGCATCCGGTGGCTGTCGACCACCACGAAGTCGATCGAGGAGATCGCGACCACGGTGCTGCAGGAACTCGCGCTGCGCTGAGCGTCAGCAGGCGCGCGCGGCCTCGCGCTGGCGGCGCTGCTCGAACAGACATACCGCAACCGCTGCCGCGACATTCATCGACTCGACGCCCGCCCGCTGCGGGATTCGCAGCCAGCGCGTACTGGCCTCGACCTGTGCGACATCGAGGCCCTTGCCCTCGGTGCCGAAACGCCAGAGCGCGGGTCCGCGCAGATCGGCCTGCCACAAGGTGTCGCGGGCATGCGGGGAGGTCGCGATGCCGCCGATCGTCGCGCGTTCCGCGACCGTTTGCCAGGCTACCGATTCGACCACGGTCAGCGCGAAGTGCGCACCCATCGCCGCCCTCAGCACCTTGGGCGACCAGCACCACGCGGTGGTCGGCGCGGTGATCACCAGCGAGACCCCCGCGGCCGCGCAGCTGCGCAGGATCGTGCCCACGTTGCCGGGATCCTGCAGCGCGTCAAGGTAGACCGCGTCGCGTTCGATCCGATCGGGCAGCACGGCACGCGGGGTATCGATCACGAAGGCGATCGCAACCCCGCTGGCTACCTGGCTGAGCGAGCGAAACAGCGGATCGGCGAGCTCGCATTCGCCGCCGTCGAACGCGGGCGCGCCGCTCGTTGCGAGCGCCGGGTCGGCAGGCCTAAGCGCACCCGCCGCACCTGCCGCGCGCGCGAGCAACGGACCGACCTCGGGATGGGCACGGGCCCCGGCGCCGACCACGCACAACCGTGGCACGCCACCGGCCGCGAGAAAGGCATCGCACAGGTGGATGCCCTCGAGCACGCTGACCCCGAGCTGCCGTCGTTCGCGCGAGGACTCGACGAGCGAAAGCAGTTGTCGATACAACGGATTGTCGCGCGACGCGATGCGCCGGGGCTCGCGCATCAGCGATGCTCCCACGCGGCGAGCGCGCTGCGAACCGGCGCGAAGCTGCGCCGGTGCGCATCGCAGGGACCGAGCCTGCGCAGGGCTTCGAGGTGCAGCGCCGAGCCGTAGCCCTTGTGGCGATCGAAACCATAGCCGGGGTGGCGATCGTGCAGCTCGAGCATCAGCGCATCGCGCGCGGTCTTGGCGAGGATCGAAGCAGCCGAGATCGCGGGTTCGAGCGCATCGCCGCCCACGAGCGTGCGGACCGCGCAGTCGAGCTGCGGCGCGCGGTTACCGTCGACGAGCGCAAGCGCCGGCGCCACCGGCAGCGCCGCCACCGCACGACGCATCGCGAGCAGCGTCGCGCGGAGGATGTTCAGCGCATCGATCTCGGCGACGCTCGCCTGCGCGATCGCCCACGCGAGCGCGCGCTCGCGCACCCGTGCCGCGAGCGCCTCGCGACGGCGCGGCGAAAGCTGCTTGGAGTCGCGCAATCCCTCGATGGGGCGCAGCGGATCGAGGATGACTGCCGCGGCGAACACCGGTCCCGCGAGCGGACCGCGTCCCGCCTCGTCGACGCCGCAGATCGAGCCGTCGGCCGCACCGATCGCCATGTCCGGGGCCGCCCCGGGTGTCGTCGGGAGCGACATCTGCGCGGGCATCACGACACCGCCGCGCCGCCGCGTGCGGGACGCCCGGCACGCATGCGTTCGGCATAGGCGAGGAGTTCCTCGGCACAGCGCGTTGCGCAATCGCGACGCAGCGTGCCGTGGAGGTCGGCGAAGCGGCCGGTGATGCGCTCGCGCAGCGCGGGATCGTCGAGCTGTTCGAGCAGCGCCTGCCCCATCGCGGCAGGCGTGGCCGCAGCCTGGACGAACTCGGGTACGACCCAGTCGCGGCACAGGATGTTGGGCAGCCCGATCCAGGGCAGGTAGCCCATGCGACGCATGATCGCGTAGCTCAGCCCCGCCATTCGGTAGGCGATCACCATCGGCCGCCCGAAGAGCGCGGCCTCCAGGGTGGCGGTACCGCTGCCCACCAGCGCGGTATCGCAGGCCGCGAGGGCCTCATGGGAACGTCCCTCGGTCAGCAGCACCGAATCGTCGATGCCGCGACGCGCGAGCAGCGCGCGGAGCTGCTCGTACTGCCTCGCGCCGGCGGCGGGCAGCACGAAGCGAAGCTCGGGTCGTGCCCGCCGCAACCAGCGGGCGGTCTCGAGAAAGGACTCCGCCATGTAGCGGATCTCGGCCGGCCTGCTGCCTGGCAGCAGCGCGACCAGCGGGGCCTCGGGCGGCAGCCCGAGCGCCCGGCGCGCGCCGGCGCGATCGCTCTTCGGTGGGATCTGGTCGGCAAGCGGATGCCCGACGTAGACCGCGGGAATGCCGGCTTCGTCGTAGATCGCCTGCTCGAAGGGGAACACCAGCAGCATCAGCCCGGCCGCTTCGCGGATCCGGGCGAGACGCCCCCGACGCCAGGCCCATACCGAGGGACCGATGAAGTGCGCCGTCGGCACGCCTGCACGGCGCAAGCCGACCTCGAGATCGAGGTTGAAGTCGGGTGCGTCGACCCCGAGGAACACATCGGGCCGCCACGCCTGCAGCCGCTCGCGCAGATCGCGACGCAACCGCAGCAGTCGCGGATACTCGCGAAGCACCTCGACATAGCCGCGAACCGACAGGGCATCGATCGACCACCAGCAGTCCATGCCCCGCGCCTGCAGCGCCGGGCCGCCGATGCCGGCAGCGCGCAGGCCCGTGGCTGGCAGGCGCGCTTGCAGCCCATCAAGGACGCTGGCCGCCAGCAGATCGCCGGAGGCCTCGGCCGCGACCACGCCGAGTTCGAAAGCTTCGCCTCCGTCCATCGCCTCAGCGCACGATGCCGCGCGTCACGCCCTCGAGGAAGCCGGCCAGAAGCGCGAGATCGGCGCCGGCCTCACCGTCGGGATCGAGCTCGCTCAGGCGGGCGCCGCTCGCCAGCGCCTCGCGCGCCTGCGCGAGGCTCAGGCCCTCCCGGTAGAGCAGCCGATAGGCACGCCGGATCGCGTCGATGCGGGCGGGCGAGAAACCTCGCCGCCGCAAGCCCTCGGTGTTGATGCCATGAGCCTGCGCGCTGTTACCCGACACCATCACGAAGGGCGGAACATCGTGCAGCACGACCGTACCCACCGCGGTCATCGCATGCGCGCCGATCTGGCAGAACTGGTGGACGCCGGACGCGCCGCCGAGGATCACCCAATCGCCGATCCGGACATGTCCGCCAAGGTTGGTGCTGTTGGCGAAGATGGTGTTATCGCCCACCACGCAGTCGTGCGCGATATGGACGTAGGCCATGACCCAGTTGCCGTTGCCGATCCGGGTCAACCCGTTGTCCTGGATGGTCCCCCGGTTGATGGTCACGCCCTCGCGGAAGGTGTTCGCGTCGCCGATCTCGACCCGCGTGGGCTCGTCGCGGTACTTCTTGTCCTGCGGAGCTCCGCCGATCGATGCGAAGGGATGCACGCGGTTGTCCCGCCCGAGCGTGGTGTGGCCGTCGATCACCACATGCGGACCGAGCACGGTACCCGCGCCGATACGAACGTGCGCGCCGATGACACAGTAAGGCCCGACCTCGACGCCAGCGTCGAGCTCGGCCTCGGGCGCGACCAGTGCGGTCGGATGGATTCGTGTCATGCCGACCCGCTGGCGGGAGGGTCGATTTGGCGCAGCGTGCACATCAGCTCCGCCTCGGCAGCCACTTGCCCTTCGACGGTGGCTCGACCGGCGTACTTCCAGATGGAGCGCGCAACCCGCGTGATCTCGACCTCGAGCCGCAGCTGGTCACCCGGCACCACCGGACGCTTGAAACGGGCGCTGTCGATGCCGACGAAGTAATACACCGAGTTCTCGTCGGACACCCTGCCCATCGTCTGGAAGGACAGGATGCCGGCCGCCTGCGCGAGAGCCTCGATCTGCAGTACCCCCGGCATCACCGGCAGGTGCGGGAAGTGGCCCACGAAGAAGGGCTCGTTGATGGTCACGTTCTTGAGCGCGACGATGCGCTTGCCCTTCTCGAGCTCCAGCACGCGATCGACCAGCAGGAACGGGTAGCGGTGCGGCAGGTGCTCGAGGATGGCGCGAATGTC
The DNA here is from genome assembly GCA_044235405.1 of Burkholderiaceae bacterium. Taxonomy (GTDB): domain Bacteria; phylum Pseudomonadota; class Gammaproteobacteria; order Burkholderiales; family Burkholderiaceae_E; genus Quisquiliibacterium. Next base: position 8,913 of record JBIIHU010000100.1, read on the forward strand.
GAGCTGGATCATGGAGTCTTCCTGGAGTCGTCGTCGGAATCGGCGCTGCCCCCGGGATCGCCGGCTTGCTCGCGTTCGAGGCGCCGCAGGCGGTCGCGAAGCCGAGGCAACTGGCGCAGCGTGGCAGCCGCCTGTTCCCACTGTGCATTGGCCATCAGCGGAAATACGCCGGTGTGCATGCCGGGCTCGCGGATCGAACGCGTGACCAGGCTCATCGCCGAGATGATCGCGCCATCGCAGATGCTCAGGTGTCCGAGGATACCGGCGCCGCCTCCGATCATGCAGCGGCTGCCGATCTGAGCGCTGCCCGCGATGCCCACGCAGCCTGCGATGGCGGTGTGCGCACCGATGCGCACGTTGTGACCGATCTGGATGAGGTTGTCGAGCTTGCAGCCATCGCCGATGACGGTATCGTCGAGCGCGCCGCGATCGATCGCGCAGCTTGCCCCGATCTCGACATCGTCGCCGATGATCACTCGCCCAAGTTGCGCGATCTTGACCCAACCCTGCGTCGATGGCGCAAAGCCGAAGCCATCCGCCCCGATAACGGTGCCGGCATGGACGATGCAGCGCTCGCCCAGATGGCAGTCGGCATAGACGACGACGCGTGAATGCAGGCGTGAGTTCGCGCCCACACGGGCACCACGCCCGATCACCACCTGCGGTCCGAGCGCCACCCCGGCGTCCACCCGGGCCTCGGCCTCGACGGTGCAGCCCGGGCCGATCGTTGCCGTCGGGTCGACGCGCGCCGAGGGATCGATCACCGCCGACGGATGAACACCTGCCGGCGCAGGCGGCGGCGAGAGGCGCGCCGCGAGCCATTGGGACACCCGCGCGTAGCAGACATAGGGGTCCTGGACCAGCAACCGAGCCGCCGACGAGGGCAGGCTGTCTGCCAGTGCCGGGGAGACGATCACGAGCCCCGCGCGGGTGTTGAGGGCGACCTGACGAAACCTGCTGGAGGCGAGAAAGGCGAGATCATCGGACCCGGCCGCCTCGAGCGAGGCGAGCCCTCGCAGCGGTCGATCGGATTCGATCCCGACGAGTTCGCCGCCGACGCGTTCGCGAAGCTCGCCTGCGAGGAACCACGCAGCGCGCTGGACGGCGGCCACCGGGCGACCTACTTGGCAGCAGCCAGCGCGCGGAGCACCTTGTCGGTGATGTCGATGCGCGGACTCCAGTAGACCGCGTCCTGGACGATCAGATCGTAACGCTCCTGCTCGGCGATCTGCTTGATGATCCGGTTGGCGCGGTCGATGAGCACCTGAACTTCCTCGTTCTGGCGCTGATTGAGGTCTTCGCGAAACTCGCGCTGCTTGCGCTGAAAATCCTTGTCGAGCTCGGCGAACTCGCGCTGCCGGCGCTGCCGCTCGCTCTCGTTGATGACCGAAGCATCACGCTCGAGGCGTTCGTTGAGCGACTTGAGACGCGCGGCCATGTCCTGGAGTTCCTTGTCGCGCTTGCCGAACTCCGACTCGATCTTGCGCTGCGCCGCCTTGGCCGGCTCGGCGTCGCGAAGGATGCGCTGCGTATTGACGAAGCCCAGGCGCAGTTCCTGGGCCCAGACGCCCTGCGCCGCCAGTGCCACCAGCAGCGCCAGAACGCCCTTGAGACAGCACTTCATGGGGATCATGCCCTCAGCCGCAGGATGGAAAGCGCGAATTGTCGCACAGTTGCCGCTCAGAACCCGGTGCCGATCTGGAACTGGACGCGCTGGATGCGGTCGCCGGGCTGGCGGCGCACCGGGAAGCCAAGCCCGATCTTCATGGGACCGATGGGACTCGCCCAGTTCAGGCCCAGTCCGGTGGACACCCGCATCTCGCCGAGATCGATACGACCGATGGGATAGACGTTGCCGGCATCGAGGAACACGAAGGAGCGGAAGCTGCGGTCGCTGCCGGTGCCGGGAAGGGGAAAGATGAACTCCGCGCTGCCGACGATGCGGGTCTGGCCGCCAAGCGGCACGCTGTCCACGGGATCGCGCGGTCCGAGCGACGATTGAGTGAAACCGCGCACGCTGCCGATGCCGCCCGCGTAGAAGTTCTTGAACAGAGGGTACAGCCCGCCCCCGAGCGAGCGCCCAAAGCCGAAATCGGCGTTGAGCGCCAGCGTGTAGTCGCGACTGAGCGGCAGGAATGTCTGGTGGTTGAAGGTGGAACGGTAGTAGCGGAGATCGCCCACCGGCATGGTGATCTCGAGGTTCGCCGCATTGAGTCGCCCGCGCGTGGGCGCGAAGGCGCTGTCGCGGGAGTCACGTCGCCAGCCCAGGGTGCCGAGCAGTGCATTGCTGCTGTCGCCGAAGGCGGCCACGTAATCGCGAAAGCGCTGAGGGGCGTTGTCGCCGAGCATCAGCGAATTGTTCTCGCCAGCCACCCCGAACGAGATCCGATCGACCTCGGTGTACGGAACCCCGAAACGGATGCCCACGCCGCTGCTGCGCCAGCGATAGTCGCCCAGGCGAAGCGCCGATGCGTTGAAGGTTCGCGAATAGAGGTCGAAGCTGCGGCTGATGCCGTCGCTCGTGAAGTAGGGATCGGTGAACGAAAGGTTGATCGTGCGGTTGATGCGGCTGGTGTTGAGTTCCAGCCCCAGCGACTGCCCGGTGCCGAGGAAGTTCTGCTGGTTGATGGAAGCCGACAGGATGAACTTCTCGGCGCTCGAGACGCCGACGCCGAAGTTGATGGCCCCGGTGGGCTGCTCGCGCACCACGACATTGAGATCGACCTGATCCGGCGACTCGGGCACCGGGAGGTTGTCGATGCGGACCTCGACGAAATAGCCCAGCCTGCCGATGCGCTCGCGCGACAGCCGGATGCGCTCGGCGTCGTACCAGGCATCCTCGAACTGGCGCAGCTCACGCCGGATGACTTCGTCGCGCGTGCGCTGATTGCCGATGACATTGATTCGACGGACATAGACCCTGCGGCCCGGGTCGACCAGCACATCGAAACTCACCTCGCGCTTGTCGCGGTCGATCTGCGGCACCGCATTGACGCTGGCGAAGGCATAGCCGAGGGAACCGAGCCGATCGCTGATCGCCTTCGTGGATTCGGAAAGCCGGCGCGCCGAGAAGGTGTCACCGGCCTTCAGCTGCAGCAGCGACGAGAACTCCGCCTGCCGACCGAGCAG
>JBIIHU010000336.1:0-3744 GCA_044235405.1 Burkholderiaceae bacterium
GAGGAGCCCAGCCCGATGTCCGTCACCACCGCCATGCTCCTGCCGCGGATGGCGCCATGCTCCCGGGGCGTGCTGTTCGTCATGGCGGCGCTCGGCGCCCTCGGGACGACCGCGGTTGCGGCCCCCGCCGCCCCTGCGGCTCGCGCCGCGCCCGCCACCCCCGCCACCCCCGCCACCCCCGCAGCCCCGGCCGAGGTGGCGGCTCCCGCGCGACCGGCCCGCGTACCCGATCAGGTCTGGTCGACATCGCCCCGGCCCCCTGTCGCGTCGCCCGCGCCCCCCGTCGCACCTGCAGGCGCCGCGCTGATCAGTCCGGTCATCGTGGTTCCGATCGCGCCGCCCCACCCGGGGCCGGTCCGCCCGCCGCCCGGCCCGCCCGTGCTGATCCATCGAGGGGAGCGGCCATGAGTCGCGGGGGCGACCGCGTCGCGGTCTTCACCTACGGATCCCTGATGTACGACGCTGTCTGGCGCGCGATCGTGCCCTCGGGGGGCACATCGCTGCGGGGTCGGGTCGAAGGGTGGCGGCGCTGCGCGCTGCGCGGCGCGAGTTACCCGGGCCTGGTCGCCAGCCCCGGCGGATCGGTGTCCGGCCGGCTATGGCTCGACGTGGCGCCCGCCGACCTCGCGCGCCTCGATGCCTTCGAGGGCGACGAGTACCGGCGCGAGGCGGTGCGGGTGCTGCCCGACGACGGGTCGCCGCCACGGATCGCGCAGGCCTGGATCTGGCTCGATGCGAGCCGCCTGCTCGAGGGCGACTGGGATCCGGTCGTCTTCGAGCGCGAGCATCTCGCGGGCTTTGCGCAGGCGCACGGCGCGCAGGATTGAGGGCCCGGCCCGCCCTGCGCCGGGATGCGCTCAGCCCGCGCCGCGGATGCGCGCGAGCATCGTCGTCGTCGAGCGCTGATGCTCGAAGGCGATCGCGTGCACGCTGCCCCCCCATCCCCGCACGGCGTCGGCGCCGACGATCCGGTCGACCGGCCAGTCGCCACCCTTCACGAGCACCTCGGGACGCATCGCCAGGATGAGCGCGAGCGGAGTGTCCTCGTCGAAGGCGACCACCCGGTCCACGACCTCGAGCGCGGCGAGGACGGCCATCCGGTCGGCGCAGGCATTGATCGGTCGGTCGGCGCCCTTGCCGAGACGCCGCACCGATGCGTCGGCGTTGACGCCCACCACGAGGCTCGCGCCGAGTGCGCGAGCCTGCGCGAGGTAGGTGACATGCCCGCGGTGCAGCAGATCGAAGACGCCGTTGGTGAAGACTCGCGGCCGTGGCAGCTCGGCCACGGCGCGGGCGAAGTCAGCCTGGGCGAGCAGCTTGCGTTCGAAGGCTGGCGGGGTTGGCATCGGGGATCGCGGGGCGGGGGGCGGCGGGCTCACGGTGCCGACCGCGAGCCATCATGCCGATCGCCGGAGCCGCTCAGGCCGCCACGCCGGCTGGCGTGCCGAGTTCGCGCCGGTAGCGGTTGAGGTCCTGGACCGACTGGAAGCTGCGCTCGAGCAGCAGCGACAGGTTGTGGAGGATCCGCTCGAGGACCTTGCCCTCCCAGGTGGCGTCGAAGCGGATCTGCTCGTCGAGCCAGCGCTCGAGCCAGGCGGGCTCCGGCAGCCGGCTCTGCACGGTGTCGTTGGGGAACAGCGACTTGTTGACGTGCAGGTTCGTGGGGTGGAGCGCCTTGGCCGACCGGCGCGCGCTCGCCATCAGCACGCCGATGCGCGCGAAGGCCGCGCGGGCCTGGTCGCCGCAGCGACCGATCGCACGGCGCATGTACTGCAGGTACGCGCCGCCGTGGCGCGCCTCGTCGCGCGAGATCAGGTCGTAGATATGCCGGATCACCGGCTCGGTATGCCACTCCGCCGCGCACCGGTACCAGTGGTTGAGGCGGATCTCGCCGCAGAAGTGCAGCATCAGCGTCTCGAGCGGCGGGGCCGGATCGAATTCGAAGCGCACCGCGTGCAGCTCCTCCTCGGTGGGTACCAGGTCGGGACGGAAACGCCGGAGGTACTCGATCAGCACCAGCGAGTGCTTCTGCTCCTCGAAGAACCAGACCGACATGAACGCGGAGAAATCGCTGTCGTCGCGATTGTCGCGCAGGAACATCTCGGTGGCCGGCAGCGCCGCCCACTCGGTGATCGCGTTCATCTTGATGGTGTGCGCCTGTTCGTCGCTGAGGCGCGCGGGATCGAAGCTCGCCCACGGAATGTCGGTGTCGAGGCTCCAGCGTACGCGTTCGAGGGACTTGAACAGTTCAGGGTAGAGCATCTCGTCATTCCCAGGGCATGGCCGCGCATTCTAGCCGCCGGCAGGCGCGCGGGCGTCCGGTAAGCCTTCTGACGCATGCGGGCGTATCGACGACGCGACAGGCCGCGGCCATGCGCGGCGCACCCTCAGGCGCGCATGCCGGGCGCCGCCGAGCGTCGCCGCAGCCAGCGGAACAGCGCGCCGATCAGCGGCAGCTTGGCGTAGAGCTCCTCGCCGGTGTCCCAGTAGTCGCGGTGCCAGCGGATGCGCCCGTCGGGCGCCAGGCGCAGGTGGCTCGCGCCGCGGATGCGCAGCGGCTCGCCGCCCGCGCGGCGGAACTCGAAGTCCCAGGTGAGGAAGGCCTCCCGAGCATCGCCGACACAGTCGTGGACCACGAAGCGCGGTGCGTCGACCTGCTCGAACATGTGGGCGAAGATGCGGCCGATCGCGGGTGCGCCGGTCACCTCGTTGAACGGATCCTTGAACCAGGCATCGTCGGTGTAGATCTCGCCGATGCGCGCGACCGTGGCCGGCGAGATCGTCTCGAAGTAGCGCACGATCGGCTCGAGGGCGGTGATGGGCGGGTTCACGATGCGTTCGCCACGCGCCGCAGCAGCGCGAAGTAGAGGCGCCGCGGCAGCAGTCGCAGCAGGCGCAGCACGCCGGTGAAGCGCCGCGGGAAGTGCGTCTCGAAGTCGCCGCGCTCGAAGCCCGCGAGGATGCGGCGCGCCGCCTCGGGCGCCGGGATCAGCGCCGGCATCCGGAAGTCGTTGCCGGCGGTGGCCGGCGTCTCGACGAATCCCGGGCAGATCAGGTGCACGCCCAGGCCGCGCGGATGCAGGTCGAGGTAGAGCGCCTCGGCGAGGTTGTTGAGCGCCGCCTTGCTCGGCCCGTAGGCGAGCGCCTTCGGCAGGCCGCCGTATCCGGCGACGCTCGAGACGATCGCGATCGAGCCGCGGCCCTGCGCGAGCAGCGTCGGCACGACGCAGGCCAGCCCGTTGAACACGCCCTCGATGTTGACCCGCAGCATGCGCCGCGCCGCTTCGAGGTCGATCTCGAAGGCCCGCAGCGGCTCGTAGATGCCGGCGACCCAGACCACGAGGTCGAGTCCGCCCCAGCGTTCGAGCACCGCGCGGTGCGCGGCGTCGGCGGCTGGCGCGTCGAGCACATCCATCGGCAGGACCAGCGAGCGATCGGGGGCGGCTGCCGCGATCGCGCGCAGCGGCGCCTCGCGGCGCGCCGACAGGGCCACCCGGGCGCCTCGGGCGAGCAGCTCGCGCGCAAGCGCCTCGCCGATGCCGCTGGAGGCACCGACCAGCCAGACCCGGCGCTCGGCCCAGCCGGTGATCGGTGGATTCAGGGGACGCAGCATGGCGTGTCCGGGCGGCCCGCTCAGCGCCGGGTCATCGACAGGACCACCTCGCCCAGGCGTATGCCGAACTTGCTCATCGTGGCGCGGTTGAGCAGCACGCGCTCGTCGACCAGAAACATCCAGTCGTCGAA
>JBIIHU010000337.1:0-3736 GCA_044235405.1 Burkholderiaceae bacterium
CCCGAAGTACCGCCCGGCGCCACTGCTTCGCGAGATGGTCGATGCCGGCCTGCTCGGCCGCAAGAGCGGCCGCGGCTTTTACAGCTACGAGAAGTAGGCTGGCGGCCGCCCCCGGTCGAGGCTGGCCCGCCCCCGCGCCGGCCAGGCGGCTGGCGGTCAGCCTGCGGTAAGTCTCGCGTGCTCTCATCCGGCCGTGCGTGCAGTGGCACGCCGGTTTGCCCTCCGGAGTTTCCCCGATGAACCAGGCCAGCAGCGACGTCGAACAGGTGCGCGAACTCGGGAACCTCACGTTCCCGGTCCTCGCCTGGCGGCACGCCGCCGCCCGCCCGCAGGCCAGCGCGATGCGCGAGAAGCGGCTGGGCATCTGGCAGTCCCTCGACTGGCGCGAGCTCAAGGTGCAGGCCGAGGCGGTCGCGGCCGGCCTTGCCGGCCTGGGTCTCGCGCGTGGCGCGCATGTGGCGCTGGTGGGCGAAAATCGCCCGCGCCTGTACGTGGCGATGCTGGCCGTGCAGTCGCTGGGCGCGGTCCCGGTGCCGCTCTACCAGGACGCCGCCGCGGCCGAGATGGCCTACGTCTGCGGCAATGCCGACATCGCGTTCGCGATCGTCGAGGACCAGGAGCAGGTCGACAAGATGCTCGAGGTGCGCGAGCGGCACCCGGCGCTCGCCCACATCGTCTACGACGACCCCCGCGGCCTGCGCAACTACCAGCAGCCCGAGCTGATGGCCTTCGAGGCGCTGCTCGAGCGCGGCCGCGAACTGCTGCGCAGCCATCCCGGGCTCGTGCAGGCCGAGATCGACAAGGGTTCGCCCGACGACGCGGCCGCGATGTTCTACACCTCCGGCACCACCGGCATGCCCAAGGGCGTGGTCCACAGCCATCGGGCGCTGATCGCGATGTCGACGGTCGCCTCGCGCATGGAGGGTCTGGGGCCCGGCGAGGAAGTGCTCGCCTACCTGCCGATGGCCTGGCTCGGCCAGAACATCTTCTCGTACGCGCAGTGGCTGGTGAACGGATTCACGGTCAACTGCCCCGAGTCGCAGGCCACCGCCGCCGCCGACATGCGCGAGATCGGCCCGAGCTACTACTTCGCGCCGCCGCGTGTGCTCGAGGCGCTGCTGACGCAGGTCACGATCCGCATGGAGGACGCGGCCGCGCCCAAGCGCCGCCTGTACCGCTGGTTCATGGATCATGCCCGGCGGGTGGGGCCGCGCATCCTCGACGGCGATGCCGGGGTGGGGCTGGCCGACCGGCTGCTCTACGGCATCGGGCGCGTGCTGGTCTACGGGCCGCTGCGCAATGCGCTCGGCATGAGCCGCGTGCGGGTGGCCTACACCGCGGGCGAGGCGATCGGCCCCGATCTCTTCGCCTTCTACCGTTCGCTGGGCATCAACCTGAAGCAGCTCTACGGGTCCACCGAAACCGCGGTCTTCGTGTGCGTGCAGCCCAACGGTCAGGTGCGCGCCGACACCGTCGGCCCGCCGGTGCAAGGCGTCGAGCTGCGCGTCAGCGAGGCCGGCGAGCTGCTGGTGCGCAGCCCCGGCCTGCTGCTCGAGTACCATCGCAACCCCGAGGCCACCGCCGAGGTGCGCGACGCCGAGGGCTGGTTCCACACCGGCGATGCGGGCTACCTCGATGCCGACGGCCACCTGCGGATCATCGATCGCGCGAAGGATGTCGGCAAGCTCGCTGGCGGGCAGCTTTTCGCGCCGAAGTTCGTCGAGAACAAGCTGAAGTTCTTCCCCTTCGTCAAGGAGGCGGTGGCCTTCGGCGACGGCCGCGACCGGGTCGTGGTCTTCGTCAACATCGATTTCGAGGCCTGCGGCAGCTGGGCCGAGCGCCGCAACATCGGCTATGCCGGCTATGTCGATCTCGCCTCGCGGGCCGAGACCTACGAACTGATCCGCGAGTGCATCGAGAAGGTCAATGCCGATCTCGCCGCCGACCCGGTGATGGGCGCCTCGCAGGTGGCGCGCTTCCTCGTGCTGCACAAGGAGCTCGACGCCGACGACGAGGAGCTCACCCGCACCCGCAAGGTGCGCCGGCGCTTCATCGCGCAGAAGTACCAGGTGCTCGTCGATGCGCTGTACGCGGGTCGTGCCGAGCAGTTCATCGAGACGCAGGTGCGCTTCGAGGACGGTCGCACCGGCTCGGTGTCGGCCACGCTGAAGCTCGCCGACGCGCGCGTCTTCCCGGTCGCCGCCGAACAGCGGCAGGCCGCCTGAACGCGCCGACCGGAGACCGACCATGAACGGCAGGAAGATCGGCGAGGTCGTGCTCGACCTGAAGAACATCTCGCTGTCCTTCGGCGGCGTGAAGGCGCTGACCGACATCTCCTTCGATGTCCGGGAGCACGAGATCCGGGCGATCATCGGGCCCAACGGCGCCGGCAAGAGCTCGATGCTCAACGTGATCAACGGCGTCTACACGCCGCAGCAGGGCGAGATCGTCTTCCGGGGCCGGCACTTCAACCGGATGAGCTCGCGCCAGGTCGCCGAGATGGGTGTCGCGCGCACCTTCCAGAGCCTCGCGCTCTTCAAGGGCATGAGCGTGCTCGACAACATCATGGCCGGGCGCAACCTGCGCATGAAGTCGGGCATCCTCGCCCAGATGCTGCGGGTCGGGCCCGCGATGCGCGAGGAGATCGCGCACCGCGAGCATGTCGAGCGCATCATCGAATTCCTGCAGATCCAGGATCACCGCAAGACGCCGGTGGGGCGCCTGCCCTACGGGCTGCAGAAGCGCGTCGACCTCGGTCGCGCGCTCGCGATGGAGCCCAGCCTGCTGCTGCTCGACGAACCGATGGCCGGCATGAACCTCGAGGAGAAGCAGGACATGAGCCGCTTCATCCTCGACGTCAACGACGAGTTCGGCACCACCATCGTGCTGATCGAGCACGACATGGGCGTCGTGATGGACATCTCCGATCGGGTGGTCGTGCTCGACTACGGCCGCAAGATCGGCGACGGCACCCCCGACGAGGTCCGCAGCAACCCGGACGTCATCTCGGCTTACCTCGGCGTGGCCCACTGAGCCGCGCGCAACCACCAGGCATGCAGCGATGAACCTCGGATTCCTCCTCGAAGTGGCCCTTGGCGGCCTGATGGCCGGCGTGCTCTACGCGCTGGTCGCGCTCGGCTTCGTGCTGATCTTCAAGGCCTCGGGCGTGTTCAACTTCGCGCAGGGCGCGATGGTGCTGTTCGCGGCGCTGTCGATGGCGCGTCTGTCGGAGTGGATACCCGAGTGGTTCGGCTTCGACAACCGGTGGCTCGCCAATGGCATCGCCTTCGCGCTGTCGGTCGCGATCATGATCGGCCTGGCCTGGGCGATCGAGCGCGTGGTGCTGCGCAAGCTTGTCAATCAGGAGGGCGTGGTGCTGCTGATGGCCACGCTCGGCGTCACCTATTTCCTCGACGGGCTCGGCCAGACGATCTGGGGCTCCGACATCTACAAGATCGACCTCGGCATCGCCAAGGAGCCGCTGCTGCTTCTCGAGGGGGTCTTCCAGGGCGGAGTGATGGTCAGCCGCGACGACATCGTCGCGGCGGTGATGGCCACCGTCCTGGTGCTGGTGCTCGCGCTCTTCTTCCAGAAGACCGCCACCGGCCGTGCGTTGCGCGCGGTGGCCGACGATCACCAGGCGGCGCAGTCGATCGGCATCCCGCTCAACCGGATCTGGGTCATCGTGTGGTCGGTCGCGGGCTTCACCGCGCTGGTCGCCGGCATGGTCTGGGGC
>JBIIHU010000338.1:0-3730 GCA_044235405.1 Burkholderiaceae bacterium
GGGCATCCGGGTGGCCGCGGTGTGCCCGGGCTTCGTCGAGACCGGCATCCTGAAGAGCATCCCCGAGCCGGTGCTGCAGAAGATGGTCGACAAGGTGCCACTCGGACGGCTTGGCAAGCCGCACGAGATCGCCGCGGTCTACGCCTTCCTGGCAAGCGACGACGCCAGCTATGTCAATGGCGCCGTGATCGAGGTATCCGGCGGCATCATGCTCTGAGCCACGCCCAGGGCTTTGCCGGTCCCGCCGGCCCCAGCCCCGGCCCCGGCGGCAGCGGCGGCCCCGGCCCCGGCCCCGGCTGCGTCCCCACCGCTGCCTCCGATCGCGATCCTCGCCTGTCCGCCGCGGCCGATCGCGATCCTCCCCATGCCCGCCGCTGCCTGCCGACTCGGGGCGATTCCTCGCGGGCGGCGGATCCCCGCGGCATATAATCGGATCGGTCATGACGAACCATGTGCTCTTCGAGGAAGACGGCGGCCTGAAGGCGGCCACCGTGATGTCCGACGCCGGCACCAGCCTGCAGGTCGAGCACGCCTCGGGCCGACGCACCAAGGTCAAGAGTGCGCAGGTGCTGCTGCGCTTCGACGCCCCGGATCCCGCGCAGCTGCTGCCTGCGGCACAGGCCGTCGCTGGCGAGATCGACGTCGATTTCCTCTGGGAGTGCGCCCCTCAGGATGAGTTCGCCTTCGGCGAGCTCGCTGGCGAGTACTTCGGCGGCACGCCCACCGCGGTCCAGGCCACCGGCGTGCTGATCCGCCTGGCGTCGGCGCCGGTCTACTTCCACCGCAAGGGCCGCGGGCGCTTCCGCCCCGCGCCCGCCGAAACCGTGCGCCTCGCGCTCGCCGCGCTCGAACGACGCCGTCAACAGGACGCCGCGATCGCCGAAATGGTCGAGACCATGCGCGCCGGGCAACTGCCCGAGCCGATCGCCGCGGCTGGCGCCGGTCTGCTGGTGCGGCCCGACAAGCAGTCGCTCGAGTGGCGCGCCCTCGAGCGGGCCTGCGAGGTGCTGCGCCGCACGCCGGCACGGCTGCTGCTCGAGCTCGGCCTGTTCGCCGATGCCGGCGCCCTGCACCTGGCGGCCTTCGAGCGCGAGCACTTCCCCGGCGGTCGCGGCTTTCCCGCATCGCTCCCGGTGGTACCGGTGCCCGATGCGCTGCCGCTGTCGCCGGCCGAGGCCTTCTCGATCGACGACTCCACCACCACCGAGATCGACGATTGCCTGTCGGTGCAGCCGCTCCCCGATGGGCGGCTGCGTGTCGGGGTGCACATCGCCGCGCCGGCGCTGGCCGCGCCGCGCGATGCCCCGCTCGATGCCCTCGCCCGGGAGCGCATGTCCACCGTCTACATGCCGGGCGACAAGATCACGATGTTGCCCGAGGCGGCGATCCGCCCCTATTCCCTCGACGAGGGAACCGAGCGCGCGGTGCTCTCGCTCTATGCCGACCTCGATGCCGAGGGGACGTCGGTGGTGACCACCCAGACCTGCGTCGAGCGAATCCGGGTCGCTGCCAACCTTCGCCACGACCGGCTCGATGACGCGGTCACCGAGGCCGCGCTCGCCGATCCTGACGCCCAGTTTCCGATGGCCGACGCCCTCAGGGCGCTGTGGCGACTGAGCCTTGCGCTGTCGGCGCAGCGCGACGCCTTTCGCGGCCGCCCCGAGGGCAGACCGCGCGCCGACTTCAGCTTCTATGTCGAGGGCGGTCGCGTGTGCATCGTCCAGCGGCGCCGCGACGCGCCGCTCGACCGCATCGTCGCCGAGATGATGATCCTCGCCAACAGCACCTGGGGCGGTCTGCTCGCCCGCCATCAGGTTCCGGGTCTGTACCGTTCGCAGCAGATGGGGCGGGTTCGCATGGGAACGCACCCGCTGCCGCATCAGGGGCTGGGGGTTGCCCAGTACGTCTGGGCGACGTCGCCGCTGCGCCGCTACGTCGATCTCGTCAACCAGCGCCAGATCATGGCCGTCGCGCTAGCCCAGAAGGCGCCGTACGCGGCCAACGACGCCGATCTGTTCGCGATCCTCTCGGCCTTCGAGGCCCGCCACGAAGCCTATGGCGACATCCAGTCGCGCATGGAGCGGTTCTGGTGCCTGCGGTGGCTTCGCCAGGAAGGGCTCGGGCGGGTGGCGGCGGTGGTGATCCGCGACGACCTGGTGCGGCTTGCCGATGCCCCCTTCGTGTTCCGGCTGCCCGATCTGCCGGCGCTGCCGCCGGGACGTCGTGTGGCGGTCGATGTCCTCGACACCGACGAGCTCGACCTGTCGCTGTCGGCGCGCTTCGTCGAGGTGCTTGCCGGCATCGACGAGGTCCCGCCCGCCGAGGACTACCTCGCCCAGGAGAGTGCCGAGGAGGCTGTCGAGGGCAGCGATGAGGCGACGCTGGCCGCGGTCGTGCCGGTGGCGCCGACGGTGGGCGACGATGCCGCGTCCGCCGGCCCTGCCGGGTAGGCTCGCTGCCGTGAGCGCCACGCTGCCCCGGCTGCCCGGCGCGATGCGCCAGCCGCTCGCGCTGGGTATCGCGGCCTCGGTACTGCTGCACGCACTGCTGCTCGCCTTGCGCTTCGCGCCGCCCGACCCGCTGCGCTTCCTGCCGCAGGATTCCCGTCTCGAGGTGGTCCTGCTGAATGCCCGCACCGCCGAGCGTCCCGAGAAGGCCGACGTGCTCGCGCAGGTCGACATGAGCGCCGGCGGCGAGCACGACCAGGGGCGCGCGCGTTCGCCGCTGAAGGCCGAGCGCGAGGCGGTCGACGCGACCGAGCTCGTCGAGCAGCGCCGCCGCATCGAGCAGCTCGAGCAGCAGCAGCGCTGGCTTGCGGCGCTGTCCGGGGGCAAGGATCCCGCGCCGCCGCCCGATCGCAGCACGCCCGCGCCGGTGCCGTCCCTGTCCGGCGACGCGCCCACCGAGGTCGAGCGTGCGATCGCGCGGCTTCAGGCTCAGATCGACAAGCAGATCTCCGACTACAACAAGCGCCCGCGCCGACTCACCTTCGGCGTCAACGCGGTCGGCGTGGCCTACGCCCGCTACGTGGCCGACTGGGCCGCGCGCATCGAGCGCATCGGCACCGAGCGCTACCCGCCCCAGGCACGCGGTCGCCTCTACGGCTCGCTGCTGATCACCGTCGAGATCGATCGGCACGGTAACGTCCTCGATGTGATCCTGAACCGCAAGTCTCCGCACGAGGTGCTCAATCGCGCGGTGCGCGACATCGTCTACGCCGGTGCACCCTACGATCCCTTCCCAGCCGAGATGGCCCGCGAGGGCGACATCCTCCAGATCGTGCGCACCTGGAACTTCACCCGCGAGGGCGTGGCCACCGAGGCCGCGACCAACCCATGACCGACCGCTACGCCGTCATCGGCAACCCGATCGCCCACAGTCGCTCGCCGGCGATCCACGCGCGCTTTGCCGAGCAGACCGGCCAGCGGCTGCGCTACGAGGCCCTGTTCTCCCCGCTCGATGCCTTCGAGCAGACGGTGCGCGAGTTCGCCGCCTCGGGCGGGCGCGGGCTCAATGTCACGGTGCCCTTCAAGGAGCGCGCGTTCGCGATGGCCGATCGCTGCTCCCCGCGGGCGCAGGCCGCCGGCGCGGCCAACACGCTGGTCTTCGATGCGGCGGGCGTGTTCGCCGACAATACCGACGGCGTCGGTCTGGTGCGCGATCTCGCGGTGCGGCACGCCCTGCCGCTTGCCGGTACCCCGATCCTGCTGCTGGGGGCCGGCGGTGCGGC
>JBIIHU010000339.1:0-3719 GCA_044235405.1 Burkholderiaceae bacterium
CATCATGCGCCGGTGCTCCGGTGGTGGCTGTAGCTCAGTGGTAGAGTCCCGGATTGTGATTCCGGTTGTCGTGGGTTCGAATCCCATCAGCCACCCCACCCCTCTCACCCTGCCTGACCACCTCGATCCTTCATCCGGGTAGGAACTCGGCGTCCGGCGCGGCGTCATGATCCATGCACGGGCTGCCGCTCATCCGTGGTTGCACCATGCGTGCATGCCGGGCAGTGGCTGCGCGGCAAGGCCCGAGCAGAACTGGTTGACGTGGGGCTCGAGCCTCTCGGCGAGCGCTCGCGCTTCCCGGTTGACCTCGCTCAGGCGTGCCACCGCCTGCTGAGCCTTCATCCTCAAGGCCTCGAAATCGAAGGCGGTGAAGCGCCCGTCCTCCAGCAATACCCTGCCGCCCACGATGACGGTATGCACGCCGGTACCGTCCTCGCAGTGCACCACCTGGTTGATCGGATCGTTCAGTGGCACGTAGTGCGGCGCGCCGAGATCGAGGAGCACCAGATCGGCCATCCAGCCTCGCTCGATCCGGCCGATCAGACCCTCGAAGCCGAGCGCCCGTGCACCCCCCTCGGTGGCTGCGCGCAAGGCCTCCGGGGCCGACAGCCAGTCGCCGACATCCCGGCCGCGAACCCGCGAGACCATGGTCGCCAGGCGCATCGCCTCGAACATGTTGAGGTTGTCCGAGGAGCCGGCGCCATCGGTACCCAGGGCCAGGTTGACGCCGCGCCCCACCATTGCGCGGGCGTCGGCGAGCCCGGAGCCGAGCTTCATGTTGCTGCCCGGATTATGCGATACCGAGGCGCCCCGATCCGCGAGTCGGGCGCGATCGTCGTCGTCGAGCCATACCGCGTGGGCCGCGCAGAACCCGGGCTGCAGCAGTCCCATGGCATCCAGGTGTGCGACCAGCGAATGCCCGTAGCGCTGGCGGGCGACCACGGCCTGCAAGCGCGACTCGGCGACATGCATCTGCAGGCCGGTGTCGTAGTCGCGGGCCAGGTCGCGGCATCCACACAGGAAGGCGTCGCTGCAGTGGTGAGGAATGGTCGGACCGAGTGCGGGGCGCACGCGCGTCCGGTCGAAGCGCCACTGCGCGAAGATGGTCGCGCAGGCTTGCAGGCTCTGGGCATGGGCTGCGTGACGTATCGCGAGCGCCTGTTCCCGCAGGTCTGGCGGCAGCGCGTCGGCGAGTCCCGGGATCGCTTCGTAGAAGCTGCGATCGGCCATCATCGGCGCGATGCTGGCCCGCACGCCCACATCGAGGTAGGCCTGCGCGACCGCGTTGACGCCCTCGACGGTCGGCAGCGGAAACTCCGCGAACATGTCGTAGGCTGCGGTGCAGCCTTTGCGCAGCATCTCGCAGGCGCCGATCGCGGCCGACAGGTATTTCTCCTCGAGGCTGCGACGGCCGCCGGTCCAGGGGGCATGGTTAAGGAGCAGTTCCAGCGTCCAGCGGTCCGCCAGGCCCTTGCCGAGGTTGGTCTGCGCATGGGTATGTCCATTGACCAGCCCCGGGATCACCAGCTTGCCTGCGGCGTCGACGACCGTCTTGCCCTCGCCGGAGACACTGCCTGGTGCAACCCTGTCGGCGATGCGCTCGCCCTCGACCACCAGGTCGACCGGTGAGAAAGCCTTGCCATCGGGCTGCAGCACCAGCCCGCCTCGGATGAGCATCATGGCGCGCTCGCGGCGACGATCTCGGCGTTCTCGAGGCGAAGGTACGAGGCGTTGCCCAGGTCATCCACGGCAAAGCCATAGGCCAGCCGACCGCGGAGTCTGAGGCGCCGATCGGGATTCGGGCTTTCGGGCGGGGCGAATCCCGGCAGATCCATCGCGGCCACCGGCACGGCGGCGCAGTCCGGGCAGGCGCCCGGCTGGTCGACCGCAAGCCAGCGGGTGCCGTCGTGGCTGCGCGCGACCAGAGCGTCGACCTGAAGCCAGCCGCCCGAGAGCGTCTGGCATCGGGGAGCATAGGCCAGTCGCTCGGTCCCGACGTCGTCGAAAAGATCCTCCAGCATCAGCGATCCCGCGTCAGACATGCTCCGTCTCCTGGGCGCGCATGACCTCGCGCTCCATGTGCCGCGTCAGATGTGTCCGGTACTCGTTGAATGCCGGGTCGGTGTAGCTGCGCGGCCGCGGCAGCGCGATGCGCAGGTCCTCGAGCACGCGCCCGGGGCTCGCGCTGAAGACGATGACCCGATCCGACAGCAGCACCGCTTCGTCGATCTGGTGCGTGACGAAAAGGATCGTCGAGCCGAAGCCCTTCCAGATTTCGAGCAGGAACTGCTGCATCAGCACGCGCGTCTGGAAATCGAGCGCCGCGAACGGTTCGTCCATCAGGATGAATTTCGGACTGGCGACCAGTGCCCGGGCGATGGCGACTCGCTGCTTCATGCCGCCAGACAACTGGTGCGGGAAGTGGTGAGCGAACTTCGTCAGGCGGACCCGCTCGAGCACCTCCCTGGCTCGCTCCCGTCGCTGCGCCCGGGGCACGCCCTTGAGCCGCAGCCCGAAAGCGACGTTCTCCTCGACATCGAGCCACGGGAACAACGAGTGCTCCTGGAACACCATCACCGCGTCCTGCGTCGGGCCGGCCACGGGCATGCCGTCGATGCGAACCTCGCCGCGTGTCAGCGGCTCGAGCCCCGCGATCAGTTCGAGCAGCGTGCTCTTGCCGCATCCCGACGGGCCGAGAAGGGCGACGAACTCACCCGAAGAGACCTCGATCGACACATCACGCACCGCCTCGACGGCGTGGCCGCTTGCATCCGCCCATGTCTTGCCGACCTGTGAGCATGTCAGCGATCCCATGAAATCCTCCTCAGCGCGCCGGCTGCCACCAGAGCACCCTGCGTTGCAGGAACAGCAGGAAGGCGTCGACGGCATAGCCGACGATCCCCACGATGCAGATGCCCAGCATGATCAGGTTGCCGTTGAACATCTCGCGGCCAAGGATCACCATCATCCCGACGCCATTCTTCAGGCCGACCATCTCGGCGGCGAGAACCGCCATCCAGGCGGCGAAGAAATTCAGCCTCAGCATCGTGAAGACCTGAGGCAGTACCGCGGGGAAGATCACCGACCACCACACCTGCCTGGTCGATGCGCCGAAAGTGCGAGCGGTCTTGATCAGTCGCTGGTCGACCGAAGCGACGGCGGCCACCGTGGACAGGGTCAGCAGGAAGTAGACGCCGACGAACACGATGAACACGGCGGTGGCGTTGCCGACGCCCAGCAGCATGATCCCCAGGGGGATCCAGGCGATCGGGGCGATCGGCGCGAGTCCGCGAACCAGCGGCAGCACCGCGGTGGACACCATCGTCGATCGCGAGATCGCGATGCCGGTCGCCACGGCTGCGATGAAGCCCAGCGCCATCCCGGTCAGCACCCGCCAGACGCTCGAGACGATCGCCCCCGGGATGGTCATCGCGTCGGCCCCGAAGCCCAGCCTCAGGTTGTTCTCGACCGCGTAGCCGAGAAAGGATGAGGGCGGCGGCAGCAGCGACGACTGGACCCAGCCACGGGCGATCGCGAGCTCCCAGACGGCGACCAGCGCGATCCAGGGACCGAGGGCGGCGCAGGCACGCATCAGGCGCCCGGGCTTCGCCCGCGACGCGGCCGCGGGCACCGAGCCCGTTGCGAGCGGGGCCCGGGCCGCTTGCAGGCGAGTCGCGATGGCGTTGCGCACCGTATCAGACCGACGGCAGCACTTCGCG
>JBIIHU010000340.1:0-3710 GCA_044235405.1 Burkholderiaceae bacterium
GCGAGAGCGCCGCCCACTGGTTCGCACGCGGGCTCGAGCTGAAGATCCCCTTCGCGGTGGTGCCCGACCCGGCGGGCGTGCTGTCGGTGCCGCCCTTTCGCGAGCGCGGGGCGATCATCGCGATCGAGGCGGGCGAGCGACGTTTCGAGGCGCCTGGCTGCCCCTTCCGGCTGACGCGCACCCCGCCCGCCGCCGCTGGCCGGGTGCCGGGGCCGGGCGGGGTCCCGATCGCCGAGGCCTGGCGCGGACCGGTGCTGTCGCGCGCCTTCGATGGGCCCGCGCGCCGCGCCGGGGTCGGCACCGCCGGCCCGCTCGCCGGCCTGCGCATCATCGACCTGTCGATGGGCTGGGCCGGGCCGCTCGCGAGTCGTCATCTCGCCGATCTCGGCGCCGATGTCATCAAGGTCGAGGCCTGCGGCTATCCCGACTGGTGGCGCGGCACCAGCCAGAGCCAGGTCGATTTCGAGCAGCGGCTCTACGAGAAGCTGCCGCGCTTCCTGGCGATGAACCGCAACAAGCGCGGCATCACGCTCGACCTCACCTCGGCCGATGGCGCGCGACTGCTGCGCGAGCTGGTGCGCGGCGCCGATGCGGTGATCGAGAACTACTCCAGCCAGGTGCTCGCGAAGATGGGCCTGGCCTGGCCTGACCTCCAGGCGGTCAATCCGTCGCTCGTCATGGTGTCGATGGCCGCCTACGGGGCGAGCGGCGCCTGGAGCGACTGCCGCGCCTACGGCTCGACGCTCGAGCAGGGCTCGGGCCTGCCCTCGGTTTGCGGCCGCGACGGCGATCCGCCGGTGATGAGCCACATCGCGCACGGCGACGCGGTCGGCGGGCTGAATGCCGCCTGCGCGATGCTCGTGGCGCTGCGCCACCGCGCGCTCACCGGTGAGGGTCAGCATGTGGATATCGCGCAGGTCGAGTGCATGCTGCCCTTCGTGGCGCCCTGGGTCGCGGAGCAGTCGGCCAACGGGCGGGTCGGCCCGCGGCTGGGCAACCGGCATCCCGATCATGCGCCGCACGGCATCTACCGCTGCGCGGGGGAGGACGACTGGCTGCTGGTCGCGGTCACCGACGACGCCGCCTGGCGCGCGCTGTGCGTCGCGACCGGCGACCCCGTGCTCGCGGATGACCCGGACCTCGCCACCGCGGACGGCAGGCGGCTGCATGCCGCCAGGCTCGATGCATGGCTCGGCGCCTGGTGCGCGGGCCGCAGCGCCGAAGCCGCGATGGCGGTGCTTCAGGCCGCGGGTGTCGCGGCCGGCGCCGTGCTGTCCCCGCTCGCGGTCTACCGGGCGCCGCACCTGCACGCGCGCGGTCTCGTCCGGATGGTCGATCGCGCCCATGTCGGGCCGCACCCGCTGGTGATGGCCCCCTACCGCCGCGACGGGGCGCCGCCGCCGGTGCACTGGCCGGCGCCCACGATGGGGCAGTTCAACCGCGAGGTGCTCGGCGGGCTGCTCGGACTCGACGACGCCGAGCTCGCGCGCCTGACGGCGGCTGGCGTGATCGGCGAGTCGCCACTGCCTCCGGCGCAGCGACGCCGCACGCCGCGGCCCTCGGCGGCGACGCCGTGAACCGGGCGGTGCCGCAGCCACGGTCTGCGGTGGCTTAGGCTCCGGGGCCCGGGCGGCGCGCCTCGTCGACCCACTGGAATGCTTGTCAGCACAACCTTCGGATCCCCGACCGCATGACCATCACCCGACTGCTGATCGCCAACCGCGGCGAGATCGCCATCCGCATCGCCCGCGCCGCCGCCGCGCTCGGCATCCGCAGCGTGGCGCTGCACGCGCAGGACGACGCGCTGTCGCTGCACGTGCGCAAGGCCGACGAGGCGCGCGCGTTGCCCGGCACCGGCGTGCCGGCCTATCTCGACATCGAGGCCGTGATCGCCGCCGCGCGCGAGTCCGGCTGCGACGCGGTGCATCCCGGCTACGGTTTCCTCAGCGAGAACGCCGACTTCGCGCGGGCCTGCGCGCAGGCCGGCCTGGTGTTCGTCGGCCCCTCCCCGCAGACCCTCGCGCTGTTCGGCGACAAGGCGGCCGCGCGCGGCCTGGCGCAGCGCCTGGGCGTGCCGGTGATGCCGGGGACCGGCGGACCCACCAGCCTCGAGCAGGCGCTTGCCTTCTTCGCGAGCCAGCAGGGAGGCGCGGGTGGCGAGGCGGCGGTGATGATCAAGGCGGTGGCCGGTGGAGGCGGTCGCGGCATGCGCATCGTGCGCAGCGCCGATGAACTGCCGGCGGCGTGGGAACGCTGCCGCTCCGAGGCGCAGGCCGCCTTCGGCATCGCCGATGTCTATGTGGAGCGGCTGTTCGAGTCGGCGCGTCACATCGAGATCCAGGTGCTCGGCGACGGCTCGGGCGCGGTCACCCACCTGTGGGAGCGCGAGTGCAGCCTGCAGCGCGAGCGCCAGAAGGTGGTCGAGATCGCCCCGGCGCCGGGGCTGGACCCGGCGCTGCGCGATCGGCTGATCGCCGCGTCGCTGGCGATGGCCGCCGACGTGTCGTACCGCAATGTCGGCACCTTCGAGTTCCTGGTCGACGCGGCGGGGCGCGCGGATGCGGGATTCGCCTTCATCGAGGCCAACCCGCGGCTGCAGGTCGAGCACACCGTCACCGAGGAGATCACCGGCGTCGACATCGTGCAGACGCAGCTGCGCCTGGCCGCCGGCGCGAGCCTGGTCGAACTCGGTCTGGCGCCGGGCAGCGCGCCCGCGCCGCTGGGCATGGCGATCCAGCTGCGCGTCAACATGGAGACCCTGACGGAGCAGGGCACGGTGCGGCCGGCGGGCGGCACGCTGTCGGCCTTCGAGCCGCCTTCGGGCCCCGGCGTGCGCGTCGACGGCTTCGGCTACGCCGGCTATCGCACCAGCCCGCGCTACGACTCGCTGCTCGCCAAGCTGATCGTGCATGCGCGCGCAGGTGGCCTGCCCGAGCTTGCGGCGCGCGCCTATCGCGCCGCCTGCGAGTTCCGTATCGAGGGCGTCGCCACGAACCTGCCGATGCTGCAGAACCTGCTGCGCCTGCCGCTCTTCCTCGAAGCCGCCTTCGACACCCGCTTCATCGAGCGTCACGCGGCGCAGCTGGTCGCCGACACCGGCCACCAGCGGCTCTATCACGAGGCGCCGGGCCGCGCGGGCGGCGCGGCGCGCCGGGCCGGCGCGCAGATCGACCGCAGCGACCCGCTCGCCGTGCTGCGTCACGGCCGCGAGGATGCGCAAGCCGGCGTGGCGGCCGCGCCCGAGGAGGCGCCCGCGGCGGCCTGGGATCCTTCGGCCGAAGCCGACGCGCCGGCGGGCTGTGTCGCGCTGCCTGCGCCGATCCAGGGCACGATCGTCAGCATCGCGGTGGCCCCGGGCGACGCGGTCGCCGCCGGCCAGCCGCTGCTGGTGATGGAATCGATGAAGATGGAGCATGTGATCGAGGCGGTCACCGCCGGCATCGTGCGCGAGCTGCGCGCCGCGCCCGGCGACCCGCTGCTCGAGGGCCAGCCGCTGCTTTATCTCGAGCCCGCCGAGGTGGGCGCGGCCGCCGCGCACGCCGATGAGGCGGTCGACCTCGACCGCATCCGGCCCGACCTGGCCGAGGTGCTCGCCCGCCAGGCCCTGACGAAGGACGCCGCGCGGCCCGACGCGGTCGCCAAGCGCCGTCGCACCGGCCAGCGCACCGCCCGCGAGAACATCGAGGACCTGTGCGATCCGGGCAGCTTCA
>JBIIHU010000419.1:0-3709 GCA_044235405.1 Burkholderiaceae bacterium
AAGTGCGATTAAAGTCGGGGGGTAATTCGTTGGAGTTGGCGAGTCTGCCTCCCCAGATTACTTGCCATTCCCAGGTACCCACAGGGGTGCGCAGTGGCTTATCAGTATGAAAAGTATAGTGGAAAAAACCCGGGGCATTATTTGTTAAGGTCAGGGCATTGAAGCGACCCGGACCCCACCAACGATTTTCTGTCGATACGCCCAGGGCCAGGCCCTTGATCATCACCTGTGCCCGACTTTGCCCTGGTCTGATTTTATAATACGGTTGGGCCGAGAACATTTCGGGCTGATCGATCCGGTTTAGCCAATTGTAATAATACTTCCAGACAATCGGATAATGGTCCGAAGGGTAGCCCTGAAAATTAGCATTGAAGGCCCAGCTATATTCGGGATTGATGCGTAGTAAAAAATGCTTGGAGCGCAACTCGGCACCCATTGTATAATAGAATTGCCAACCCCGGGCGGGTATCAGTGCGCCATCGGCATAGGCCAAAGGGCGGGTCGCATTGAACTGTGTAAGATGTTGAAAAGGAAGTGCCTTGAAGGAAAGGCGAGACTGGTGATCTGTACGATCGACAGGTGAACCCACGGACCGATCTAGAGAAGGCGAAAGAGACTTGGTGAGAAAACGATCGACAGTAATTGGCCGTATGGTAAACGAAATATCAGATAGCGATGCCGAGGAGTCGCCACTAAGTTGCTTGCGCCTGGCGATCTCGTAGAGGGGACCATCGGTAACGGGTAAGATCGTTTGCGCACTCAGCGATCCGCCTGCGATTAGCAGCAATAAAAAAAACAGAGGGAATCTCTTTTTCACCAATGATAGTTTAGTGAAAGATTAGCCATTACATTGAACTGCTTTTTATCTTCTATCCAGCCATAATTGACAGATTGAATGCCCATACACTTGCCCTGTACAAAAAAGGAGCCCCAGCTTTTTCTAAACCGAAGACCTGCCCCCAGATCGGTCCAACGCTGCGCAAATACATTGGGATCTCGTTGTACTCGTTCTACGACCAGCCCCCAATAATCAAAGCCCTTTCTGATGAGGGCCGAACCCATTTGTGCATTGGCCCCAAAACCAATACCCGAACCTAAGACCTGGCCATAATGCGAATAATTAGAGCTGGGGGTGTGAACATACCAATTACCGGCGCTGCGCACCAGGAAGTCGGGTGATTGTTCGGTTTGTACGATCTCGCCAGAAAGATCGAGCCAGCGATCGTTGGAGAGGCGAAATAATTTTTTATACCCGGCCAAATAAGATGCCGAATGAAATGGAGACATCAGCAGATCGCGCAGGTTGTACTTATGATCGTTCCATCCGTACTCGAAATACAGCTCGGCATTGGAGCGCTGGAACAAATAGCGCGTATAGATCGATACTAACTGGTTCCATTGGCGCTGGTCCTCATTGACCAATTTAGATTTAAAGAAATCGGCAAAGATGGGTAGATAGGCCCTGAACAATCCCTCTTTACTAACCAGGGAATCCGATACATTGGTGCCAGAGCTGGTAAAAGAGCGCGTAACCCCTACATAGAGTCCCTTTAAAAAAGAGGGTTGATAATTGATCACCACACTATTGAGGTATTTCCAATAGGGCTTGCCCCATCCATTGACGGAACCGTAGTTATTGAGATGATAGATCTCGTCGGGCTGCACCGCTTCGTCTTCGAGACGACCCCCCACCACCTGCCACTCGAAATTACCGATAGCCGTGCGTAGCGGTCTTCTGGAATAAAAACGAAGATGATAAAATCCCGGAGCATTATTAGTCATCATCAAACTGGTGAATTGCCCGGGGCCCCACCATATATTTTCTGAAGAAAGGGCCAGGGCTACCGGCCCACCGCCTAATTCGATCTTAGATTGTCCTCCGAAAAATCGTTGATAGTTAGGATTGGAGAGTTTGGCTCCAAATTGAGGAGAGCCCTGGTAAAGCGGATTGGCTGCATAGAGCCACTCCGGCCTGGCCTGCACCGATAAAGGTCCCAGGCGAAAATGAAAGCCAGTGCTTACCAAGGTCTGTATACCCGCCGCCGGTAAGAGGGCTCCATCGCTCCACCCATAGGGATGGTGGCTGGTATATTTACCCACTACTTGTAAGGGCAGCAAAGAGAAAGAGCCGGCCTTACCTAAAAATCGAAGATGCGTTCCTGATAGCGCAGCGGCTTTTTGCGGATCGAGTCGATAATAAAAGCTATCTGAAAAAAATCGCTTCTCGGGCATAATAGGGCGCACCGTCAGGGATACATCCGAAGAAAGCTGTTCGCGCAGTTGCAGGTAGCGAAGATCTTCTTCGAGAGAGAGCGCACTGACCGGTAGTTGCTGTGCAGCGATATTCCCTAAAAAAACAAAGGAGACCCCCAGTGCGATCTCCCTTATAAAAAAATACAATTTCAAGAAAAACTATTTTACATATTGATCAGATCATAGTCGAAGCAAGGCGATCACCACCCCGGCCAAACTAGCCAGCGCACTGGAGAGTCCCACTACCTCGCCCGTGGTAAGACGATTACGAGAGAGCGGCTCTTTGGGTACAATTATCTCGGCACCGGCCTGCACCCTGGGATAAGACTTAAAGACCAAGAAGCGCTTGGCCGTAGCCGATTTACCATTGGCATAAATCACATAGGCGCTTTTTTTCCAGGCATCCCTGGCATAGCCCCCGGCAGCAGAAATATAGTAGCGAAAACCGGCACCCTTTTCGTAAGGGATCTGCGTAGACTGTAATACAGCGCCACTAACTCGAATCTGAGCATCGTAGCGCGGTATGATCAATTCGTCTCGCGATTGCAAAACAACATCCTCGATAGAACCAGGACGCTTCAAAATTTGCTGGAGATCGAGAGGTATACGATCATATTCTTTTTCTAGGTCCTTAATGACCGAGGCAGAAGAGTCGGCGAACAAGAGCTGCAGACGACGGGCATCTTCGGCAATACGCTTTCTTTCGTCATCACTTTTAAATCGCTTAATGTACGCCGCCGAGAAATTGGCATCGGGAAGACCACCGCCTGCCCTTTTGTATATATCACTGACTCTTTCACGCGAATTACTCAAGGCATAAGGGCCAGGAAATTGCACCTGTCCTACGACCAAAACGGTTTCGGGTTTATTGTAGGTAGGCTTTTTTCTGACGGTAACCACATCGTAAGGCCTTAGCACAATATCCAATTCGTTAAAGGAGAGTGTATCGGTAAGACGGATGCTCTCGATCTCACTGGAGCGTGCATCGGCCCCTTGGACCGTATCGCGAATAATCAGGTGAGCCACTTCGATATTAGCCGAAGAGGCATCGGTAAATCCGCCAGCATTTAAGACCAGGGCCTTTAAGGTCATACCCGCCACATAGTGATACTCACCTGGCACATGCACTTCGCCCAACAGAGTTACCTTTAAACTATCGGCCATATCTACTTTGGAGCTGATCAGGACTTCATCCTCTTTTTGCAGTAGTACATTGTGCGCCGGATCGTTAATAAGCGCCTTGGCCAGATCGATCGAGGTCATTTCGCGTATCAGATCGGCTCGCTGTCTGATCAGCACGGCCCGGTCTAAAAAGGCATCTTCTCTTAGCCCATCGGCCTTATTGATCAGATCGGTAAGCTTGGTGCCGGGTACCCATTCGTAAATATCGGGGCGAAATACCGCACCTGAAATTTTAATTCGGTTACTGTAGCGATCGAGGATGCGCCCAATAATA
>JBIIHU010000341.1:0-3709 GCA_044235405.1 Burkholderiaceae bacterium
CCGCGGGCATCGGCGTGGAGCGCCGCGAGCAGGCCTTTGCCGACCTGCTCGACGACTACTCGTCGATCATGCTCAAGGCCATCGCCGACCGCCTCGCCGAGGCCTTCGCCGAGTGCCTGCACGAGCGCGTGCGTCGTGAGCTCTGGGGGTACGCGGCCGACGAGGCGCTGTCGACCGACGAGCTGGTCGCCGAGAAGTACCGCGGCATCCGCCCTGCGCCGGGCTATCCGGCCTGCCCCGAGCACACCGTCAAGCGCGCGATGTTCGAGGTGCTGCGATGCGAGGAGATCGGCATGACGCTGACCGAGAACTACGCGATGGCGCCGGCGGCCAGCGTGAGCGGCTTCTATCTGGCCCACCCTCAGTCCGAGTACTTCAACGTCGGCCCGATCGGCGAGGACCAGCTGCGCGACTACGCGCAGCGTTCGGGCCGCGCCGAGGAAGAGCTGCGTCGGGCGCTGGCGAGCGTGCTGGGCTAGCCTCGCGCGCTCAGCGCCCGCTCGCCTGTCGGGCCTCGACCCGGGCCTTGATGTTGGCGAGCGCCGTGGCCGCCTCGGCGTCGATGCGCGCGATCATCGCTTCGGTCGGCGGCTTGGGGCGCGCGGGATTGCGCACCGTGCGCCGGTAGCGGGTGCCCGAGCCTTCGGTGGCGAAGTCGTACTGCACCTCGATCGGCCCCAGGAAGCCGGCGTGCGTGCGCGCGACCCAGCGCTGCGGCCGGTCGGCCTGCAGCACCGTCCACGCAAGCTCGATCTCCTCGCGCGAGAACCACTTCTCGCGGAAGGTCTCGCCGGCGCCCAGCGGCCGGTCCGGACTCTCGACGTGATGCGAGACCGCGATCCACTCGGGCCAGCTGCGCGGGTTGGTCACGTAGTCGAAGACCGCGGCTGGCGGCGCGTCGATGACGATGTCGTGGCTGCGTTCGAAGGCGTAGGTCTCGGCCATGGAAGTCTCCGGTGAGGCGGGTGGCGGCTCGGCGGCTCGCCGGCTTGGCGGCTTGGCTCGTGCCCGACGGTGCTGCGACGATACGTCGCGCGCGGCTGGGCTTGCGCCCCGAGCGCGGGCGGCCGGTCCGTTTCCGCCGCCGCGCCTACCCGGGGTTCGCGGCAACGGCCGCATCCTGCCGGCTCCTCGCCCGGGAGATGAGCCATGAAGATCGTCGACGCCCAGATCCACCTGTGGTCCTCGGGGCTGCCGATGCCCCCGCACCGGCAGATCACCGCCTGGGGCATCGACGAGGCGCTGGCCGCCATGGACGAGGCCGGCATCGATGCGGCCATCATCCATCCGCCGCTCAGCTGGGACCCCGAGGCCAACGCGCTCGCCGAGCGGGCCGCGGCGCTGCACCCGAGCCGTTTCGGCATCCTCGGCCAGGTGCCGATCGACCGGCCGGCAGAAAGCCGCCCGCTGCTCGCTGGCTGGCGCAGCCGCCCCGGCCAGTGCGGCCTGCGCTGGCCGCTGCTGCGCCCCGACCAGCAGACCTGGCATATCGACGGCACGATGGACTGGGTATGGGAGGAGGCCGAGCGCCACGGCCTGCCGGTGGCGACGATGGCCGGCCGTTTCCTGAAGGATTTCGGCGAGATCGCGCGCCGGCACCCGCGGCTGCGACTGATCGTCGATCACCTGGGCCTGCCGCGCGATGCGCGCGACGCCGCGGCCTTCGCGCAGCTGCCCGATCTGCTGGCGCTCGCGAAGCTGCCCAACGTGGCGGTCAAGGCGACCGGCGCGCCGGGTTACTCGACCGAACCGTATCCCTTTCGCGGACTGCACGACGGACTGCACCGCATCTTCGACGCCTTCGGCCCGCAGCGCTTCTTCTGGGGCACCGACATCACCCGCATGCCCTGCAGCTGGCGCCAGTGCGTGACGATGTTCACCGAGGAACTGCCCTGGCTGCAGGGCGAGGACCTCGAGTGGGTGATGGGCCGCGGCATCTGCGAGTGGATAGACTGGCGCGGCCTGCAGGACTGACCCCCTCCCGAGACGATCCCGAGACCACCGATGAACGCACGCTTTCGAACCCTGCGACTCGCGGCAAGTCTGATTGCCGCCGCCCTGATCGCCGGCTGCGCCGCGCCGGGCGGCACCCCGCCGCAGACCTCGGCCCCAACCGGCAGCGCGGTGACCGAGGCGCGCCCGCCCATCGTCTTCGTCCACGGCAACGGCGACAGCGCCGCGGTCTGGCTCACGACGATCTGGCGCTTCGAGTCCAACGGCTGGCCGCGCGATCGCCTGCACGCCATCCATCTGCCCGATCCGCAGGCGCGCGACGATGACGCCGTGGCCCAGGCGGGCCGCACGTCCAGCACCGAGCACCGCGACTTCCTCGCCGCCGAGATCGATCGTGTGCTCGCCCGCACCGGCGCGCGCCAGGTGGTGCTGGTGGGCAACTCGCGCGGCGGCAATGCGATCCGCAACTACCTCCGCAACGGCGGGGCGGCGCGCGTCTCGCACGCGGTGCTCGGCGGCACACCCAACCATGGCGTCTGGGCGCGGGCCGACTTCCTGCCGGGCAACGAGTTCAACGGTGCCGGCCCCTTCCTCACCGGGCTGAATGCGCCGCAGGGCCCCGACGGGCTGGAGGTGACGCCTGGCGTGCGCTTCATGACCCTGCGCTCGGACGGCAACGACAAGTTCTCGGTGCCCACCGGCGAGTGGCTCGGTCGCCGCGGCTGGGAGACCCGCGTGGACGTGCGCAGCCCCGAGCTGCGCGGGGCCGACAACCGCGTGCTGCCCGGTCTCGACCACCGTGAGGTGTCTTTCCACGCGAAGGCCTTCGAGCAGACCTGGACCTTCATCACCGGGCGGGCGCCCGCGCGCCTGGATATCGTGCCCGAGGAGCCGGTGGTGCTCGATGGCCAGGTGAGTGCGCTGGCCGGCAACTCGGCCAGCAACCGCCCGCTCGCGGGCGCGCAGATCCGCGTGCACGGCGTCGACTGCGGCAGCGGCGAGCGGCGCGGCGCGCCGCTGCTCGAGCGCATCACCGCGGCCGATGGTCGCTGGGGGCCGCTGCGCACCGATCCTCGCACCTGCCTGGAGTTCGAGGTCGGCGGTACCGGACTCGCCACCGCGCACATCTACCGCTCGCCCTTCCCGCGCTCGTCGAACGTGGTCCACCTGCGGCCGATGCGCCTGAGCGATGCCGACCGTGGCGCAGGCTCGGTGGTCTACATGACCCGCCCGCGCGGTTACTTCGGCCTGGGCCGCGACGCGATGAGCCTGGACGGCAAGCCCTTGCCCGGCATCGGGCCCGGGGTGCCGGGTCTGGCGAGCTCGCGCCTTGCCCTGCCGGCCGCCGCACCCCGGACCGTACTCGCCGAGTTCCATGGCGAGCGTATCGCGGTGCGCTCCTGGCCCGCGGCCGACGGGCGGCTGGTGGTGGCCGAACTGCACCACTGATACCGGAGGACCGCATGCCCCGCCGACTCGTCGACCTGTCGATCTTCCTCGAGAACGATGTCGCCAGCGACCCGCCTTCGATGGCGCCGCGCATCGACTACTTCACGCACGAGAACACCTTCGCGCAGATCGAGCCCTTTTTCCCGGGCCTGCGGCGCGAGGACCTGCCCGACGGCGAAGGCTGGGCGGTCGAGCGCGTGACGCTGTCCACGCACAACGGCACCCACCTCGATGCGCCCTTCCACTTCCACTCGACGATGGACGCGGCGCTCGGCGAGCGCAAGCCCGCGATCGCGATCCATGACGT
>JBIIHU010000101.1:0-11918 GCA_044235405.1 Burkholderiaceae bacterium
AGCCGGGCCACGTTCGGCGGCTCCACCGGGCCGGCGAGGGCGGCGAGGATGCCGAGGTCGACGAGCAGCTGGAACGCCGATTCGAGGCTGTGGCCCGCATCGAACAGATTCAGCACCGTCCCGACGATGGCCGGTTCGGCGATCAGCGGCGGTGCGACGACGCCGATCAGCCTGGCGGCGCGATCACCGGCCTGGCCCGGGGCGAGATCGATCGCGAACTGCCGGTCGGCGAAGCTGATCCGCTCCACGCCATCGAGGAGATCGATACCGTCGCGCTCGGCAACGCCATCGGTGACGCGATAGCGGCCGGCCCCCAGGGGTTGCAGGCCATAGTCGGCGCGCGGCCCGGTGAAGGCGACGGTGTCGATGCCACCGAGGCCGTCGAAGGACTCGTTGTCGGCGCTGCCGGTGAGCCGGTTGTCGCCCCCATCGCCCGCGACGTGGCGCCCCGAGGGCTCCTGAGGTGACTCCGGGCTGCCCGCGGCGGAAGCCCGGAATTCGATCATGCCGCTCGCATCCCAGCCGTTGCCGGCGGCATCGCGCACCGCGGGATAGTCGTGGCGCAGCTGGTAGCGCGCGCCTGCGGCGAGACCCTCGGGCAGGCTGACCACCACGGCATCGCCGCCGCGCACGAAGATCTGCCCCGGGTTGGTGCTCGAGGCGATCTCCACCCCCTGGCCCGTGGTCGGGTCGATACGCGAAAGGCGCAGCGGGGTTTCCGTGAGCAGCACGGGTTCGCTGAATCGAAGCACGATCTCTCGAGTGTCGAGCGGCACGTCCCCGGCACCCTGGAGCGGGTGAAGGTCGATCAGGTAGGGACGCTGCATGTCGCGGTCGGCGCGCGTCAGCAGGATCTCGAGATCGATCCGTGCGCTGCGAGAACTGGCGTCGGCCGGGTCGCCGTCGTGGAAGGTCCAGGTGAACGCGGTCCTCAGCGGCGGGCTGTCGAGCCCGTGCGGCGCGTCGCTGGCGACGAAACGGTAGCCGATCGAACTCAGCGTCGCGTTGACCTGCGCCTCGGTGGCGCCGTCTGCGAAGCGCAGACGCAGGATGCCGTCGCTGTTGCGTTCGACCACGCCGATGCGATCGCCGAGCGGCTCGAAGATCCTGCCGAAGGCCTGCCCCTCGATGAGCGGGGTGAGACCATAGCCTTCGGCTGCCGCGAACTGGTCTCGCGGGTCTGCGCCGCCGCTGCGGCGAAGCTCGAATACCGATCCGCCGAATTCACCGGCGAGGATGTGCTCCGCATCCCAGATACGCACCGAGGGATTCAGCAGCATCGGCGGCGAATCCTGATCCGGCGGGCGCCATTCGTACTGCGGCACGAATCCCATCGCGTCGCTGGTCGCCAGCGGCAGCAGGCTCTCGTCGACCCGGCCATTGCCCGCGAGGATCCGCACGAGGCTGATATCGTCCTCAACCCGGGATCCGGTGGAGAACTTGCGCCCCAGGATCGAGATCCGTCCATCGTCGCCGGCAACCGCCACGACGGCGGAAGCGCCGGCCCAGTCTTCAGCGATTCGCGTCGGGTCGCGGGGATCGACATACACCCGTCCGGCATCGCCGAAGCGGGGGTCGAGCGTGCCGTCGGTGCCGAGCCGGACGATCAGCACGTTGCTGGCCGACCCGGTCTCGATGATCGCCAGCAGCGACCCGTCGGGTCCCGGTAGCAGCGAGCGCACGGTGCCGACGTCGGCGCGCTCGCCGACGCTCGGCCAGGTTGCGAGCGTGAGGCGGCCGTCGCCGGCGAAGTCCGTGTCGAGCGAGCCGTCGGGCTCGAGCCGCGCAATCGCGATCGAGCCTGCCGTGCCGGTGGTCGAGCCGGCGATCACGAGTCGGCCGTCCGCCTGCAGGAGCATCGCGTGCACGACATCGGAAGCCTGCCCGTCGGCGCTCTGCCCGAAATCGATGATGACCCTGCCTTCTCTCCCGAAGCCGGGATCGGGCCGGCCTGTCGCGTCGAACCGGACGACGAATGCGTCGGTCGCCGGTCCGCCCCACCAGGTGGTACCTGCCGCGAAGATCGCCCCGTCGGGCGCGACCACCACCTGCGTGAAACGCTCGCCGCTGCCGCTGAAGGTGCGATCGGGATGCCGGGCAGTGGTCTGCTTCACGAAGCTTGCCCCGGGGATCGCGGCGTTCGGCGTATCCCAGTCGGCGTAGCCTCCGAAGGCGGTGTCGAGTCTGCCATCGGGCAGCAGCCTCGCGATCGCCGCATCCCCGTGGGTGCCGGCGAAGCCTTCCATGCCGACGATCAGGATGCGGCCGTCGGGTTGGACGGCCACATCGGCGGCACCTCCCGCGGCGTAACGCGAGAAGGCGCCCTGAAAGTACGCCTGCTGACGCATGGGCAGCAGCAGCTTGCCCTCGTCGCCGAAGCTCCTGTCGAGTTCGCCGGTGGCCTCGAAGCGCGCGGCGACCGTCAGCGGCATGATCGGATAGAGCTCCGTGCTGCCGTCCGAGTTCACCTGTCGCAGGACCGCATCGGTGCTTCCGACCACGACGATCCCGCCGTCGGGCTGCAGGGCAAGCGCGGCCGGCTGGTCGGGGGAGCCGGCTGGCAGGCCCTCGGCCTCATGAACAAGCCGCCGGCCCTCGAGATCGACATAGGCGAAGCCCTGATCGCCGAATGATGTGTCGATCGACCCATCGCCGCGGATGCACATCAGGCCGAAGTCGGTCTGGGTCTCGCTGCTGCGCCAGACCGCCGCGAGCACGACGAGGCTTCCGTCGGGCCGGGCGACCGCGTCGACGATCTGTGCGCCGCCCAGTCGCTGGCCCCCACTGCCGGCAAAGCTGTAGAAGCCGCGAGCGCTCTGGAAGAAGGTTGGTGGGGTAGGAGCCGACATCGTTGGGTCCTCCGAGGGGCTGGCGCGCCGCCGACGCCTGCGGCGTTGCTCAGGTCTCGGCCGGCGCCACCCAGTCGCCCGACTTGCCGCCGTGCTTCTCGAGCAGCCTGACCCCGGTGATCGTCATGCCGCGGTCGGTCGCCTTCAGCATGTCGTAGACGGTCAGCAGACCGACCTGCACCGCGGTGAGGGCCTCCATCTCGACACCGGTCTGGCCGCTGCACTCGACCCGCACCCGGGCGACGACCTCGCTCGCCGCATCGTCGAGCTCGAAGTCGACCGCGACGCGGGTCAGCGCGATCGGGTGGCACAGCGGAATGAGATCCGCCGTGCGCTTGGCGCCCTGGATCGCGGCGATGCGCGCCACGCCGAGCACGTCGCCCTTGCGGGCGCTGCCGTCGCGCACGAGGGCCAGGGTGGCCGGCAGCATGCGGATGCGGCCTTCGGCAAGGGCCACGCGGCGCGTGACCGCCTTGTCGCCAACGTCGACCATGTGCGCCTGGCCGGCCGCGTCGAAGTGGGTGAGCGGAGATGTCATCGGTGTCTGTCCGCCCGGCCTGGTGCCGGGCGCGGGGCGGTGGCTCGGGTTGGGTCTATGATAGTCGCGACCGTCATCGCATCGCTGCCTTGTCCACGCCGTCCCCGATCGCCCCGATCCGTTCGTCGCGCCGCCCGTCGCCGCGCCGCGTGTCGGTGCGCCTGGCTGCCGCCGTCGCCGCGCTGGCGCTCGTGCTGCAGCCCGCGGCGGGTCGGGCACAGGTCGACAATCTGCCGCGCCTGGGCGATGCCGGGGGGGAGGAACTGTCGCCGGTCGCCGAGCGCCGGCTCGGCGAGGCGATCATGCGCGACCTGCGCCGTGACCCGGCGGTGGCCGACGATGTCGAGGTCGGCGAGTACCTGGCTGCCCTCGGCGGGCTGCTGTCGCAGACGCCGGCGGCCGCCGGTTTCGGCTTCGAGTTCTTCCTCGTGCGCGATGCCTCGCTGAATGCCTTCGCGCTGCCAGGGGGCTTCATCGGCGTGCACAGCGGCCTGATCGTCGCCTCGCAGACCGAATCCGAGCTTGCCTCGGTGCTCGCGCACGAGATCGGCCACGTCACGCAGCGACACATCGCGCGCATGCTCGCGCGCCAGCGCCAGACCTCGATGGTCACGCTGGCGGCCACGATCCTCGGCGCGCTGGCCGCGCGTTCCAACCCGCAGGCGATGGTGGGTGTCGCGGCGATGGCCGGAGGGGCGCAGCAGCAGCAGATGCTCGCCTTCTCCCGCGATGCCGAGCGCGAGGCCGATCGGGTCGGTCTCGAGACGCTGCGGGCGGCCGGCTTCGAGCCCGCGGGCATGGTCGCCTTCTTCGGCCGGCTGCAGCAGGCCTCGCGCCTGTCGGAGAGCTCGGCGCCCGGCTACATGCGCAGCCACCCGCTGACCGCCGAGCGCATCGCCGACATGCAGCTGCGCGTGCAGGACGAGCGTTATCGCCAGCGGCCCGACAGCCTGGAGTTCCGGCTGGTACGAGCGCGGCTGCGCGCGTTGTCCTCCACCAGCGTCGACGGCCTGCGCGACACGCGCGCGCTGATCGAGCGCCAGCTGCGCGAGCGTTCGCTGAACGACGAGCTCGCCGCGTGGTTCACGATCGCCACCGCCGCGCTCGCGCAGCGCGACTTCGCGGCCACCGGCCGCGCGCTCAGCGAGCTTCGCCTGCGCCTGCCCGACAGTCATCCGATGGTCGAGCGACTCGCCGCCGAGGCTCGGCTGACTGCCGGTGACCCGGCGGGCGCGCTCGCGCTGGCGCGATCGGCCGCCCTGCGCTTCCCGCAGGCTCGCGCGCTGATCCACCTGCAGGGCGAGGCGCTGCTCGCCACCGGTGACGCGCCCGGCGCGGCGCAGTTCCTCGAGGAACAGATCGCCGCGGCGCGCACCGATATCCGCCTGTGGCGTCAGCTTGCACGTGCCCGCGCGCTGCTCGGGCAGACCGCGCTCGCCCACGTGGCCACCGGCGAGGAGTACGGGCTGGCCGGCCAGTGGCGAGCCGCGGTCGAGCAGCTGCGCATCGCGCGCCGCCTGGGCACGCTCGACTTCTACACCGGCTCCCAGGTCGACGCGCGGATGCGCGAGTTCGAGACCGCCTTCGCGCAGGAGCAGCGCGAGCAGCCGCGCTAGGCGGCTGTGCCCGCCGTCTGAACCGTCACGTCGAGCGCGGGCGGCCGCGCCAGCGTCTGGTAGATCACGCAGTAGCGCTCGGTGAGCCGCAGCAGGGTCTGGACCTGGTCGGGCGAGGCGTCGGTATCGAGCGCGATGTTCAGGCGTACCGCGCTGAAGCCCACTGGCGCGTCCTTGGCCACGCCCAGCGTGCCGCGGAAGTCGAGGTCGCCTTCGGCGCGCAGCGTGGCGTCGCGCAGCGCGATGCCCAGCGCGGTGGCCACCGCCTTCAGCGTGACGCCGGCGCAGGCCACCAGCGCCTGCAGCAGCATGTCGCCCGAGCAGGCCGACAGCCCGTCACCACCAGAGGCGGGATGCAGGCCGGCGCGCACCAGCGCCTGGCCGGTCTCGACGCTGCAGGTGACGCCCTCGCCCAGCCGGCCTTCGGCATGCAGGGTGATGAAGGCGGCCTGTGGCTGCTGGCGGTACTGGTCCTTCAGGGGCGCCTGCAGGGCGCGCAGTTCGTCGGCATTCATGACTTGCTCCGGGAAAACGATCAAAGGTTGGCGGCTGCCGCTCGCGTCGCGCGGATCGGCGTCAGCGCGGTGCGGCGCGGAAGGCGGCGCCGGGATGGCGCGCGGGCAGCAGCGGACCTTCGCCGAAGAGCTTCTCGCGCAGTGTGCCCTCGGCGTAGGCGGTCTTGTAGGCGCCGCGCTGCTGCAGCTCGGGCACGACGAGGTCGACCATGTCGTCGTAGCACTCGGGCACGACGGTACGCGCGAGGTTGAAACCGTCGATGCCGGTATCCCGCGCCCAGTCGATCATCGACTCGGCCACCTGCGCGGGCGAGCCGCAGATCAGCGCGTAGCGCCCGCCCAGCGCCATCTCGGCGAGCAGTTCGCGTCGGGTGCGCGGTTTCGGGCCGCCGGTCACGATCTTCACCGCCGACTGCATCGCGTCGCCCTGTCCGCCGCGCCCGCTGCCCGGCGGCGCGACCGGTTCGTCGAGCTCGTAGCGGGAAAAGTCGATACCCGTGCCCGAGGCGAAGTGCGCGAGCCCGGCCTCCGGGCTGGCGTGGTGGACATACTCGCGCAGCTTCTCGACGGCCTGCGCCTCGGTGGGCGCGACCACGACGCTTGCGCCCATGAACACCTTGACATCCTCGGGGCGCCGGCCCTCGCGCACCGCCTGCTCGCGCAGCCCGCGCACCAGCGCGCGCGCGCCGTCGCGCGACTGTCCCGAGATGAACACGCACTCGGCGTGCCGGGCCGCGAAACGCTGGCCGCGGCCCGAGGAGCCCGCCTGGTAGAGCAGCGGCGTGCGCTGCGGCGAGGGCTCCCAGAGCGCCACGCCCTCGACCTGGTAGTGCGGGCCGCGGTGGCGCACCGGCCGCACGGCCTCGGGTCGGGTATAGACGCGCGCGGCGCGGTCGCGTACCACCGCGTCGGCGTCCCAGCTCGCTTCCCAGAGCCGGTAGGCGATCTCCATGAACTCGTCGGCCTGGTCGTAGCGGCTGTCGTGCTCGGGCTGCGCGGGCAGCCCCATCGCACGTGCCGCGCTGTCGAGGTAGCCGGTGACGATGTTCCAGCCCACGCGGCCGCGGCTCAGGTGGTCGAGCGTGGCGAATCGCCGGGCAAGCAGGTAGGGGTGTTCGTAGGTCAGGTTGACGGTGATGCCGAAGCCCAGGTGCCGGGTGGCCGGCAGCAGCGCGCCCACCAGCGGGATCGGATCGGCGAGCGGCAGCTGGATGGATTCGCGCAGCGTGATGTCGAGCGAGCCCTGATAGACGTCGTAGGCGCCGACGATATCGGCCAGGAACAGGCCGTCGAACAGGCCGCGCTCGAGCGTGCGCACGATGCCGGTCCAGTGCCCGATATCGTTGTAGTCGGCCGATCGGTCGCGCGGGTGCGTCCACAGGCCGTGATTGATGTGGCCGACGCAGTTCATCGCGAAGGCATTGAGCAGCAGCGGGCGGGTGAGGGTCATGGAATCGATGATAGGGGAGCGGCAGCGGCGATTCAGGGCCTGGGGCGGCGCACAAAGCCCAGGCTGTCGTCGGGGACGCTCGAAAGCGGGACGAGCGCGATCCAGGCCGCACCCACTCGCAGCCTCGGATCGGCCTCGCCCTCGTCGATCTCCAGTCCCGCGAGATCCAGATCGTGCAGCACGCCCGGTCCCATCGTCGTCTCGACGAACACGTTGCCGGCCTCGTCGATCCATCCCCGCGTCGGGGTGTCGACCGGATAGCCGGTGTGCGTGACCAGGTGCGCCGCGCCTGCCTCGCCGACCACGCGCAGCACCAGCGGCGCGAGATCGATGTCGACGAAGACCCGCTGCGGCCCGTTCTGCCAGAACCAGCGGCCGCTGTCGTCGACGCCGTAGTTGCGGCCGATGAAGTCGACGATGGGCGGGCTCGTGATCTCGCTGCCCGCGCCATCGCGTGCCTCGTCGAAGCCCGGGCGGCCGCGATCGACCAGCAGCCAGCGTCCGCGGCGGTCGAGGCGCAGCCAGCCGTGGACCGCGGGCACCTGCGGCCAGCGGCGCATCGCCTGTTCGACCTGTTCATCGATCGGCATTCGTGTTCTCCGTGTCAGGGGCGCCCGCCGGGCGCCATGGCGGCTCGCGGTCTCAACGGTGCTCGTCGAAGCTCGCGAGCAGGTAGTCGGCGAGCCAGTCGCCGCGGCGGCCCGGGTGGCCGGCGTGAAAACCCACATGCCCGCCCTGTGGGCAATAGTGCAGCCGCACGCAGGATGCCACCTCGTCGGGGCGCGCCAGCGCCTGCGGCGGCAGGAAGGGATCGTTCAGCGCGTTGAGCACCCGGGTGGGCACGCGGATGCCGCCCAGGAACTGCCGGCACGACGAGCGTTGCCAGTAGTCGATACAACCGGCAAAGCCGTGCAGCGGCGCGGTGACCGTCTCGTCGAAGTCGAAGAAGTCGCGCGCCGCCAGCATGCGCTCGCGGTCGAAGAGGCCCGGGTACTGCGCGAGCTTGCCCAGGCTCTTGCGCTTCAGCGAGCCGAGAAAGTGTCGCGTGTAGCCCAGGCTGAGCCCGCGCGACAGCGCCACCGCGCCGGCATGAAGGTCCTGCGGCGGGCAGACCGCCGCAGCGGCGCGAACGAAGCTTGCGGCCGCGCCGCGCTCGCCCAGCCATTTCAGCAGTGCGTTGCCGCCGAGCGAGACGCCAGCGGCGAACAGCGGCTGCCCGGCCGACGCGGGTTCGGCTGCGAAGCGGCGCAGGATCCAGTCGATCTCGTCGGCATCGCCCGAGTGGTAGGCGCGCGGCGCGAGGTTGAGTTCGCCGCTGCAGCCGCGAAAGTGCGCGACCGCGCCGCGCCAGCCGCGATCGGCCACCGCCGCCATCAGCGCGCGTGCGTAGGGGCTGTCGGCGTTGCCTTCGAGACCATGGAACAGGACGACCAGCGGCGCGGTCGCGCCCGCCGGCGCATCGACGCGGTCGACGTCGATGAAGTCGGCATCGGGCGTCGTCCATCGCTCGCGGCGCAGCGCCACGCGGGCACGCGGCGCGAACATCGCAGGCCAGACGGTCTGCAGGTGCCCGCCGGGCAGCCAGCGCGGCGCGCGGTAGGCCGGCAGCGACGACACGATGCGGATACGGGGACGGGGTGTCGGGGGGGGGGGGGGAAGCGGTGGCGTGCGGGCCGCGTGCCTAGTGCAGCAGCACCTGCGCCGGACGCGGCGGCGGCTCGCCCTCGACTTCGCGCGGCGGCGAGGCGTGGTGCAGCACCATGCGCCAGCCGCGGGCGGTCTTGGCCC
The DNA here is from genome assembly GCA_044235405.1 of Burkholderiaceae bacterium. Taxonomy (GTDB): domain Bacteria; phylum Pseudomonadota; class Gammaproteobacteria; order Burkholderiales; family Burkholderiaceae_E; genus Quisquiliibacterium. Next base: position 8,757 of record JBIIHU010000101.1, read on the forward strand.
AGGCGTTGGTGACGGCGCACTGCACGAGCCGCGGACCGCCCGGGGTGTCGACGACGATGCGCTCGAGCAGCGCGTGCACGGCGAGCAGGCCCCCGGCATGGACGTGCAGGTCGGCGCACTGCACCCGCACGCCGCCGCCCGCGAAGATCGCCTCGAAGGAGGCGCGGATCGCGGGCAGTCCGGCCAGCCGTTCGCCCGACGGATGCACGCAGACCACCTCCTCGTCGTCGTCGGCCCACAGGGCCATCATCGCGTCGAGGTCGCCGCGCTGCATCGCGTCGTAGAAGGCTTCCTCGGCCGCCTCGGCGGTCGCGAACACGGGTGCGGTGCGCATCGCGTCGGCCTACCGGAAGACCACGGTGCGATGCCCGTTGAGCAGCACCCGGTGCTCGACATGCCAGCGCACGGCGCGCGCCAGCACCACCGACTCGACATCGCGACCGATCGCGGCGAGCGCCTCGTGATCCATCGCGTGATCGACCCGCTCGACGTCCTGCTCGATGATCGGACCTTCGTCGAGGTCGGCCGTGACGTAGTGGGCGGTCGCGCCGATCAGCTTGACACCGCGGTCATGGGCCTGCACGTAGGGACGCGCGCCCTTGAAGCTCGGCAGGAAACTGTGGTGGATGTTGATCGCCCGGCCCTTCAACGAGGCGCACAGCGGCGCCGACAGGATCTGCATGTAGCGCGCGAGGACCACCAGGTCGATGCGCTCGCGCTCGACGAGTTCGAGCAGGCGCGCCTCCTGCTCGGCCCGGCTCTCGGGCGTCACCGGCAGGTAGAAGAAGGGAATGCGATAGCCGTGCGCGAGCGGCTGGAAGTCGGCATGGTTGGAGACGATGGCCGGGATGTCCATCGCCAGCTGACCCGACGACCAGCGGAACAGCAGGTCGTTGAGGCAGTGGCCGAACTTGGAGACCATCAGCAGCACGCGGGGGCGCACCCGCAGGTCGCGGATGCGCGCGTCCATCGCGAAGCGCTGCGCGATCGGGTCGAAATCGCGGCGGATCGCGGTCGCATCGATGCCCTCGGCCGACGTGAAGTGCACCCGCATGAAGAACAGGCCGGTGCTCGCGTCGCCGAACTGGGCGGAGTCGAGGATGTTGCAGCCGCGCTCGAACAGGAAGCCGGTGACGTGGTAGACGATGCCGGTGGTGTCGGGACACGACAGGGTGAGGACGAATTCGGGCTGGCTGCTCATCGCGGGGGACCTTCGGTCTGGGGGCGCAGCGCGAGGCGCAGCGATTCGAAGACCGCCGCCGGCGTCAGCCGGTTCAGGCAGTCGGTGTGGCCCAGCGGGCATTCACGGGCGAAGCAGGGGGCGCAGGGCATCGCGAGCCACTCGATGCGGGCGCTGGGCGAGCGCGGCGGCGTGTGGCGGGGGTCGCTGGACCCGAAGACCGCCACCTGCGGGCGCCGCAAGGCGGCTGCCACATGCATCAGCCCGGAATCGTTGGAGACGACCGCATCGGCGCTGCCGATCAGCGCGATCGCCTCGTCGAGCGAGGTGCCCCCGCACAGGTTGTGCAGGTCCTGGCCCGAGAGCGCGGCGATCTCGGTGGCGAGCGGCCGCTCGCGAGCCGACCCCAGCAGGGCGATCCGGGCTTCCGGCCACTCGGCCTGCGCGAGTGCGGCCAGGGCGGCAAAATGCCGCGCCGGCCAGCGCTTGGCCGGACCGTACTCGGCGCCGGGGCACAGCACGATCAGCGGCTCGGGCCCTTCGAGCGCGAAACGGGCGCGGGCGGCACGCTCGCGCTCCGGGTCTCGCGCGAGTCGGGGATCGGGGATCGGGCCGCCGGTGCGCGGTTGCGCGAGCTGCGCGTAGAACTCGACCATCGGCGTGCGCGCGCTGCCGGCGGGCGCCGGCGGCAGGCGGCGGTTGAGCAGCAGCCAGCGCGACTCGCCGTGGTGTCCGATGCGCTCGGGGATGCCGGCCAGCCAAGGGGCGAGCGCCGATTTCGCGGAGTTGGGCAGCACCACGCAGCGCTGGTAGCGCTGCGCGCGCAGCCGCCGCGCGAGCTGCCAGCGGGCGCGCAGCTGCAGGCTGCCGTGCCGGTTTTCGGCCTCGAGCACCTGCGTGACGTCGGCCATCGCCCGGAACACCGGCGCGACCGCCGGCGGGGCGAGCACATCGAGGCTGCCGCCGGGGTCGCCCGCCCGCAGCAGCGCGAGCAGCGGCTGCGCCATCACGGCGTCGCCGATCCAGTTGGGGGCGATCACGAGTGTGCGCATGCCGGCCTTCGCGATCGCTGCGGGTTTCGTGCGCTTGCCCGGGGCTCGCCGCCGCTCAGTGGTGGCCCTTGACCACCGCGCCGGCCTTCAGGCGGTAGACCGTGCCGCAGTAGGGGCAGCGACCCTCGCCGTCGTGGGTGACGTCGATGTAGACCCGCGGATGATGGTTCCAGATCGGCATGCGCGGGTTGGGACAGAAGGCGGGAAGGTCCTTGCCGTCGAGTTCGACGGCGGCCTGCTGCGCGCCCGCCGGCGCGGCGTTGGGCTCGCTCATGCGTGGCTCCCTGCGGCGTTCAGACCGGGCTGAGCCAGTGGCGATAACGCTCGCTGCGGCCCGCCACCACATCGAAGAACAGCGACTGCAGCCGCTCGGTGACCGGGCCGCGGCGGCCTTCGCCGATCGTGCGGTCGTCGAGCTCGCGGATCGGGGTGACCTCGGCGGCGGTGCCGGTGAAGAAGGCCTCGTCGGCGCAGTACATCTCGTCGCGGGTGATCCGCTTCTCGATCACCTCGATGCCGAGGTCGCGGGCCATCGTCATGACGGCGTCGCGGGTGATGCCGTCCAGGCACGAGGCGAGGTCGGGCGTGTACAGGCGCCCGTCCTTCACGATGAACACGTTCTCGCCCGAGCCTTCGGACACGTAGCCCTCGGTGTCGAGGAGCAGCGCCTCGTCGTAGCCGTGCGCGGTGACTTCCTGGTTGGCGAGGATGGAGTTGATGTAGTAGCCGCTTGCCTTGGCCCGCACCAGCGAGACGTTGACATGGTGGCGTGTGAACGACGAGGTCTTGACGCGGATGCCGCGCGAGATGCCGTCCTCGCCGAGGTAGGCGCCCCACGGCCAGACCGCGATCGAGCAGTGGATGGTGTTGCCCTTGGCCGACACACCCATCTTCTCGGAACCGATCCAGGCGATCGGGCGGATGTAGCAG
>JBIIHU010000102.1:0-11888 GCA_044235405.1 Burkholderiaceae bacterium
CACACCCTCTAGCTTCCGCGCGCTTCCCTTCAAAACAGGCACGCTTCCCGTCAGCGCCTGCACGCCGCCTCGACGGCGCCCGCGCAGGTGTCCCACCGCCCGAGAGGGCAGCCGCCACCCCACCAGCGGGCACGTCGCAGGGTCCGTGCCACGAGCCGGCTAGAATGGCGTGTGTTCATCGATTCTCACTGCCACCTCGACTTCCCGGAGCTTGCCCCCGAGCTGCCGATGCTGCTGGCGCGGATGCGCCAGGCGCGGGTCGTTGGCGCGCTCTGCATCAGCGTCGAGCTGAACGGCTTTCCGGCCGTACTCGAGCTCGCCGAACGCCATCCCAACCTCTGGGCGACGGTCGGGGTCCATCCCGACTACCCGGATACCCCCGAGCCCGATGTTTCGCTGCTCGTCGGACTGGCGGCAAGCAGCCCCCGGATTCGGGCCATCGGCGAAACCGGCCTTGACTACTACCGCCTCAAGGGCGATCTCGAGTGGCAGCGCGAGCGCTTTCGCACGCACATCCGGGCCGCGCGCATCGCGCGGCTCCCGCTGGTGATCCACACGCGCGCCGCTTCGTCCGACACGCTGTCGATCATGCGCGAGGAGCAGGCAGCGCAAGCGGGCGGTGTCATGCACTGTTTCACCGAGGACTGGGAAACCGCGCGTGCGGCGATCGAGCTCGGCTTCTGCATCTCGTTCTCCGGGATCGTCACCTTCAAGAGCGCCCAGGCATTGCGCGAGGTTGCCGCGAAAGTTCCCGACGAGCATCTGCTGATCGAGACCGATTCGCCCTACCTGGCACCGGTGCCGCACCGGGGACGGGTCAACGAACCCTCCTTCGTGCCGCATGTCGCGACGCTGCTTGCCCAGGTTCGCGGCACCACGGTCGACCACATCGCCGCGGTGACCACCCGCAACTTCCAGCGAGTCTTTCGCGTCAGCGACGAGGAACTCGCCGATGTCGATGCCTGAACGGCTGCACCTTCCGGCGGCACGCCGCCGGCTTCGGGGGTTGGCAGCGGCGCTCGCCGTGGTCGTCTTCCCGCTGGGGTCGCAGCTTCCCCCAGCGCGGGCCCAGTCGGCAGCCGACCTGAAGGCCTTCTTCGAGGCACTGGAAGCCGATGACGACGTCGGCATCCGCAGGCTCCTGGTACGAGGGCTGTCGTCGAATCTGAGCGATCCCGTCCGGGGGCCCGCCATCCTGATCGCCGCTCAGGCCAAGGCCTACCGGGCGGTGAGGGCGCTGCTCGAGTCGCGGCTCACCGAACTCGAGGTTCGCAATCCGGCTGGCGAGACACTGCTGATGTACGTCGCCCTGCACGGCGAGCTCGACATCGCGCGACTGCTGCTGCGTCGAGGCGCCCAGGTCAACATGAGCGGCTGGACGCCGTTGCACTACGCCGCCGTTGGCGGGCGTACCGAGATGCTGGCGCTGCTGCTCGAGCACCATGCCTACGTGGATGCTGCATCGGCCAACGGCACCACGCCGCTGATGATGGCCGCACGCGAAGGTCAGATGGCCGCGGTGCGTTTCCTGGTTGCCCAGGGCGCCGATCCAAGTCTTCGTAACGAGGCTGGCCTTGGCGCACCCGAGTACCTTGCGCGGCGGGGCGATATGGCCGAAGCGCGATGGTTGGCCGATCGCGCGAGCGAATTCCTCAAGCGTTACGGGACCCGCGAGTCGCCGGTGAGCGCCGAGTCCGTCGAGGCGCCGCAGACACTTCAGACACCGCAGACCTCAGCACCATCACCAGCACCATCACCAGCACCATCACCAGCACGCGCACCGATGCCGGGGCGCTGAGGGGTGCTGCACGCGGACCCTGTGTGCAGGTTAAATAGCGCTTAATGTGTATTATGTTAACCAAAGCATGGAAAGAAAAAGCCGTGCGCGTGCACGGCCTCCGGCGCTAACGCGGCAGCAGGCTCACCAGCCGGCGCATCGGCCAGCGCACCAGCCAACTCATCAGCCGGCGCTGTCGGTCGAGGTGCCAGCTCAGCGCACCCGCTCAAATACTGCGGCGATGCCCTGCCCGCCACCGATGCACATCGTCTCGAGCGCGTAGCGGCCGTCGCGCCGTTCGAGCTCGCGCAGCATCGTGGCGAGGATGCGCCCGCCGGTCGCGCCCACCGGGTGACCGAGCGAGATGCCGGACCCGCTGACGTTCAGCCGCGCGTAGTCGGCGTCCTGGAAGCCCATCGCCTTGGTGCAGGCCAGCACCTGGGCGGCGAAGGCCTCGTTGAGCTCGATCAGGTCCATGTCCTTCAGCGCGAGTCCGGCACGCGACAGCGCGCGCTCGGAGGCCGGCACCGGGCCGATGCCCATGCGCTCGGGCTCGACACCCGCCACGGCCCAGCTCACCAGCCGTGCAAGCGGGCGCAGGCCGAGCTCCGCGGCCTTCTTCGGCGAGGCCACGATGCAGGCCGAGGCGCCATCGTTCTGGCCGCTGGCATTGCCGGCGGTCACGGTGGCCTGCGGATCGGCCGCGAGGCGCACCGGCTTCAGCGCGGCGAGCCCTTCGAGCGTGACATCGGCTCGAGGATGCTCGTCCGTGGCGACGAGTTCCGGGCCGCGTCGACCCTTGACCGGGACCGGCACGATCTCATCGGCGAAGCGCCCTTCGCGTTGCGCGGCGACTGCATTGGCGTGCGATCGGAACGCGAACTCGTCCTGTTCGGAGCGCGACACCGAATAGTCGCGACGCAGGTTCTCGGCGGTCTCCAGCATGCCGCCCGGCACCGGATGAAAACGCCCGCCGGCGGTGATGCGCCCGCGCGCGATGCGGTCCCACATCGGCGGGGCCTCGCCCTTCAGCCCGAAACGGGCACCGACCACATAGTGCTCGGCCTGGCTCATGCTCTCGGCGCCGCCCGCGATGACCAGATCGGCCACGCCGGTCTGGATGCGCATCGCGGCATCGGCCACCGCCTGCAGGCCCGAGCCGCAGCGCCGGTCGAGCTGCAGTCCCGGCACGCTGACGCCCAGGCCCGCATCGAGCGCGGCCACGCGCCCGATCGCCGGCGCTTCGCCGTTCGGGTAGCACTGCGCGAAGATCACATCGTCGATGTCCTCGCCGCGCAGGCCGGTGCGCCGGACCATCTCGCGCAGCACGAGCTCGGCGAGCTCGACCGGGGTGACATCCTTCAGGATGCCGCCGTAACGGCCGACGGGGGTTCGCAGGGGTTCACAGATCAGAGCGTCGATCATGGTGGGTTCCTCGAGACGGGTCAGCGGCTGAATGCGAAGCCTTCGTAGCCGCGCGCGACCACGTCTTCACAGATCTTTCGGTACACCGGCATGCCGCCGGCATAGGGCATGAACACCCGGGGCTTGCCCGGCACGTTGGCGCCCATGTACCAGGAATGCGGCACCTTCGAAAGCAGCGTCGCGTCGGCGGCAGCCTGTACCTTCTGCTGCCAGGCGTCCGAGGTGTCGGGCTGCGGCTCGACGCGGCTGAGCCCCTCGCGGCGCATGTGTGCGATGCAGTCGGTGACGAACTCGACGTGCTGCTCGATGGCCACCGGCATGTTGCACAGCACCGACGGGCTGCCCGGACCGGTGAGCGTGAACAGATTGGGAAAGCCCTCGACCTGCAGCCCGAGATAGGTGCGCGGGCCCGCCGCCCACAGCTCGTTCAGCGACTGCCCTCCCCGGCCGCTGATGTTCAGCTTCTGCAGGGGACCGGTGAGTGCGTCGAAGCCGGTGGCGAAGACGATGATGTCGAGATCGAATTCGGCCTTGGCGGTACGGATGCCGCGCGGCGTGATCGACACGATCGGGTCGGCGCGCACATCGACCAGTGAGACGTTGGGCCGGTTGAAGGTCGGGAAGTAGCCGGTGTCGATCGGTGGGCGCTTGCCGGCGAAGGGATGGTCGATATCGGCGAGAAGCTCGGCGGTGGCGGGGTCCTTGACGATCTCGCGGATCTTGTTCTTCAGGAAGTCGGCCGCGGTGTCGTTGGCCGCCTGATCGAGCAGGATGTCGCGGAAGATGCCGCGGAAGCGCAGCCCACCGATGGCCCAGGCGCTCTCGTACATCGCCTTGCGCTCGGCCGGGTCGGGCTCGTGGGCCGAGCGGCCGGAGATGATGAAGGGATGCCCGTTGGGCGTCGAGTGCATCACCTGGCGGATGCTTTCGCTGTTTTCCCGGACGTACTGGCGGAACGTGGGCGTCAGCGGCGCGTTGTGCGCCGGCACGCTGTAGTTGGCGGTGCGCTGGAACACCGTGAGGTGCGCAGCCTGCTCGGCGATGACGGGGGTGGCCTGGATGCCGGTCGACCCGGTGCCCACCAGCCCTACCCGCTTGCCGGTGAAGTCGACTCCCTCGTGCGGCCACTGGCCGGTGTGGTACCAGCGGCCCGCGAAGCTGTCGCGGCCGGGGATGTCGGGGATGTTCGCCGACGACAGGCACCCTACCGCGGTGATCAGGTACTGGGCCTCGTAGACCTCGCCGGCTTCGGTATGCACGTGCCATCGGTTGCTCGCCTCGTCGTAGCGACAGGCCTTCACCCGCGTGTTCAGGCGGATGTTGCGGCGCAGGTCGAGGCGGTCGGCGACAAAGTTCAGGTAGCGCAGGATCTCGGCCTGGCCGGGGTAGCGTTCCGACCACTCCCATTCCTGCAGCAGCGCCTCCGAGAAATAGAACATGTAGGAGTGGCTTTCGGAGTCGCAGCGGGCACCGGGATAACGGTTCCAGTACCAGGTGCCGCCGACGCCATCGGCCGCCTCGAGGACCCGCACCGACAGGCCGAGCCGGTCGCGCAGGCTGTGGAGCTGGTACATGCCGGAGAAGCCGGCGCCGATGATCAGCGCATCGAGGCGTTCGACGGGTTCGGTCGCCGGCGGGTGGCCGGCGAGAGCGGTTTGGGCCATGGGGATGCGGTCCTGTTGCGTGTCGATGATGAAGGAGCGGTCGTGGATGCGACCGACGGGCAGGCTCAGAGTTCTACCAGCTGACCGGCAGCCCACATTTCGCGCAGCCTGAATTTCTGGATCTTGCCGGAGCCGGTCAGCGGAAAGCTCGTCATCAGGAACCAGCGGCGCGGTGTCTTGTGCGGAGCGAGGTGCGCGCGCATGTAGTCGAACAGCTGCTGGCGATCGAGGGTGGCACCGGGGGCCGGGCGCACGAAGGCGCCGACCTCCTCGCCCCACTTCGGGTCGGGCAGGCCCACAACCGCGACTTCACCTACCGAGGGGTGCCGAAAGAGCAGCTCCTCGAGTTCGCGCGGGTAGATGTTCTCGCCGCCGCGGATGATCATGTCCTTCAGGCGGCCCTCCACCGTGCAGTAGCCACGGGCATCCATCGCGCACAGGTCGCCGGTATGCAGCCAGCCTTCGGCGTCGATCGCGGCGCGCGTGGCCTCGGCCATCTCGAAGTAGCCGTGCATCACGTGGTAGCCGCGGGTGCAGTACTCGCCCACCGTCCCGACGGGTACGATCGCGCCGGTGCCCGGGTCGATGATCTTGGTCTCGGTGTGCGGCATCGGCGGGCCGATCGTGCCGGCCTTGTCGTCGAGGCTGTCGTCGGGCCAGGTCATCGAGGCCACCGGCGAGCATTCGGTCTGGCCGAACACGATCGTGAACTTCGCCCCGATGCGCTGCTCGAGCTGGCGAACGAGTTCGGCCGGAACGGTCGAGCCACCCGAGCAGAAGGCCTGCATCGACGAGAGATCGGTGCTGGCGAAGGTGGGGTGCTCCATCATCGCCACGAGCATCGTGGGCACCGCGAGCAGCGCGTTGGCGCGATAGTTCTGGGAGAGCTCGAGCACCAGCCCCGGTTCGAAGGCCTCGACCAGCACCTGGGTGGCCCGTTTGCTCACGGCGCCGAGCACGCACAGGACGCAGCCCCCGGTGTGGAACAACGGCATCGTGGTGACCCAGCAGGCGCCATCGGGCAAGCCCATGCGCTCCATCGTGTGGGCGCCGTTGTTGACGAGGCCGCGGTGGTGCAGCAGCGCGCCCTTGGGGAAGCCGGTGGTTCCGGATGTGTACTGGATCATCACCGGATCGCCGGGGTCGACCGCCGGCAGCGCCACCGGATCGCCCTCCCCCGTGGCCAGGAACGCGTCCCAGTCGGACAGGTCGTGGATGCCGCGCAGCTCGGGGCAGTTGCCGGCCACCGCGCGAACGGTGTCGAGCATGGGGTTGCCCCGAAAACCGGGCACCACGAACACCCCCGACGAGCGCGACTGCTTCAGCACGTACTCGACCTCGGCCGCACGGAAGGCCGGGTTGACCGTGACCAGGACCAGCCCGGCCATGGCGGCGCCGAACTCGAGCAGGATCCAGGGCGCGATGTTCGGCGCCCACACCGCGACGCGTTCCCCGGGCCGGTACTGGCGGGCGAGCGCCCGGGCGGTGCGCAGGGCGTCGGCATGCAGCTGCGCGTAGGTCCACTGGCGACGTTGGGCGGGGTCGGGGGCGCCGATGACCAGCGCGCAGCGCTCAGGGGTGGTTTCGGCCGCCCAGGCGAGCAAGCCGCCGATGGTGAGCTCGCGCAGCGGCGGTTCGGTGGGGCCTCGGGTGATCGACAGCGGCGTGGTCATCGTGTCTCCTGCGGGCGGGGCCGTCGAGACGCGGCCTCTCGATCGAAAAGCGTAGCACGCTCAGCGCGCACTCCGCTGGCCGCGCAGGCGCCTCGGCAGGCCCGCGAGATCGTCGATCCAGGTGAACACCGCGGGCACGACCAGCAGACTGAGCAGCGTCGAGGTGACCAGCCCGCCGATCACCGCGATCGCCATCGGGGCCCTGAAGCTCGGATCCGAACCCCAGCCCAGGGCGATCGGCAGCATGCCGGCACCCATCGCGAGGCTGGTCATCAGGATGGGACGTGCCCGCTTGTGGCAGGCATCGACCAGCGCCTCGGTGCGCGCCATGCCATGCCGGCGCGCCTCGATGGCGTACTCGACCAGCAGGATCGAGTTCTTGGTCACGATGCCCATCAGCATCAGCAGCCCGATCAGCGAGGGCATCGAGAAGCTCTGGCGGGTCAGCAGCAGCAGCACGAAGGCCCCGCCGATGGACAGCGGCAGTGCCGCGAGGATCGTGGCCGGCTGCATGAAGTCGCGAAACAGCAGCACCAGCACCATGTAGATGCACAGCACGCCGATGCTCATCGCAAGGCCGAAGCTCTGGAAGAGCAGCTGCATCTCCTGGGTATCGCCCTGCTCGGCGATCACCACCCCCGGCGGCAGGCTCGCGAGCGAGGGCAGGCGCATCGCCTCGGCATGCAGCTCGCCGAGCTGGCGCGAGGCGAGCTCGACCTCCAGCACCACGTTGCGGCTGCGATCGAGGCGGTCGATCTGCGCCGGGCCGCTGTCGATCGAGAGCTCGGCGACGCTGGCGAGCATCACCGAACCCTGTTCCCCGGGCACCGTGAGGCGGGCGATCGCGTCGAGATCGGCGCGCAGCGCATCGGGAAGCCGCACGCGGATCGGTACCTGCCGCTCGCTGACGTTCAGCTTGGGCAGACTGGCGTCGTAATCGCCGGCCGTCGCCACGCGCACGGTCTCGGCCATCGCGGCAGCCGTGACCCCGAGATCGGCGGCTCGCGCGAAGTCGGGGCGCACGATGATCTCGGGGCGCACCAGGCTCGCCGAGGAACTGACGTTGCCGATGCCGCGAAGGCCGCGCAGGTCGCGCTCGACATCGCGCGCGGCCACCGCGAGCGCCGCGGCATCGTCGCTGCGCAGCACCAGCTGCATCTTGACGCCGGTGTCCTGGGGCCCGACCGTGAGTCGTACACCGGGCTGGTCGGCCAGGCGTTCGCGGATGCGCGCCTCGACGGCCTGCTGGGTGATCGCGCGCTCGGTGCGGTGCGTGAGGGTCAGCGTCAGCACCGCCCGCCTCGCCTCGGCGGCTGCGCCCTGCGCGAACACATCACCGGACGCGCCGCCGCCGACCGAGCTGAACACATGACGCACGTCGGGTAGCCCGGCGAGCGCCTGCCGCACCGATTCGGCCGCCGCGAGCGTCTCGGCGAGCGTGCTGCCGGGCGGCAGCTCGACCGTGACCTGGGTCTGGCCGCGGTCGGCCGGCGGCACGAAGCCGGTCGGCAGCAGCGGCACGAGTGCCAGCGAACCGACGAAGAAGGCCACCGAGGCGATCGCGGTCACGAGGCGGTGCCGGATGCACCATGCCACCGCCCGCAGGTAGGCGCGCATGATCGCGCCGTCGGGCTGCGTGGCCTCGGGCTTCGGCTTGAGCAGGTAGGCTGCCATCATCGGCGTGAGCAGCCGCGCGACGACCAGCGAGGCGAGGATCGCGAGCACCGCGGTCCAGCCGAACTGCTTGAAGAACTTGCCGGGGATACCCGCCATGAAGGCTGTCGGGAGGAACACCGCGACCAGCGCGAAGGTGGTCGCGATGACCGCCATCCCGATCTCGTCGGCCGCCTCCATCGCCGCCTCGAAGGGACGCTTGCCCATGCGCAGGTGCCGGGCGATGTTCTCGATCTCGACGATCGCGTCGTCGACCAGGATCCCAACGACCAGCGCGAGCGCGGTCATCGTGACGGTGTTCAGCGAGTATCCGAAGAGCGACAGCCCGAGGAAGGCCGGCAGCACGCTCAGCGGCAGCGCCGCGGCGCTGACCAGCGTCGCGCGCCAGTCGCGCAGGAAGGCCCACACGACGATGATCGCGAGCAGTGCGCCCTCGTAGAGCACGTGCATCGAGCCCTCGAAGTTCTCGAGCACCGGCCCGCTGTTGTCGACCGCCACCGCGAAGGCGACGCCGGGCGTGGCTGCGGCGAGCTCGGCGATGGCGGCCTTGACGCCGTCGGCCACCGCGACCTCGCCCGCGCCACGCGATCGCATCACTTCGAAGGCCACCACCGGTTTGCCGTCGTGCAGCGCCACGGCGCGACGCTCGGCGGTGGTGTCCGTGATGCGGGCGAGCCGATCGAGTCGCACCTGGCGCCCATCGGGCAGCGGAACATCAATCGCGCGCAGTTCGTCGGCGGTCGCGGCCGTGGCGATGGTACGCACCGCCTGCTCGGCGCCACCCACGTCGCCCCGACCGCCGGGCGCCTCGAGCTGCACCTGTCTCAGGCGTCGCGACACGTCGGCGGCCGACACCCGCAGCTCCGCGAGGCGCTGCGGATCGAGCTCGATGCGGACTTCGCGCTGCAGCCCGCCGAGCCGCTTGACCTGCCCCACCCCGCGAACCGCGATCAGCCGGCGCGCCACGGTGTTGTCGACGAACCAGGAGAGCTCCTCCTCGTCGAGGCGCGGCGCCGATACCGCGTAGACCAGCACCGGGCGGCCAGCGGTGTTCGCCTTGCTGATCGCCGGGTCGCGCAGGTCGGCCGGAAGGTCGGCCCGGACACGACCCACCGCGTCGCGCACCTCGCTCACCGCGTCACCGGCATCCTTTTCGAGGACGAACTCGACGCTGATCGACACCACGCCGTCGAGGATCCGGGTGTAGACATGCTTGACGCCCTGGAGCACGGCGACCGCGTTCTCGAGTTTGCGGGCGACCTCGGTCTCGAGCTGGGCCGGCGCGGCGCCGGGCAGCGAGGCATCGATCGTGACCAACGGCAGCTCGATGTCGGGGAAGTCCTGGATCGCCGAGCCGCGAAAGCCGATCAGGCCCGCGAGCGTCAGGAGGATGAACAGCAGAACCGCCGGGATCGGGTTGCGGATCGAGTAGGCGGAGAAGTTCATCGCGGTGCGCCATTCGAGGCGCCCGGCGCGGCAGGTACCCCCGCGGGCACGGCGGCGGGCGCCTGAACCACCCGGACGCGGTCGCCGTCGTTGAGGAAGCCTGCCCCGGACACCACCACCCGCGTGTCGGCGGCGAGCCCGGCCACGATCTCGATACGGTCGCCGGCACGGCGGCCGGGCTGGACCTTGCGACGGGTCACGCGGTCATCGGCGCCGAGCTCGAACACGTAGTGGAAGCCATCGCGTACCACCACCGCCGATGGCGGGACGGTCAGGGCCGTCGAGGCGCCGACCGAGAACTCGCCGCGGGCGAACTCGCCCGCGCGCAGCCGCGCACCGGCAGGCAGATCGACAAAGACCACGCCCAGGCGCGTGCGCGGATCGAGCGTGGGGGCGATCATGCGAACGCGCCCCTGCACGCCGTCGCCCGACGGAGCGAGAAGCTGTACCCGCTGGCCGATGCGGATGCGCGCGAGCTCGGCTGCCGTCAGCTCCGCGCGCCACTCGAGGCGCTCGCGCAGCACCATCCGCAGCAGCTCCTGGCCAGGCGCCACCACCGAGCCGAGGGTCGCGGGACGCGCCGAGATCACGCCGTCGTCGGGCGCGAGCACGCGCGTGCGGGCGAGCCGCAGCCGCTGCTGCAGCACCTGGGCCTGGGCAGCCTGGAGCTGCGCGGCCGCCGTGGTTTCCGCGCTGAGATACTGCGAGACCTGCTGCGCGCTCAGGGCGCCGCTGTCGCGAACCGCCCGCGCGCGCTCGGCGTCGGCGCGCGCCTGGGCGAGCGCGGCCTGCGCCTGCGCGGCGCCAGCCTCGGCCACGGCGAGGTCGGCCTCGACGGTCTCGGCGGCGAGCCGCGCGATCAGCTGCCCCTGCCGCACCCGGTCGCCGACCGCCACCGGCAGTTCGGCCAGCCGAAGGCCACCGACCTCGGCGCCGATCGAGGCTTCCTGCCAGGGCGCGACGCTGCCGTTGGCGACGATGCGCTCGGCGAGATCGGCGCGCTGCGGGCTGCCCACGGCGACCACCAGCGCCGGGCGCGCCTGGCTCGTCGTGCCGGCGGCGGGTGTGCCCTGCCCGGCCGGGGTACCGGCAGCGGACGCGCCCTGCCCGGCCGGGGCGTCGGCGGCGGTCGCGTGCGAGCGCGGGCCCGCGGCGAAGCAGGCCAGCACGACAAGCGCCGCTGCCCGGGTTGCATGCGGGCGCATCCGTCCGCCTTCGGCAATCATCACGATGGGTTCCTGGTTTCCGGCGTCCAGCCACCGCCCGCCGCCCGGTAGAGGGCGATCCAGGCCTGGACCTTTTCATGGGCGAGCGCGACCAGCGCGGCTTCCGCGGCCAGCGCGATCCGCCGAGCCTCCTCGATCTCGAGATCGCCGGCGAGGCCGGCCTCTCGGCGGGTCTGCACCGCCCCGAGGCTGCGCCGATAGGCGGCGACCGCCACGTCGGTCTGCTCGGTCTGGCCGGCCGCTGCCGACAGTCGCACGAGCGCCTCCTCGACCTCGCGCGCCGCCTCGCGGACGCGGGCTCGCCACTGGCTCTCGGCAGCCTGCAGGCGCGCGCGTGCACCCTCGAGCGCCGCGGCGCGAACGCCGGCGTCGAACAGCGGCACGCTGAGGGTGGGCCCCAGCGACCAGGTGGTGGTGTCCAGGCGCACGCCCGCGCCGTCAAAGCGCAGCGGACCGACCGAACCACTGATCAGCAGGCGCGGCATGCGATTGGCTGCGGCCGCATCGACGTCGGCCAGGGCGGCGAGCAGTTCGCGCTCGGCCGCGGCGAGATCCGGCCGCTGGGCGAGCGCCCGCGCCGGGATGCGGTCGATCGCGAAGCGCGCCGGCGACGGCAGCCGCCCGCGCGCACTCGCGAGCTGCGCACGCAGCGCGGGCTCCTCGAGGGCGGTGAGCGACACCAGCGCCTTGATGCCGAGCTCGCACTCGGCCGCTCTCGCCTGCTCGCGGGCCACCTGTTCGGCCACCTGTGCACGAAGCATCTCGGCCTGGGCGGGTGCCAGGAAGCCGGCTCGGGCGGAGGCCAGCGCGAGCTCGAGGCTGCGCTGGCGCGATCGGGAGCCGGCATGGTCGAGCGCGAGCTGCGCCTCGCAGTGACGCAGCGCCGCGTAGCGGGCGCCGACCTCGGCCGCCACCGACACCCGCGCCTCGTGCCAACCGGCGGCCCGGGCCTGCATCCGGGCAAGCTCGGCTCTCCGTCCGGCATCGAGCGCGCCGAAGAGGT